>NZ_QVIF02000004.1:0-479017 GCF_009835065.2 Xanthomonas sp. LMG 8993 | reverse complement strand
CGGCTGAGCCACCCGCAGGCGGTGCGCATTCAACAACACGCACCGCCCGTAGGAGCGCCCCCGGGCGCGACAAAGCCATCCCGCCAACGCACGGTCTGCCATCGACACGCCACTGACCACCACACCAGGCCCCACCATGATCGTCATCGATCACGCCCCCGCAGACTGGTTTCTGCTGCGTGCGGACAATCGCTACTGGCTGGACATCAACTGCACGATCTCGGCCACCGGCTTCTCGCTCCTGCTGGCGTTGAACGCAAAAGAGCAGGCCGACGTGCTGGCAGACGGGCATGCCGCCTGCGCACGGCTGGCCGCACAGGTGCAATGGCGGCCGCACGATTTTGCCGCGCGTGATGCCAGCGCCAGCCACGGTGCGCAGGTCATCGCAGCGGTGCGGGCGTGGCGCGCGTCAGACGCCCGCAACGCGCGCGCATGAACCCATCGCGCCGGGCAAACCGCTTGCGCTGTTCGCCACGCGCGGCTGCAATGCGCCGCGTTGATGCAGCGGTGACTGCCGGTGATGCGATGCACTAAGCTTGCAAGCGCACTCCCTGCACAAGGATGTTTCCGTTGAACACGCGCTACGCCCCGATCGATTTCAGCGACAAGCTCGCCCTGCTGTCGCAGCACTGGTCCCCGCGTGTCGTCGCGGAAATGAACGACTACCAGTTCAAACTGGTCAAGCTGCAAGGTGCGTTCGTGTGGCATCAGCATGCGGACACGGACGAGGTGTTCATCGCGCTGGACGGCAACATGACCATCGAGTTTCGCGACGGCGTGGTGGCGCTGTCGGCCGGGCAGATGCACGTGGTGCCCAAGGGTGTCGAACACCGCCCGGCGGCGGAGCACGAATGCAGCGTGCTGCTGGTCGAGCCGCGCGGCGTGGTCAATACTGGCGATGCGGGCGGCGCCTACACTGCAGACAACGACGTCTGGATTTGATGGTTGTGCAATGCGTGCTGGTGCACGGCGGCCGATCCGGCGCCTGGTTGCGGAGCCCTTGCCGCGTGCACGCAATGATGCGCTGCAGCGCAACGTCCACCACGGCACGGGGAAACACGGCTGCGCTGCAATGACGCAGCGCAACAGCGCATGACATGACATTGCGCTAGCGCTCGCGCGGGTATACACGTGCGCATCGGACCACCTCCGCAGGAGACCATGATGAACGCGCTTGCCTCTGCAAAACCGCTCAACACCGACCCGCAGTCCATCTTCAAACCGCGTTATGACAACTTCATCGGCGGCCAGTGGGTGGCGCCGCACAGCGGCCAGTACTTCGACAACACCACGCCGATCAACGGCAAGGTGCTCACCTCGATCGCGCGCTCCAACGCGCAGGACATCGAAGCCGCACTGGATGCGGCGCATGCGGCCAAGGACGCCTGGGGCAAGACTTCCACCACCGAGCGCTCCAATGTGCTGCTCAGGATCGCCGACCGCATCGAACAGAATCTGGAGCTGCTCGCCTATGCCGAGACCTGGGATAACGGCAAGCCGGTGCGCGAGACGCTCAATGCCGATGTGCCGCTGTGCGTGGATCACTTCCGCTATTTCGCCGGCGCCATCCGCGCGCAGGAAGGTGGCATCTCCGAGATCGACAGCGACACCATCGCCTATCACTTCCACGAACCGCTCGGCGTGGTCGGACAGATCATTCCGTGGAACTTCCCGCTGCTGATGGCGTGCTGGAAGCTGGCACCGGCGCTGGCCGCCGGCAACTGCGTGGTGATGAAGCCGGCCGAGCAGACCCCGGCCTCGATCCTGGTGTTGATGGAGGTGATCGGCGACCTGTTGCCGCCGGGCGTGCTCAACGTGGTCAACGGCTTCGGGCTTGAGGCCGGCAAGCCGCTGGCCAGCAACCCGCGTATCGCCAAGATCGCCTTCACCGGCGAAACCACCACCGGCCGGCTGATCATGCAATACGCCAGCCAGAACCTGATCCCGGTGACGCTGGAGCTGGGCGGCAAGTCGCCCAACATCTTCTTTGCCGATGTCATGGCCGAAGACGACGATTTTCTCGACAAGGCGGTGGAAGGCTTCGTGCTGTTCGCCTTCAACCAGGGCGAGGTGTGCACCTGCCCCTCGCGCGCGCTGATCCAGGAATCGATCTACGACAGGTTCATGGAAAAGGCGCTGGCACGCGTGGCCGCGATCAAGCAGGGCAACCCGCTCGATCCCAACACCATGGTCGGCGCGCAGGCCTCCAGCGAGCAGCTGGAAAAGATCCTGTCCTATATCGACATCGGCAAGCAGGAGGGCGCGCAGGTGTTGATCGGCGGCGAACGCAACACACTCGATGGCGAGCTGGCCGAGGGCTTCTACGTCAAGCCGACGGTGTTCAAGGGCCACAACAAGATGCGCGTGTTCCAGGAAGAGATCTTTGGCCCGGTGGTGTCGGTGACCACCTTCAAGGACGAGGCCGAGGCGCTGGCGATCGCCAACGACACGCTGTACGGCCTGGGTGCCGGTGTGTGGAGCCGCGATGCGTCGCGCCTGTATCGCATGGGCCGCGCGATCCAGGCCGGGCGCGTGTGGACCAACTGCTACCACGCCTATCCGGCGCATGCCGCGTTCGGCGGCTACAAGCAGTCGGGCATCGGCCGCGAGAATCACAAGATGATGCTCGACCATTACCAGCAGACCAAGAACCTGCTGGTGAGCTATTCGCCGAAGGCGCTAGGGTTTTTCTGATGCGTAGGCCTGCTACTGCTCGACTGCAATGCGTGATGGATCGGGCACAGGAACGCCGGGCCGCTGCACCGGCTGTTCATGAACCGCGCACGCGCGAATTGACCTCGATCAAGGCACGGCGTCCTCAAGGCGCCTAGGGTGGGCCGCACTATCAGTGCGGAGTGCAGCATGGACACGACAATGAAAGCGGCGGTGGTGCGCCAGTTCGGCGCACCACTGGTGATCGAGGAAGTGCAGGTGCCGCGGCCCCAGGCCGGCGATCTGCTGGTCAAAATCCAGGCCTGCGGAGTCTGCCACACCGATCTGCACGCCGCGCAGGGGGACTGGCCGGTCAAGCCGAATCCCCCATTCATCCCCGGCCATGAGGGCGTGGGCTATGTGGTGGCGGTGGGTGCGGGTGTGCGTCACGTCAAGGAAGGCGACCGCGTCGGCATCCCGTGGCTGTACTCGGCCTGCGGGCATTGCGAGCACTGCCTGGGTGGCTGGGAAACCTTGTGCGAGGCGCAGCAGAACAGCGGCTACTCGGTCAACGGCGGCTTCGCGCAGTACGCGCTGGCCAATGCCGATTACGTCGGGCATCTGCCCGCCACCCTGGGGTTTGTCGAGGTCGCGCCGATCCTGTGCGCGGGCGTCACCGTCTACAAGGGCCTGAAGGTCACCGATACCAAGCCGGGCCAGTGGGTGGTGATTTCCGGCATCGGCGGGCTCGGCCACATGGCAGTGCAATATGCCAAGGCGATGGGAATGAACGTGGCCGCCGTGGATGTGGACGACGCCAAGCTGGCACTGGCCAGGCGCCTGGGCGCCACGGTGACGGTCAATGCGCGCACCACCGATCCGGTGGCGTACCTGAAGAAGGAAATCGGCGGCGCACACGGCGCGTTGGTCACCGCGGTATCGCCCAAGGCCTTCGAGCAGGCGATCGGCATGGTGCGGCGTGGCGGCACGGTGTCGCTCAACGGCCTGCCACCGGGCCAGTTCCCGCTGGACATCTTCGGCATGGTGCTCAATGGCGTGACCGTGCGCGGCTCGATCGTCGGCACCCGGCTGGACCTGCAGGAGTCGCTGGCCTTCGCCGAGCAGGGCAAGGTCGCGGCGACCGTGGCCACCGACACCCTGGACAACATCAACGAGGTGTTCGCGCGCATGCACGCCGGAACGATCGAGGGGCGTATCGTGCTCGACATGGCGGCCTGACCGCGCCGCAGGAGGCAGACGATGCAGGGCACCACCACGCAGACAGACCCGCCGTTGCAGGTGATGGCCACGCTGGCGGCGTTGCAGTTGATCGACACGCTGCGCGCACGCCACGGCGATGTGCTGTTCCATCAATCCGGCGGCTGCTGCGATGGCTCCTCGCCGATGTGTTTCCCGGTGGGCGACTTCATCGTTGGCGACCGCGACGTGCTGCTGGGCGAGATCGGCGGCGCGCCGTTCTACATCAGCCCCTCGCAGTTCGAATACTGGAAGCACACCCAACTGATCATCGATGTGGTGCCGGGGCGCGGTGGCATGTTCTCGCTGGAAAACGGCGAGGGCGTGCGCTTTCTGGTGCGCTCGCGCCTGTTTGCCGATGAGGAGTTCGCCCAGCTGCAGCGGGCAGGCCGGGCGTAACCCTGGCCCGCCTGGCGGTGCTGCCGGGCGGGGAATCAGCCCGCTGGTTTCAGCGGTCTGCCACGGTCGACGGCGCGGTGCCAGGCTTCTTGGCCGGGGTGTCGCCATCGGCGGGAACCAGCGTGTCGGGCGCATCGCCGGCACCGCGGTCTTCATAGTGTTCGGCATCGCGCTTGCCGTGCTGTTCGCCCGGCTGGGTCGGTTGGTCGCGCAGTGGGTCGCGGGACATGCGGTGCTCCTGGTCGTGGGGATGGATGCGCAGTTCACCGCGCGCCTAGTGAAGGGGACGCAGTGGCTGCTGCAGACGCACGGCTCACGCATGGATCACGGTGGCCGCGCTACAGCTATGGGTCAACTCATACAACACCCGGAGTCACACGCCGATGGCACGACCGATCTGGACCGGAACGCTCTCGTTCGGCTTGCTCAATGTGCCGGTGTCGTTGATGTCGGGCGAGCGCAAGGTGGATCTGCATTTCCGCATGCTCGATTCGCGCGACAAGAAGCCGATCCGCTTCGAGCGCGTCAACGCCGACACCGGCGATGAGGTGCCGTGGAAGGAGATCGTCAAGGCGTTCGAGTACGACAAGGGCAGCTATGTCATCGTCGAGGAACAGGACATCCGTTCGGCCTCGCCGGAAAGCCACGAAACGGTGGAGGTGGAAACCTTTGTCGATGCCGCCGATATCGACCCGCGTTACTTCGAAAAGCCCTACATCCTGGTGCCGGGCAAGAAGGCCGAAAAAGGCTATGTGCTGCTGCGCGAGACGCTGCGCGACACCGGCAAGGTGGGCATTGCCAAGGTGGTCATCCGCACGCGCGAATACCTGGCCGCGGTGATGCCGCAGGGCGATGCATTGATCCTGCTGCTGCTGCGCTACCAGCAGGAAGTGGTGGACCCGCAGGACTTCAAGCTGCCGGCCGGCGCGGTGGGCGAGTACCGCATCACGCCCAAGGAACAGGAGATGGCCAAGCAGCTGATCGAGTCGATGTCCGGCACCTGGCAGCCGGAGGATTACCACGACGAGTTCCGCGGCAAGCTCGAGCAGATCCTGCGCAAGCGCATCCAGGCCAAGGGCGGCACCACCACCGTGGATGTCGAGCCACCGCAGCACGAAGACGCCAGCACCAACGTGGTCGACTTCATGTCGCTGTTGCAGAAGAGCCTGCAGGCCAATACGCGCACGCCGGCCAAGAAGAGCAGCACGCCGGCAACCGGGTCGGCCAAAAAGACCGCCACCAAGAAAGTGGCCAAGAAGGCCACCAAGAAGACCGCGGCCAAGGCCACCAAGGCCACCAAAGCCAACGCCAGCAAGGCGGCGCCGCGCCGCAAGGCCGGCTAGGCCCCGCCCATGTCATTGCACGATTACAACGCCAAGCGCCGCTTCGACCAGACCCCGGAACCGGCCGGCGACACGCCGGCGCGCGCCAGCAAGCAGCCGATCTTCGTCGTGCAGTTGCACCACGCCAGCTCGCGCCATTACGACTTCCGGCTGGAAGCCGACGGCGTGCTCAAGAGTTGGGCCGTGCCGAAGGGCCCATCGTTGCGCGTGGGCGAAAAGCGCCTGGCGGTTCAGGTGGAGGACCACCCGCTGTCGTATGCCAGCTTCCAGGGCGATATTCCGCAGGGCCATTACGGCGCCGGGCATGTGGATGTGTTCGACCACGGGCATTGGCAGTGCGAAGGCGATGCGTTGGCGGCACTGGAAGCCGGCAAGCTGGAATTCGAACTGCAGGGCAAGTTGCTGCGCGGCGGTTTTGCATTGGTGCGCACGCAGATGCGCGGCGGCAAACCGCAATGGCTGCTGTTCAAGCGCAGCGATGCGTACGCCGCGGATCTGGATGCCGATGCGCTGGTGGCGCAGCAGGCCGCCGGCGCATCGGCTGCAGTGACGCCGGCAACCCGTGCCAAGGCCAGCCGGGCGCGGCGCGCGCCGGCAGCAACGGCGAGCGCCGAGACAACTGCAGCCGGCAAACGCGCGCGCCCGGTGCGTGCGGACACCAGGCAGTGGCGTACCCGCGCCCTGGCGCTGGACGGCGCGCGCGATGCGCCATGCCCAACCGAGCTGCGCGCGCAACTGACCTTGCTGCGCGAGCAGGCGCCGGATGGCGAGCGCTGGTTGCACGAGATCAAGTGGGACGGCTACCGCCTGCTGGCCGACATGGTCGATGGCCAGGTGCAGCTGCGCTCGCGCAACGACCAGGCCTGGACGCAGCGCTTCCCGGACGTGGTGCGTGCAGTGCAGGCCCTGCCGGTGCGCGATGCGCGCCTGGATGGCGAGCTGGTGGTGCTGGATGCGCAAGGACGCAGCGATTTCTCGGCATTGCAACGCGCGCTCGATGGCAGCGTCACGCAGCCGCTGCGCTACATCGTGTTCGACCTGCTCGGCGTGGCCGGAGTGGATCTGCGCGACACCCCGCTGCTGCAACGCAAGCAGTTGCTGCACGACGTGCTGGGCGATGTGCCGGGCACGCTGGCGTTTAGCGACCATGTGATCGGCCACGGCCCGGAGGTCTTTGCGGCCAGCGCCGGCACCGGCTGGGAAGGCATCGTCAGCAAGCTCGCCGATGCGCGGTATCGCGAAGGGCGCAGCGCCGATTGGGTCAAGACCAAGCACGAAGACAGCGACGAGTTCGTGGTGGTGGGCTACACCGACCCCAAGGGCGCGCGCAGCGGCTTCGGCGCCTTGCTGATGGCGCAACGCGAGGGCAAGACGCTGCGTTATGTCGGGCGCGTGGGCACCGGCTTCGACGATGCCTTGCTGGGCAAGATCACCGCGCTGTTGCAGGCGCTGCACAGCGACACCGCCACGCTGGAATTGCCGACGCACATCCCGGGGCGGCCACGCGATGTGCATTGGGTACGACCGGTCCTGATCGCCGAGGTCGCCTTCCGCGGCTGGGCGAAGGAAGGCCTGCTGCGGCAGGCCGCATTCAAGCGTCTGCGCGAGGACAAACCCATGAGCGAGTTGGGCGGCGACCGCGCCGCGCCGGGCAAGGCGCGTGCTGCAGGTAAAGGCAGTGCTGCGACCACGGCCGCCGCGCCTGCGCGCAAGGCGGCGAGTAAAAAAACGTCGAGAACGACGGTCGACCCATCCACCAGCACTGCCAGCAAGCGTGTGCGGTCCACGGCATCGAAGACGACCGCGACCACGACATCCAAAAAGGCTGCAGCGTCCACGTCCACGGCCTCCAAATCCACGGCGTCCCAGTCCACAACATCCAAATTCACGTCCACGTCGACGGACGGCATCACCATTACCCATCCCGAGCGGGTGGTGTTTCCCGCAGCGGGCATCAGCAAGGGCGATGTGGCCGACTATTACCGCGCAGTGGCGCCGCTGGTGCTGGCAGAGATCGCACGCCGCCCCTTGTCGCTGCTGCGCTGCCCCGATGGCGCCGGTGGCGACTGCTTCTTTCAGAAGCACGAAGGCCGCCACCTGGGCACGCATATCAAGGCGATTCCGCTGCAGCAGAAGAGCGGCACCGAGGATTACATCTACGTCGAGGATGCCGCCGGCCTGCTCGAGCTGGTGCAGATGAACACGCTGGAGCTGCATCCCTGGGGCGCGCAGGTCGACGATGCGGAGCATCCGGATCGGCTGGTGTTCGACCTTGACCCTGGCGACGGGGTGTCCTGGGCCGACGTGGTGGCGGCCGCGCGCGACATCCGTGCCAAGCTGCGCAGTGCCGGCCTGGAGAGCGCGGTGCGCCTGTCCGGCGGCAAGGGCCTGCATGTGGTGGTGCCGATCGTGCCGGAAGCCGACTGGGAGCAGGCGCGCGATTTCTGCGAGGCCTTCGCCCAGGCGCTGGCCACGCACGCCCCGGACCGCTACGTGGCCACCATGAGCAAGGCCAAGCGCCACGGCGTGATCTTCGTCGACTGGCTGCGCAATGGGCGCGGCAATACCAGCGTGTGTTCGTGGTCGCTGCGAGCACGCGAAAAGGCCACCGTCGCCGTGCCGCTGCGCTGGGAAGAACTCGGCAAGATCAGCGGCCCGGACGCTTTCCCGATGGACAAGGCCCTGCAACGGGCCAAGCGTCAGCGTGCAGATCCGTGGGAATCGGTGCTCGCGTTGCAGCAATACTTGCCCACCGGCGACGACAACCACTAAGAGCAGCCAACAAGACGACTGCGCCGCCACCAGGCGGGCGCGGTCGAATTTGGGATCGGCATACATCGCGGCTCCTGCGCGCAGCCCGTACTGACCCGACGACTGCTCGCTACGTTCATTCGATCAGACACGCATCACGCACACAGCCTGACCATGCGCACCGACCCTCACGACAGGTCCTTGCCCGCGCACCGTCGCGTAAGCGCCTACATGGACGTACTTGCGGCGTGTCCCGCGAGGGTGGGCGGGCAAGGGCCCTGCAGCCAAGTCGCAGACCACCCGCTCTCAGCCACCAACGCATCCCAAATCCCAAATCCCAAATCCCGAATCCCATCAAGGCGAGACCGCGTTCTCCCGCGTCACCCGGCTCAACGCATCGCTGCTGATCTCGGCAATTGAATGGGTGCCGGTCAGGGTCATCGCCACGCGCATCTCGCGCTCGATCAGGGTCAGCAGATTCTCCACGCCGGCCTGGCCGCCGGCCGCCAGCGCATAGACGAACGCGCGCCCCAGCAGCACCGCGTCGGCGCCCAGCGCCAGCATGCGCACCACGTCCAGGCCGCTGCGGATGCCCGAGTCGGCCAGGATCTTCAGTTGCCCCTTCACCGCATTGGCAATGGCCGGCAATGCGCGCGCGCTGGACAGCACGCCGTCGAGCTGGCGGCCGCCATGGTTGGACACCACGATGCCGTCGGCGCCGAAGCGCACCGCATCGCGCGCATCGTCCGGGTCCAGGATGCCCTTGATCACCATCGGCCCGGTCCAGAATTCGCGGATCCATTCCAGGTCTTTCCAGGCGATGGACGGGTCGAAGTTGGCGCCCAGCCAGCCGATGTAGTCCTGCAGGCCGGTCGGGCTGCCGCGGTAGGTCGAGATATTGCCCAGATCGTGCGGGCGACCCAGCAGGCCCACGTCCCAGGCCCAGCGCGGATGCGTCACCGCCTGCAGCATGCGCCGCAGCGACGCGTTGGGCCCGCTCATGCCCGAGTGCGCATCGCGGTAGCGCGCGCCCGGCGTGGGCATGTCCACGGTGAACACCAGCGTGGTCACCCCGGCCGCCTTGGCGCGCTCAAGTGCGTTGCGCATGAAGCCGCGGTCCTTGAGCACGTACAGCTGGAACCACATCGGCCGCGTGATCGTCGGCGCCACTTCCTCGATCGGGCACACCGACACGGTGGACAACGTAAACGGGATCCCGCGTGCGGCCGCCGCGCGCGCGGCCTGCACTTCGCCACGGCGCGCATACATGCCGGTCAGCCCGACCGGCGCCAGTGCCACCGGCATCGCCAGCGTCTCGCCGAACAGCTCGGTGCCCAGACTCAGGTCCGACATGTTGCGCAGCACCCGCTGGCGCAGCGCGATATCGGCCAGATCCGCGACATTGCGCCGCAATGTGTGCTCGGCGTACGCCCCGCCATCGATGTAGTGGAACAGGAACGGCGGCAGGCGCGCCTGCGCGGCGGCACGGTAGTCGGAAGCGGCGGAAATGATCATCGAAGACGAACGGCAGCGGCGGGGTAGCCGCTGAGTGTAAGACCATCGGTGTGGCGGATGGACTGCTGCGCGATCTGCAGGACGCAAGCCCGGCAAGGCCCAGCGCAGTGGTGCTGCGCCGCAGCCTTATCAACTCTCACCACACCAGCGGCAGCAAGCGCCGGCTCTGCGCTGCATAAGCCGGGTAAGCCAGCGGAAACGCACACTGCAATGCGGCCTCTTCGATACGGATGCGGTGCAGGAAGACCCAGATCACCGGCACCACGATCGCCGCCACCGACAACGCATTGCCCATGCCCAGCGCCAGCCCGTAAAAGGCCATCAGCGCGCCGGTATAGGACGGGTGACGCAGCCAGCGGTATGGGCCGCTGCGCACCAGTTGGTGGTCGGGCTGGATGGTCACATCCACCGTGAACCAGCGCGCCAGCACCTGGATGGCCCACACGCGCAACGCCAGCCCACTGCCGATCAAGGCGCAGCCGGCCCATTGCAGCGGCGCGCCCCAACCCTGCGGCCAGTGGGCCAGGCCGCTGTAGGCCAGTGCCACCGCAACGGCCACCGCTGCAGACAACACGCGCCACAGGTGTTGCAGGGTGCCTTGATCGTGCGCGCCACCGTCGCCGGCACGGCGGCGGCGACTGAGCAGCAGTTCGTAGCCGCCCCATAACAGATTGAGCGCAAGAAACAGACTGGAAGCAGACATGGTGTGACTCCGTGGCGATGGGTGGGCTGGTGATGCCAGTGTGCGCACGCGCCGCATGGATCGCAGGGGCCGCAGGTCATCGATCGCACCTGCCGGAAGTCACTTTCTGCAGGCGCACCATTGCCGAGCGGCCACGCGGCCGTCAGCATCGCTGCATGCATTCTTCCCTGAGTCATCTCTCGCATCCGCTGCGGCTGGCCGGTGCGTTCACCATTGCGGCGGTGGCGTTGTCGTTCATGCCCGATGCGTCACCGCAGGGCGCCTGGCGCTGGGGCGTGCTGGCCGGCTTCACCGCCTTGTTCCTGCTGCACACCGTGTTGCCGTCGCTGCACACCGTGTTGCCGTCGCTGCATGCCTTGCGCACTGTCGCCACGTTGCTGCAGGCGGTCCTGGCCTTGCTGCTGGTGTGGATGGAGCCGCGTGTCGGTACCGCCCCGGTGCTGCTGGTCATGCTGGTGGCGCAGGCGGGCATGACCTGGCCGCCGGTGCGCGTGCTGTTGCTGGCGCTGGTATTGAACGCGGGCATGTATGCGCTGCTGGTGCAGGCCGGGTTCGAGCGCCCGTGGTTGATCGTCGGCATCTACGCCGGTTTCCAGGCCTTCGCCGCGCTGACCGCGCATTACGCGCGCAGCGCCGAGCGTGCACGCGATGCGCTGGCCTACGTCAATGCCGACCTGCTGGCCACCCGCGCGCTGCTGGCCGACAGCGCGCGCGATGCCGAGCGCCTGCGCCTGGCGCGCGAGCTGCACGACGTGGCCGGGCACAAGCTCACCGCCATGCGCATCAACCTGCGCCTGCTCGGTGCCGACCCGGTGCTGGCGCGGCGCGACGAGGTCGCGGTGGTGGAGCAGCTGTCGGCCGAGCTGCTGTCGGACATCCGCAACGTGGTGCAGTCGCTGCGCGACGATCAGGGCCTGGACCTGCAGACCGCCTTGCGCGCGCTGGCCGCACCGTTCCCACGCCCGGCGCTGCGCCTGCAGATCGACCCGGCCGTGCGCATCACCGATGCCCGCGTGGCCGAGCTGCTGTTGCGGCTGGTGCAGGAGGCGCTGACCAACGCGGTGCGGCATGCCGACGCCAACGAGGTCGCGGTGCACCTGCACTGCGCAGGCGCGCAGCTGCAGGTGGACATCTGCGACGATGGCCGCCGCGCCGAGCGCATCCGCGAAGGCAACGGCATCACCGGCATGCGCGAACGCCTGGCCGCCCTGCACGGGCAGCTTGAGCTTGGCCGCACACCCACTGGCGGCATGCACCTGATGGCGAGGCTACCGGCATGAGTGCCCATCGCATCGCGCTGGCCGACGACCAGATCCTGGTCCGCGCCGGCCTGCGCGCGCTGTTGCAGCAACAGGGGGTGGAGGTGGTCTGCGAGGCCGACGACGGCCAGGGCCTGCTGGACGCGCTGGTCAGCACCACCGTGGACGTGGTGCTCAGCGACATCCGCATGCCCGGCGTGGACGGCATCCAGGCGCTGCAGCAACTGCGCGCCCGTGGCGACCGCACCCCGGTGCTGCTGCTGACCACCTTCGACGACAGCGACCTGCTGCTGCGCGCCACCGAGGCCGGCGCGCAGGGCTTCCTGCTCAAGGACGCCGCCCCGGAAGACCTGCGCGAGGCGATCGAGCGGGTGGCCCACGGCGAGACCCTGCTGCAGCCGGTCAGCACCGATCCGGTACGGGCGCGTTACCAGTTCCGCGACCAGCAGCCCCCGCGCGAGACCTTCAGCGAGCGCGAGGTGGCGATCCTGCGCCTGCTCGCCGGCGGCTATTCCAACAAGGAGATCGCCCGCACCCTGTTCCTGGCCGAAGGCACGGTGAAGAACTACGTCTCCACCATCCTGGAAAAGCTCGGCACCCGCGACCGCACAAGGGCGGTGTTGAAGGCGATCACGTTGCGGGTGATTTGAGGGCGGGGATTGGGGAGTCGGGAGTGGGGATTGGTCAGAGCGGACTCAGGAATCGGGAATCGGGAATCGGGAATCGCAGGAGCGGGGGTGGGGTTGGGGTTGGGGTGAGGGTATGGGGGGCGAAGCCGCTCCTGGAATCAGATGCCACGAGGCTTCGCCCGTGCCTTCCTCCGCCCCTGCGGGGCCACCTTCTCCCGCAGGGAGAAGGAAGAGCCGGCGGTCAGCTCGGAGCGCTTGGCGTCTGCCCTTCGCTGGCCGGGTTCGCTGTTGTCGGTGCTGGCGTTGGCCCATTCGGCTCAGTCGAAGGGCAGTCCTCCCAGCCGACGGGCGGGGCTCTGCGGAGCTGTCACTGCCGCATGCGGGAATTGGCGCAACGCTCGGACACATCGCCGCCATGGTGCATGACGCGATCTGGCCAGATTGCATGCCATTGTTTCATAAGGAATTTGCCGCCTTCTGCAGGATTGGTCAACAACCGTAAGGTTGCCGTCAGGTCGTCTGGGCGGCCAGGCGGGAAGGTCGTCCGGCGGCCACCGAGGTCGCTCGGGGACGCGCCGCGCTCCGGTCCGCTGCGGAGTCCGTCATGCGCCTGGTCCGGTATCTGTTCGTGTTGATCGTGGTGCTGTCCACCAGCGCCTGGGCGGCACCCACCCAGACCGACTTGCCGATCGCCTGGGTCCAGGCCGCCCTGCACACCCAGCCGCCAACCGAGCGCGACCTGCGTGTCGGCGTGGCACCCTGCGACCTGACCGCGCAGGGCGCGGCGGCACGAACCTGCGACAGCTTGTCCGTCCACACCGACCAGGGCGGTTGCAGCCCGGGCCCGGCCTGTCGGTCATGGGCAGGGCGCGGCGTTGGCAGCACCCACAGCATCGCTGCCGGCATGCCCGGCGCGTGGTCTAGCCGCGGCCAGTTCAAGGTGGCTTTCAGCAACGGCTCCGAGCGCGATGACCGGCGCCACCCGGTGGCGCCGCACTGCACCACCGGCCTGGCGGACGCGCCGGCCGGCATCCAGCCGCGCGCGCGGGACTGCGTGGGATAAGTAAGAACGTCGCCAGGCGACGCGGGCGACACCGCGGCGGGCCTGCCTGCCGCCATCGACGGTTGGCCGGAGCGCCCGGCAATGCGCACGCCAGCCAGGTCACAGCGAGATACACCGGGACAGCCAGGAAGGTCATCCGATGGCAGCTGGTCCGGTGCGCAGGTCGACCGTAGGTATCTGCGGCAGTGGCCTGGCCATCGCTGGCCCAAGCCCCGCGCATGCGCACGCTGTGCCGCGGCAACACACCGCAACAACACACCGTCTGGCGGCGAGCCGCCAGACGGTGGTCGACGCAGGGCTTACGGCCGGGGCGGGGTTTCCTGCGGGTTGATCTGCGGATCGTTGCCCACCTGGGGGTCACAGCTGAACCAGGTCTTCTTGTCCTTCCGGCTTTCGTCCTCGACGATGATGGTCAGGAAGATCAGGGTCGGGACGCTATTGGCATTGGTGACCTGCACGCTGCGGCCGTCGGGGCTGATCGTGGGTTGCCCGATCTGTTTCAAGGCATCGGAACTCAGCAGGCTCCTGATCTTGAAATGCCGGGGGACGACGTCTTCATCGAAGTAATAGTGCAGCGTCGATGCCTTGTCGTGCTTGTCCACAATCAGCAGGTCCGGGGCGAAGCTGTAGAAATACTCGCCGGCACCGGTGTTGCCGCCGAATCCCACCCGCGCCACCGTGAGCTTGATCTTGAAGTCCGTCATGAGCTGTCCTGTTCCTTGAAAAGCGGGGCATAGAGGGAGACGAATCCCGGGTGGCGGTAGCCCGCGTGATACAGCCATCCGAGCTGTTGCGTAACGGCGCTGCGCTGGCCCAGATGCACCTGTGCGCGAATCCAGGGGTCCAGCAGGTTCTTGTCGCGGCTGTTGCCGATGTCCTTGCCCAACACCGCCACCGCGCGCTGCCACGCCGCGCGTGCGCCGGCCGCGTCGCCGGCGGCGGCCTGTTGTTCGCCCTGCCAGACCAGCGCCTGGGCCAGCGCGGCCAGGCCGAGCAGATCGTCGGGCCTGGCGCGGTGCAGGGCATCCAGTTGCGCAACGATCGGCGCCAGGCCATTGGCGTGGTTGCCCGCGCGCGTGCGCTGCACGCGCTCAAGGCGCAGCGCGATGATGGCGTCCAGCCACTGCCACTCCGGCAGCGGTTGCGCCTGTGCCAGCAACCCGGCCATGGTCTGGCGGGCGCGCTCGAGGTGCCGCACCGCCAGTTCGGGCTGCCCGTCCAGCGCGGCCATCCAGCCGATCTGGGCGTCGGCATGCGCCAGATCGCGGCGCCAGGCGACATTGTCCGGCTGCAAGGCCACCAGCGCCTGCAGCATGCGCAGGCTGTCCTGCGCATCGGTCTGCGCCTGGTGCAGTTGGCCGCGCGCCAGTGCCAGGTTGGAGACGCGGATCAGTGAGCCGGCCAGACGCCTGCGCCAGGCATGCGCGTCGGGATCGTGGTCGACCAGCACACGCAGCATGGCGATCTGCTCGCGGTAGCCCTGCTCGGCGGGGGCCAGCGAGCCCTGCATTTCCTGCGTCAGGCTCAGCCAGGACAGGCTGTCCACCAGCTCGTAGCGCAGCGCCGCGTTGTCCGGTGTGCGCGCCAGCAACTGGCGCTTGAGGGCGATCGAGCGTGCAAACAAGCCGATCGCCGCACCTGTCCGGCCTTGCTCCTTGGCCAGTGTGCCGAGGTTGTTGAGGGCGTAGGACAGTTCCAGTTGCCAGTGCGGATTCTGCGGCGCGGCGCGTACCAGGTGTTCGCAGGCGGCCAGGTACTGCGACCAGTAGCGTTGCGCCACGGGCAACTGCTTGCTCCGGTAGGCAAGATCGCCCAGCCAATACGCGGTCTGCCCGGTTTCGGCGTGCGCCTCCAGGGACGCCGGTGCACGCGCACGCGCCTGCGCGGCAGTGGCGGCGGCACGCGTGAATGCCGCCTGCGCCTCGTCCAGCTTGCCCTGGTTCATCAGCACCTCGCCGGTGGTGCGCAACGCACGGGCGTGGTTGATCAGATCGCCTGTCTGCATGCTCGCGCTGGGCAGGTCTTCCAGATAGCGCAGCGCGCGGCTGCCCACGCTGTCGAGCAGCTTGAGGTTGCCCACCGTGCGCAACTGCTCGGCCAGGTCGCCGAGCATGTAGCTCACCAGTTGCTGGGCCTGGTCGCGCCGTTGTTCGGCCACCTGCTGCGCTTGCCGCGCCTGCCAGCCCAGCAGCATCGACGCGCTCGCCAGCACCACCAACAAGGTCGCCGCCGCTGCATACAGGCCGCGGCGGCGCCGTTGCGAGCGCTCGCAGGCATGCAGGAACGCGTGATCCAGCGCATCCAGATCCTGCGGCATGCGCCGCGCCGCCTCGCGCGCTTCGCTTAACGGGCGGCCGCTGTTGAGCAGGTGATCGCTTCGCCGGCCTTCGGCTGCCCAGCGCTGTGCGGCCAGCTGCAGCCGCTTGCGTGCCTGCAGCAGACGGCGGTTTTCGTGGATCCACTCGGCCGCGCGCGGCCATTGCCGCAGCAAGGCTTCGTGCGCGACCGCAAACCCCGGCTCGCCGGCCACCAGCTCGCTGACGAACAGGCGCGCCTGCACGAAGGCATCCACCAGCACGCGCGCTGCGCCATGCGCCGGCAGCGCCGACCACAGCGCACGCCGCGCGGTCACCGCATCGCTGTCGGGATGGATCACGCTCAGCAAGCTCAGCACCTGGCCCAATGCCGCCTGTGCGGCAGCCGGCAGGGCACGGAAGGTGTGTTCGGCATGGTGCGCCAATGCGCCTTCCAGCCCGCCCAATGCGCGGTAGGCGGCAAAGGTCAGCAGCCCGTCGTCGCTGCGTTGCGCGTGCAAGGCATGCAGCAGATGCTGCAGCAACGGCAGCGCATCGGGCTGGCGCGCGGTGGCATCGCGCAGCACATCGTCCAGCCGGCTGGCGCTGTCGCGGTCCTCTTCGAAGCGCAGCCCGGCCATGGCCGCCGGCACGCGGATGATCTGGCCGATCTCGCCATCGCGCGGCGCCAGCAGATCCACGTGACCGTCGCCGCGCTTGAGTTCGACGATCTGCGGCAAGGCGTCGATCAGGCGCGGGTAGAAATCGCTGCGGGTGAGCATCAGCACCGCCACCTGCGCGCTGCTGCACAGTGCCTGCAAGGCCGCGGCCAGTGCGGCGCGATCGGCATCGGTGATCCCGGGCGTGGCCACCAGCGCTTCTGCGTGGTCGATCACCAGCAGCAGGTGGCGCTGGGTCTGCGCGCTGTCGCGCGCTGGTGGGCGTTGACGCATCGCCTCGTCAATGGCCGCATGCAGCGGGGCAGGGCGCTGCAGCCACTCGGGCAACGCGGCCATCTGCGCCGGCGAAAACACCGCGCGCCCGCCCGCTGCCCAGTCGCCGAGCGCGCGCGCCAGCGTGTCGAGCACATCGCCGCCACGGCATTGCGCCAGGTTGCAGTACGCCACCGCACTGGCTTCCAGGCCATCCAGCCCGCCGGGCTGCGCCAGCAACGGCACCACGCCGGCGCGCAGCAACGAGGTCTTGCCGCAGCCGCTGGCACCGCTCACCAGTACCAGCCCGCGCTGGCTGTGCAATTGCGCGCGCATCGCGCCCAGCACCTGCGCAATCGCATGGCTGCGGCCGAAGAAGACCTCGGCATGAGCGGGATCGAACGCCTGCAGCCCCACGTACGGGCTGCCGTGTCCCCACACCTGCGTGCCCATCACCGCACCGCGATAATCGTCGGGAAACACCACCTTGGGCAGCAGCCGGTACCCGCGCTTGCGGATGGTTTCGATGTAGCGCGGTTGGCGGCTGTCGTCGCCCAGCTTGCGGCGCAGTTGGGCGATGGTCTTGTGCACCGGGTTGTCGCCGTAGAAGCTGCCGTGCCACACCTCGATCAGCAACTGCTCGGCGCTGACCACCTCGCCGGCACGTTCGGCCAGCGCGATCAGCACTTCCATCATGCGCGGCTCCAGCGCGATGGTCTGGCCGTCGTCGATCAGCGCAAGCCGTTCCGGCTCGACCAGCAAGGGCCCAAGCCGAAACCGCGGGACGGAGCCCAGCTGCGTGACGCGCTCGCTTCGAAGAGACATTCGCTCGGATACCGGTCGCACGGTGGGAGGAGCCTCGACGATCGCCATCAGGCGCGGCCAGGCACGGCACGGCAGGCGCAAAAGTAGCACAGGCGCTGACGCAGGAAATCGATGGTGATCGCCGTTCGTTCGCGTCCGTGCGCGGAAGATGCATGCCCGGTCGTGCGGCATGCCAGGCGCTGCAGGCGTGCTTCACGCAGCGCCATACAGCGGCGTGTGGTGTGCCTCAGGCTGTTTCGCCAGCAGGCCAGCGATTAAGATGCCGCCAGCATCTTGCTGACCAGGAGTCCACGTTGATCATCCATCCCAAAGTGCGCGGCTTCATCTGCACCACCACGCATCCGCTTGGCTGCGAGCGCAATGTGCTCGAGCAGATCGCGGCAACGCGCGCGCGCGGCGTCCGCAACGACGGCCCGAAGAAGGTGCTGGTGATCGGCGCATCCAGCGGCTACGGCCTGGCCTCGCGCATCACCGCCGCGTTCGGCTTCGGTGCCGACACGCTCGGCGTGTTCTTCGAAAAACCCGGCAGCCCCAGCAAGGCCGGCACCGCCGGCTGGTACAACTCCGCCGCGTTCGACAAGCACGCCAAGGCCGCGGGCCTGTACAGCAAGTCGATCAACGGCGATGCGTTTTCCGATGCCGCACGCGAGAAGGTCATCGAGCTGATCAAGACCGAGATGGGCGGCCAGGTCGACCTGGTGGTGTATTCGCTGGCCTCGCCGGTGCGCAAGCTGCCGGGCACGGGTGAAGTGAAGCGCTCGGCGCTCAAGCCGATCGGCAACACCTACACCGCCACCGCCATCGACACCAACAAGGACACCATCATCCAGGCCTCGATCGAGCCGGCCAGCGCGCAGGAGATCGAAGACACCGTCACCGTGATGGGCGGGCAGGACTGGGAGCTGTGGATCGACGCGCTGGAAGGCGCCGGCGTGCTCGCCGACGGCGCGCGCAGCGTGGCCTTCAGCTATATCGGTACCGAGATCACCTGGCCGATCTACTGGCACGGTGCGTTGGGCAAGGCCAAGGTCGACCTGGACCACACCGCGCAGCGGTTGAACGCGCGCCTGGCCAAGCGCGGCGGCAGCGCCAACGTGGCGGTGCTCAAGTCGGTGGTCACCCAGGCCAGCGCGGCGATCCCGGTGATGCCGCTGTACATCTCCATGGTCTACAAGATCATGAAGGAAAAGGGCCTGCACGAAGGCACCATCGAGCAGCTCGACCGCCTGTTCCGCGAGCGCCTGTATCGCGAAGATGGCCAGCCCGCCGAGGTGGACGCCGAAAACCGCCTGCGCCTGGACGACTGGGAACTGCGCGACGACGTGCAGGACGCCTGCAAGGCGCTCTGGCCGCAGGTCACCACCGAGAACCTGTTCCAGCTCACCGACTACGCCGGCTACAAGCACGAGTTCCTCAAGCTGTTCGGCTTCGAGCGCGACGACGTGGATTACGACGCCGATGTAGAGACGGACGTGACCTTCGATTGCATCGAGCTGGGGTGAATCGGGAATCGGGAATGGAGAATCGCAAGAGCGGTTGCTCCGCGCCTGGAGTTCCCAGCCCGATGAGGTTGAAAATGGCCGGCAGATCATGCCGGCCGTCTTAAGTAGGTCCGGCCGTGGTGGCGTTGCGCGGCCCTGCGGCGGGATGCGCGTTGATACGGCGCGCTGCTGCAGTGTTGCGTCGTGGCTCCCGGTGACTGGTTTTTCGACGAGCACCCGATGGACAAACTGATCGCTCATCTCTTACTGGCATTTCTCGTCAGCGCCGTGTGCGCCGTGCTGTTGCGCGTTATGCGAGTGCATTTTGCGCTGAAAGCCACCGCCAATCTTGCGATCACAACCGCGGTCGTGTGCGCTGCAGTGATGCAGGACGGCTCGGCACCTCCTTGGCAGGATGCGCTGCTGATTGCCTCGTTTTTCAGCATCCCCGCCTCGGTGTGCGTTGTGCTGGTGAGCGCCGTCATGGCATGGGTCGCGAACAAGCGCCGCGCACGCGGTAGCCGTAAGGCGGCGATCTGAAGTGGGGTGGGGAACAGATGCAGCGGGCGGCCTGATGGCCCGCCCAGTAGTTTCGTTAGCCGCTTCTGGTCAGGTCGCGCTGCAGCGCGCTTCAGACGCTGCAGCGTTTCAACCAGATAGGCGACCACAACACTGAAGCGCCAGCGCTTTCAGCTCTTACGATTCCCGATTCCCGATTCCCGATTCCCGATTCCCAGCGCGTCAGCGCCGCACATCAAACCGCGCATCCCCCACGCAGGCCTGCACATCGGCCACCGACAGCGGATTGAAATCGCCGGGAATCGAGTGCTTCAGGCAGCCGGCCGCCAGGCCGAAGCGCACCGTGTCGTCCAGCGACCAGCCTTCGATCAGGCCGTGCAGTACGCCGGCGGCAAACGCGTCGCCGCCGCCGATGCGGTCGATGATCGGGCTCAGTTCCTCGCTGGGCGCGCGCGCCACCGCGCCACTGCGCGGCACCAGCAGTGCGCCCAGGCTGTGGTGATCCACGTTATGCGCCACGCGCTGCGTGCAGGCCATCAGCTGCAGCTGCGGGAATGCGGCAAAGGCCTGCTGCGCGGCCGCTTCCACACGCGCTTCCAGCGTCTCCTGCGGGAACTCGCCGCCCAGCACCACGCCGATGTCGCGGTAGTCGGCAAACACCACGTCCGCGCAGGCGAACAGCTGGTGCAGGATGCCGCGCGCATCGCCCTGCCAGCGTTGCCAGAGCTTGGGCCGGTAATTGCCGTCGAACGAGACCTTGACCCCGGCCGCACGCGCCGCGCGTGCCGCCGCCAGCGTGGCCTGCGCCACGTCCGCACCCAGTGCCGGGCTGACCCCGGACAGATGCAGCCACTGCACCCCGTCCACCAGGGCCGGCCAGTCGTAGGCGTCGGCCGGGGCCAGCGCAAACGCCGAGTCGGCGCGGTCGTAGACCACTTCGCTGGGGCGGTGGATCGCGCCGGTGGTCAGGAAGTACAGCCCCATGCGCCCGTCCACCCGCCGCACATGCCGCGTGTCCACGTCGTGGCGGCGCAACTCGCCCAGCACCGCCGCACCCAGCGGGTTGTCCGCCACCGTGCTGACCATGGTCACGTTATGGCCGAAATGCGCCAGCGACACGCCGACATTGGCCTCGGCCCCGCCGCAATGCACGTCCAGCCGCGGTTGCTGCAGCAGCAGCTCGTGACCAGGCGCCCCCAGGCGCAGCAACAACTCTCCAAAGCACAGGATACGGGCACGACTCATGCGGCAATTACCTCGGCTGTGTGGTGCGTCACGGTGTGGGGGAACCGCTGCGCGTCAGGATGACCATCGGTGTCATTCTAGCCGGCGCCAAACGCGCCGGGCGAGGCCCATGATGCGACGCGCAGTGACCGCTTGCACCCCTTTTGGGCAAATTTGGTGACGTCTTCTGCTGCGCTGCAAGATGTTACGGGAGGATTCAGCTGGTAACGTCGTTTTGACCAGCGGTGTCATTGCCGCTCACAACCAGACTTTCATGTTGTTCATGGACCCTTGGGAGGGGAGGACATGCAATTTCGGACCACCAGCCGGAAGACACCGGTTACCTTGCTGGCGTTGTCGATCGGCCTTGCGCTGAGCGGCCACCTGGCAGCACAAGAAACCACCCAAGCGCCCGCAGAACCGGCCGTCGACCTGGACACCGTCACGGTGACCGGCTATCGCGCCTCGGTGGAAAAGGCCCTGGACATCAAGCGCGGCGAAGCCGGCGTGGTCGATGCGATTGTCGCCGAGGACATCGGCAAGTTCCCCGACCTCAACCTGGCCGAGTCGCTGCAGCGCATCCCCGGCGTGGTGATCACCCGTGAGGCCGGCGAGGGCCGCGCCATCTCGGTGCGTGGCCTGGGCCCGGAGTTCACCCGGGTGCGCATCAACGGCATGGAAGCGCTCACCACCGTCGGTGCCGGCGACCAGAGCGGCGGCACCAACCGCGGCCGCGGCTTCGACTTCAACGTGTTCGCCTCGGACCTGTTCTCGCAGCTGATCGCGCGCAAGACCGCCTCGGCCGATGTGGAAGAAGGCTCGCTCGGCGCCACCGTCGACCTGCGCACCGCGCGCCCGTTCGACTACAACGGCTTCACCTTCGCCGCCAGCGGCCAGGCCGCCTACAACGCCATGGCCGAGAAGGCCAACCCGCGCGTGGCCGCGCTGATCGCCAACACCTGGGCCGACAACACCTTCGGCGCCCTGCTGTCGGTGGCCTACACCGAGCGCGAGGTGCTGGAAGAAGGCGCCAACACCGGCCGCTGGGCCAACGGCCCCAGCAACGGCAACTTCAGCCCCGCCTCGCCATACGCCGCGGCGCGCTCGGCCGATGTCTACCACCCGCGCTTCCCGCGTTACACCCAGCAGATCCACGACCAGGAACGCCTGGGCGTCACCGGCTCGCTGCAGTGGAAGCCCACCGACCGCACCACGCTGTCGCTGGACGCGCTGTATTCCAAGATCGACGCCAAGCGCGACGAGCACTACATCGAAGCGATCTCCTTCAGCCGCAACCGCGACGGGCTCACCCCGCGCCGGCCGGAGCGCGACGGCAAGCCGGGCACCATCGTGCGCAACGGCGAGATTCGCAACAACGCGCTGGTCTATGGCGAGTTCGACAATGTCGATATCCGCTCGGAAAACCGCCACGACGAGTGGAACACCAAGTTCACCCAGGTCAGCCTGGACCTGGAGCATCGCTTCAACGACGACTTCAGCATCAATGCCCGGGTCGGCACCTCGCGCTCTGCGCACGAGAACCCGGTGCAGACCACCATCATCATGGACAAGTACGACGTCGACGGGTACAGCTACGACTACCGTGGCAACAGCCGCGCGCCGGTGCTGAACTACGGCATCGACCCGACCAACCCCGCCGGCTGGGAACTGGCCGAAATCCGCCTGCGTCCGCAGTCGGTGGACAACGACTTCGACACCGGCCAGATCGACTTCAACTGGAACATCAGCCCCGGCTTCCGCCTCAAGGGCGGCGTGCTGGCCAAGAACTACAGTTTCAGCACCGTCGAGCTGCGCCGCGCCAACGAACTGTCCGTGCCCACCTTTGCCAACGGCAGCACCATCGTGCCGGCCGACCTGACCGAACAGGCCGGACTCAAGGGCATCAACGGCAGCCCGTCCAGCTGGGTGGTGCCCAACCTGGATGCGGTGGCCGACCTGTTCGGCATCTACAGCAACAGCGGCACCTTCGCCGTGGCGCCGCGCGTCAACAACAGCCGCAGCGTCGAGGAAAAGGACCGCGGCGTCTGGTTGATGGGCGAGTTCTCCACCGACCTGGGTTCCATCCCGCTGTCGGGTAACTTCGGCGTGCGCTATGTGCGCACCGAGCAGGAATCCACCGGCTATGCGCTGATCAACAACGCACCGGCGCTGACCACCGTGGGCCGCAAGTACAACAACACGCTACCCTCGTTCAACCTGGTCGCCGAACTGGCACCGGACCTGCTGCTGCGCCTGGGCGCGGCCAAGGTCATGAGCCGCCCCGGCCTGGGCAGCCTCACCCCCGGCGTGACCGTGGCGGTGGCCGGTGGTGCGCGCACCGTGGCCGGCGGCAACCCGGACCTGGACCCGATCGAAGCCACCAATGTCGACCTCGGCCTGGAGTGGTACTTCAACGAAGGCGCCATGCTCGGTGTCGGCCTGTTCTACAAGGACATCGAGAGCTTCATCCAGACCGCGCGCGAAGTGCGTCCGTACTCCAGCAGCGGCCTGCCGGCCTCGTTGCTGGAGGGCACCGGCGCCACCGTCAATGACGACTTCGCCTTCAGCATCCCGCTCAATACCCCGGGCGGCGAATTGAAGGGCGTGGAAGCCAACTACACCCAGCCCTTCACCTTCCTGCCGGGCAAGTGGGCCAACCTGGGCGTGCAGCTCAACTACACCTGGGTCGATTCGCAGATCCAGTACCTGGCCAGCAGCGGCGCACCGGTGATGAAGAACGACCTGCTCGGGCTGTCGCGCTCGTCGTGGAATGCCACGCTGTTCTACGAAGGCGACTCCTTCGCCGGGCGCGTGTCGGCCACCAACCGCGACGACTACCTCACCCAGGCACCGGGTGCGGAAACCGGCTTCAACGTCGACGGCGTGCACGGCATGACCGGCACCACCATCCTCGATGCCTCGCTGCGCTACAAGATCAGCAAGCAGCTGGAGCTGAGCCTGGAAGGCATCAACCTCACCAACGAAGCCTCTGACGAATGGGTGTCCTCGCCGCGGACCGGCCAGCTGCCGCTGCAGTACGCCGAAACCGGCCGCCAGTACCTGCTGGGCCTGCGCTACAAGTTCTGACCCGCTGTCTGCCCGCTGCGCACATGCGCAGCGGGCCCCGATCCGACGCCTGATCGCTGCGCATGCGTTGCCGTTGCTGCACGCATGCAACGCGGTGGGCGTGATGTTGGAAGCGTCAGGCACCACGCAGCGGACAGTCGCCTGACGACTGCGCAGCGGTGCTGTCGGTCGCTCATGTCGACGCCGGTGGCCCGTGGGGAGGCTGAGCGCGTCATTGCAGCCAGTGCCATTGGAGTGAGTGCATCATGCAAGCCCGTTTGCGTCGTCCCGCCGCCGAGGCAGGCGTCCGCCTGTCCGCCGCACGTCTGTCGGTGGCCATCGTCCTGGCCTTGCACGGTGTGAGCGCTGCCGCGCAAACCGTCGGCCCGCCGGCCACGCCCACCGATGCGGTCGACCTGGACCGCGTGCAGGTCAAGGCCACCTACCGCGAAAGCCTGCAGCAATCGCTGGATGCCAAGCGCTACAGCGTGGAGCAGGTGGATGCCATCTATGCGGAAGACATCGGCAAGTTTCCCGATCTGAACCTGGCCGAATCGATGCAGCGCATCGCCGGTGTCTCCATCGACCGCGAGGGCGGCGAGGGCAAGCAGATCTCCGTGCGCGGCCTGGGTTCGGACTTCACCCGCGTGCGCATCAACGGGCTGGAAGCCCTGGCCACCGCCGGCAGCGGCAGCGATGGCGTCAACCGCAGCCGCGGTTTCGACTTCAATACCTTTGCCTCCGAACTCTTCAGCCGCGTCACCATCAGCAAGACCCAGTCGGCGCAGATGGACGAAGGCTCATTGGGTGCCACGGTTGATCTGCGCGGCTCGCGCCCGTTCGACTTCGACGGCTTCGAAGCGGCCGCGTCCACGCAATACGGCTACAACGACCTCTCGCGCGAAAAGGATCCGCGCTTTTCCGGCCTGATCAGCAACATCTGGGCCGATGGCCGCGTCGGCGCGCTGATGTCGGTGTCCTACAGCGAGCGCCACCTGCGCGAAGAGGGCTACAACCCGGTGCGCTGGGAGCACGGCAACTACCGCAACTCCAACCAGAGCACCGCCACCAACAACGGCACCTACGGTTTCTGTTCGCCGGTGGGCTACAACCCGCAGACCCCGCGCAACCCGCTGGCCAACGAAACCCCTGCCGGGGTCGGCTCGCAGGCCAACCAGGACCGCAACAACGGCTGGGGCAGCTACGGCATCAGCGCCACCAACTGCGGCACCGGCATCGCGCGCCCGGCCAACACGCCGGAGAACATCCAGGCCTACGAAACCGCCACCAACGCCTGGATTCCGCGCTATCCGCGCTACATCCGCACCGATCACGAAATCAAACGCCTGGGCGTCACCGGCGCGCTGCAATTCAAGGTCAGCGACGACACCCTGCTGAACGTCGACATGCTGTATTCCAAGCTGGACAAGGACCAGCGCGAAGATTCGGTCGGCGCCAACCTGCACCGCACCGCCAACTTCGGCGGCAAGACCCAGATCGCCGTGCGCGAAGCGCAGGTGGACGACCAGAACCGCCTCACCTACGGCGTGTTCGACAACGTCGACTTCCGCACCGAATCCAGCAACATCGAAGAATCCACCGAGTTCAAGCAGTTCAGCCTGGACCTGCAGCACCGTTTCAACGACCAGGTGCGCGTCAATGCGCTGGTCGGCCACTCGACCTCGGACTACGAACGCCCCGAGTTTTCGATGGTGAGTTTCGACAACACCAACCTCGATGGTTTTGTGTTGGACCGGCGCGGCGGCGGCGATTACCCCAGCATGAGTTTCCCGTTCGACGCGGGTAACCCCAATAACTGGCAGTGGCTGGGCTATGGCGCAGTGCCGGTCAACAGCAATGGCACCGCGCGCGGCACCAACATCAGCGAGGTGCGGCTCAACCCGCAGTCGGTGGGCAACACCTTCGACACCGCCAAGGTGGATCTGGAATTCAACATCAGCCCCACCTTCACCTTCCGCACCGGGCTGGCCTACAAGAACTACGACATGGACACGTCGGAGTCGCGCAACATCTCCTACGGGCGACTGGCGCAGGCACTGCCGGCCGGTGTGGGCGTGGGCGATTTGAGCACCAACCTGGACGGCTTTGGCCGCAGCTTGAACGGCAGCTTCCCCACCACCTGGGTGATTCCGGATTTCCAGAAAGTCGCCGACCTGCTCAACATCAATTGCGATTGCGACACCGGCGTGCCCGGCGGCGACTACCGGCTGGCCGATGTCGGCCACTTCGGCTCGTCCAACAACAATTTCGCCGTCAACGAAAAGAGCCTGGGCACCTACCTGCAGCTGGACTTCAACACCGACCTGTGGGGCCGCGCGCTGCGCGGCAACCTGGGCGTGCGCTATGTGCAGACGCAGATCGCCGCCAGCGGCTATGCGCCGTGCACGGCCACCGTGGCCGGTGCGATTTCGCCCAACTGCCAGTCGTTCTTCGGCGTGGCCAGCGCCACCGCCGCGGCCGGCGAGCGCCTGCTGGTGCCCACCACCGTCAACCACAACTACCGCGACATCCTGCCCTCGTTGAACCTGTCCTGGGATGTCAGCGACGAGGTGGTGTTGCGCTTCGGCGCGGCCAAGACCATGGCGCGCCCCACGCTGGCGTATCTGTCGCCCAGCGTCAGCGGTGGGCCCACCCAGTACTTCGACGACGGGCGCTTTTTCTCGATCAACCTGGGCAACCCCAAGCTGGACCCGTTCCGCTCCACCAACTACGACCTCAGCGCCGAGTGGTATTTCCGCGAAGGCTCGCTGCTGTCGGCGGCGGTGTTCTACAAGGACATCGACAGCTACGTGCAGCGCACCCGCGTGCTCAGCACCTGGGAAGCGATGGGCTACTCGCTGGACCTGCTCCCCGCAGGCTTCACGCCGGACACCATCTTCAACGTGCAGAGCTACTTCAACACGCCCGGCGGCCCGCTCAAGGGCTTCGAGCTGACCTACCAGCAGGCGTTCGACTTTTTGCCCGGCTTCTGGCGCAACTTCGGCGTGCAGCTCAACTACACCCAGGTCGATTCCAAGATCAATTACCTGTTCAGTACCGCCGGCAGCAGCAATACCAGCATCACCACCACCGCCACCGAGCGCGACCTGCTCAACCTTTCGCCGCAGTCCTACAACGCCACCGTCTATTACGACGACGGCCGCTTCAGTGCGCGCGTGTCCACCAGCTACCGCGATGGCTACATCAACAACATCCTCGCCCAGGAAGACGTCTACGACCTGGATGGCAAGCGCCTGGTCACGGCCGACGTGACCGGCAAATACAGCGTGGAAAACGTGGATTTCAACATGTCCTACAAGCTCAACGACCAGCTGTCGCTGACCTTCGAGGCCATCAACCTGCTCGACACCCCCGACCGCCGCTACGTCGATTCCACGCTGGAACTGCCCGACAAGTACACCGTCACCGGGCGCCAGTACTACATCGGCGCGCGCTACAAGTTCTGACCAGGAGAGCGACATGCAAGTACATCGCAGAACCGTCTTACGTCAGTTGGCCGCCACCGCGTTGGTGGCCGTGGCAGGCCTGTGCAGCAACGCCGCCATTGCCGCCGACCCGGTCTACACCGTGGCCAAGCAGGGCAGCGCCGGCTACCGCACCGTGCAGGCCGCCATCGATGCCGCCGTGCAGGGTGGCAAGCGCGCGCAGATCAACATCGGCGCCGGCACCTACCAGGAACTGATCGTGGTGCCGTCCAACGCACCGGCGCTCAAGCTCACCGGCGCCGGCGCCACCCAGACCATCATCACCTACGACAACTACGCTTCACGCATCAATCCGGCCACCGGCACCGAGTACGGCACGTCCGGCTCGTCCAGCGTCATCATTGCCGGCAACGACTTCACTGCCGAGCAACTGAGCTTCGGCAATCACGCCGGCCCGGTCGGGCAGGCGGTGGCGGTGCGCGTGGATGGCGACCGCGCCGCGTTCCGCAACGTGCGCTTTCTGGGCTACCAGGACACGCTGTACCTGCGCGGCGCCAAGCTGTCCTACTTTCTCGACTGCTATGTCGAAGGCACCGTGGACTTCGTGTTTGGCGCCGGCACCGCCTTGTTCGAAAACGTGCAGCTGCACTCGCTGGGCGACGGCTATCTCACCGCCGCCTCCACCCCGCAGGAGAGCGCACGCGGCTTCGTGTTTCGCAATGCGCGCGTCACCGCTGCCAGCGGCGTGACCCGCGTGTTCCTGGGTCGGCCGTGGCGGCCGTATGCCAGCGTCAGCCTCATCGGCAGCCAGCTCGGCGCGCACATCCTGCCCGAGGGCTGGAACAACTGGGGCAACGCCGCCAACGAGGCCACCGCCCGCTACAGCGAATACCAGAGCAGCGGCGCCGGTGCCAACCCGTCGCGCCGCGTGAAGTGGTCGCGCCAGCTCACTGCTGCGCAAGCCGCCGCGCTGGACCGCAACACCATTCTTGGCACCTGGAGGCCGTTCTGATGCGCAAGCTCACCACCTTCGCCCTCGCCACTGCGCTGCTGCTGGTACCGCTGTCGGCCATGGCCGACAAGATCGCCGACAACATGCTGTTGCTGCAGACCGCCTCCGGCGGCTGGTCCAAGCAGTACAAGGGCGTCGCCGTCGACTACAACCGCACCTTCACCGCTGCGGAAATCGCCGAGCTGCAGCAACCCGGGCGCAAGGACGACGCCACCATCGACAACAAGGCCACCACCTACGAGATCGGCTACCTCTCCACCCTCTACAAGACCGACAAGAACGCCAAGTACGTGGCTGCCGCCAAGCGCGGCGTGGACTATCTGCTCACCGCGCAATACGCCAACGGCGGCTGGCCGCAGTTCTACCCGGACCTGTCGTCCTACCATCACCAGATCACCTACAACGATGACGCGATGGTGCGCGTGCTCAACCTGCTGCAGGACATCAGCGAGGGCAAGGGCGACACCGGTGCGCTGCTGCGTGCCAGCCACGGTGCACGCGCCCGCCAGGCGGTGACCAAGGGACTGGAATGCGTGCTCGCCACCCAGGTCAAGATCGGCGGCACGCTCACCATCTGGGGCGCGCAGTACGACGAGGTCACGCTCAAGCCGGCCAAGGCACGCGCGTATGAGCTGGCGTCGCTGGCCTCCAGCGAGTCGGTCAGCATCGTGCGCTTTCTGATGCGCCAGCCCAACCCGTCCGCGCAGATCAAGACCGCGGTCGAGGCCGCTGCGCGCTGGTTCGACACCCACCGCATGCGCGACCTGGCCACCAAGAAGATCGACGACCCCACCCAGGAAACCGGGCAGGACGTGATCCTCGTCGCGCAACCGGGTGCGTCACTATGGGCACGCTTCTACGACCTGCAGAATCAACGCCCGCTCTATGCCAACCGCGACGGCAAGGCCTTGACCGAGTACATGCAGGTGCCCAACGAGCGCCGCGTCGGTTATGCCTGGCACGGCACCTGGCCGGACAAGCTGTTGAAGGACGACATTCCCAAGTGGCGCACCGCCAACGGTCTGTAAGTGCGTCGTCGCCACCGCGTGCAAGCGCGCGGTGGCTGTTTTACGTTTTGGAATTGACGAGGTGAGCGTGTCGAAGTTCTTGTTGGGAATGTTGTGCCTGATCGCGCTGCCGGTGAGCGCGGCCACCACCACCGCGCCGGAGCTGTTGTTCCGGGTGTCGGCCGACCGCGACCTGCAGGCCGATGTGGCCCGCGGCGACGGCGTGCCGAACTTCCGCGACAAGATCACACTGGTGCCCACCGGCAAACGCGGCAACGCCATCGAATGGGCCGACGACGGCGTGCTGTCGTGGAATGCGCCCGGCAACCTCTACACCCAGCGCGGCACGCTCGGCTTCTTCTGGCGCGCGCGTTATCCCGTGGGCGAAGCGCCGTTCGTGATCTTCCGCGTCGGCTATGCCGACCACACCAGCTGGGACATGGCCTGGCTGCGTATCGACTGGAACGGCCACGGCTTCGATGCCTTCGTCACCGACGCCAACCTCGCGCGCACCCGCGTCTCCTTCAAGCTCGACAAGGCCCCGGCCGCCAGCGACTGGACCCACATTGCGTTTGCCTGGGACGAAACCCGCGGCGTACGCCTGTATGTCGATGGCAAGGAAGCCGCACGCGTGGACTGCGGTGCGCCGTGCGCCAACGGCGGCGCGCTCGACTTCGACGCCGCGCTGGACCAGTTCGGCCTGGCCGGCCGCGTGATGTCGCCGCACCAGGTGCAGAGCCGCTACAACTTTTTGCGCGGCAGCGACTTCGATGAGATCCGCATCTACGACCGCATGCTCGACGCCAGCGGCGCCGCCGCGCTCGCACGCCTGCAGGAGCCCGCCAGCGCCGAGCCGGCCACACCGGCATCGCAACACGCCGCCTTCCTGCACCGCTTTGGCTGGGACAACGGCCACGCACCGCCGCTGCTGGACGCACCGGTCACCCGCATCCGCAAGGTGGAGTTCGCCGACGCGCGCGACCTCAAGCAATGGATGTGGAAGGCCACCGACGGCATCGCCGAAACCACCTGGCCCGGCGTCTATAACCGCTCGCGCCTGCCCGGGCGCGACGACTACTTCCAGCTGCCGGACTGGAACACCTATGTCGAAGGCGGCAAGGCGCTGGACCTCACCCTGCCGGACGAGGCCTTCAACCGCATCGAGCTGCGCGGCGCCGCCTACGGCCAGGCCACCTACGCCGCGCCCAACGCACAGGCGCAACCGCTGTTCGCGCGCAGCCAGGGCGTGGTGCGCAGCGTGGACCAGTTCCCCGAGCGCCGCGGCGGCACGCTGCGCTTTGCCAACACCGCGCAGGAAACCCCCATCCAGGAAATCTGGGCCTACAACGTGCAGCCGGGCGCCGTGCCCAAGGGCAGCGCGCAACTCAGCTACACCGTGCGCAGCGACATCCAGCCCGACTACGACAACCTCGCCCCATTGCGCGATGTCATCGCCGGCCGCTACCCGCCAGGCGAGCGCCAGACCGTGGTCGCGCTGCCCACCAAGGCACCGGCGCGCAAGCGCCCCAGCGACAAGGCCGCAGCAGGCGCGCAGCAACCCATCGTGCACATCCTGGTGCCATCCAGCCTGGGCGACCCGCCGCCGGACCAGGCGCTAATGCGCAGCTGGTCCTACGGCTGGGAGAACATGCACGACGGCCTGGACGGCATCGCCATCACCCTGCCGGCGCTCAACCTGCCGGCCACCCACAACGGCAGCATCCCGCTCAACATCCGCATCAAGGACCCCATCTGGCCCGCGCGCGACATGATCGATGTCTCGGTCGCGGTCACTCCCGGCCAGGCCCGCACGTTGTGGCTGGACCTGCGCGACAGAATCCTGAGCAACGACAGCCTGATGCTCAGCATCGCCGCCGCCGCGCCCGGCTTCAACGCCAACGCACTCGACGGCACCCAGCTGCAGCTGGTGTTCAAGCCGCGCGCCGAGGCACTCACCGAGCACGTCGCCGACCGCTTCAACCAGGTCAAGGACAACTGGGGCTTCCTGGTCGAAGAGCACACCACCTCCAAGCGCCAGCTGCTCTACAAGCGGCTGGATGCCGACATCACCGACCTGCTGCGCGTGGACCCGGACCACGCCCTCGGCCGCCAGTACTGGAACGACATCAGCTACGCCAACCAGGGCGCGTTGCCTGTCGAACTGCCCAGCGTGCCCAAGGGCGTGCCCGCCTGGGCGTTCTGGCAGCTGCAGGACCTCAGCGCCACCCGCCGCTACATCCGCTGGTGGATCGAGCAGCGCCAGGTGGCCTACGGCGATTTCGGTGGCGGCATCTCCGACGACTCGGACCTGGTGCAGCAATGGCCCGGCGTCGCCCTGATGGGCGTGGACCCGGACATGCTCAACGCCTCCATGCTGGCGCTGTCCGATGCCAACTACCGCAACGGCATGTTCACCAACGGCCTGTCCACCATCGAAACCGACGAGCTGCATTCGTACGAGGAGGGCATCAACCTCAACAGCGCCCTGCTGTACCTCAACTGGGGCGACCCGCGCACCGTCGAGCGGCTGATGCAAACGGTGAAGGCCTTCGACACCATCATCCAGGTCAACCCGCAAGGCCACCTGCTGTTTGCCAGCAACTGGTTCGGCGGCCGCAAGGTCTACCGCGAGCCCAACTGGCAATGGCAAAAACCGTACTCCTTCCCCATCGTGCACCCGGCCATCCTGCTGGGCGGCTATAACGCCGACCCCAACAGCCGCCGCATCGTCGCCGGCCTGGCAGACGGCTATCTCGCCCACGCCTACACCAACGCCAAGGGCAACTGGGCGCTGCCCAACGAGATCAACTGGCAAACCGGCAAAACCCGCGGTGGCGAACTGTTCGAAGGCAGCGGCGGCGCCGACACCTTGCACACCTTCTGGGCCGCCTACCGCTTCACCGGCGAGCAGCGCTATCTCAAGGCCATTAACTACCGCGTCGCCAACAGCGGCCCCAACGGCCTCTCCTTGCTCAACGAAAACTTCCTCGATGTCATGGGCAAGCGCACCGACTGGAGCGGCAAGCTCATCGATGCCGCAAATAAAGACGACGGCAGCGCCCCGGACTTCCCGCACCACGTGGCCTGGGAGCAAACCGGCAATCTCGATTATCTCGCTTCCATCTACCGCAGCGAGGCAAGAGAGAAACTGCAGAACTTCTACATGAACACCGAAGGCCACTGGTGGAGCGACCGCGTGGAATCCCCAACGGTCAACCTGCAACGCGCACGCTTAGGGGGAGTGGCGCTCAAGCGCAATCAAACCTACCCCGGCCATACCGTCAGCTGGCGCTTCGCCGATCCAGAGGCCGCCACCCAGGTCGCCATCGCCATCCCCGCACCCCAGCAAGACCGCTTCACCGTCATCGCCTACAACACCTCCAGTAAAACCCGGCGCGCCAGCATGACCGGCTGGAATGTCGCCCCAGGCCAATGGCGCATCACTCAGGGCGTGAGCAAAGGCAATGACGGCAAGCTCGACAGCAACGCCAAGACGCAAGAGGTCGCTTTCGAAAAAAGCGCGGCCATCGACATCGACTTCCCCGCAGGCCGCACCACCGTCCTGCAGCTCGAACGTATTGCAGAAAGCAGCCCTGTCGAACTGCGCCCGGACCTGGGTATTGGTCATGGCGACGTACGCGTGACTGCAGATGCCATCGAAGTGACCGTGCATAGCCTCGGCCACGCCGATGCACCGGCCGGGTTTGTGGTGTTGGAGGATGCACGTGGGAAGGAGCTGGCAAGAGCGCCATTTCCGGCGTTGGAGGCTCCGCGGGATTTGGTGCCGAGAACAGCGATGGTGCGGTTGGCGGTGCAGGGTGTCAGCGCTGGGAAGGGCGCGCGGTTGCAGCTGGTGACGGAAGGTGAGGTTGCTGAGGTGACTCAACGCAACAACACGCTGGCGATGCCGGGAACGTAGGCAACGAGCTCGAATATCGGATTTTCTTAGCTCTCGGTGTTAGGCCGCAAGTAACTCGGCGTAATAGGATGAGTCCGCAAGGATGCGGCCTAACACCAGGCGTCAGAGGCAGGGGCGCAGCTGAGAAGCGATGAGCTCAAACGCCTCCAGCGATTGACCGCGGTCATGCAGTCGGCGAGGATCAGGTTATGCCGCGCTTGGGCGGTCCAATGTAGTTAGACCTGCAAAGGAATGTTCGTGAGCGCTGTGGAAGTCAAGGTTTGTCTCTTGGGTACACCGCCTAGAGATCTAGACGTAGATCAGATCGAGCGTTGGAGGTCTGATTTCATTCTTCTCTCCCCGAAAGTCGAGAGACTTTCGCTGCGTTGCGATACGGACTTGGATGGATGGGCCTATTCCGACAGGCAGATTTCCACGCAGTTGCCTCCGGCGCAGGCTCAAGGCATCACGATCTGCGTAACGCGAGTGCCCCTTGAAGACAACTGGTATGCGAGGCGAGTGAGCGACCGCCACGTAGTATTTTCACTTTTTGAGATCGGCGACTTCCTACGAGCTGAGCAAATCCCGCTAAGCAATGCTGTCCTCAGAGTTGCGTACGCCTACGCCATCAGCACTGAGCGCAACAGCGGCGTTCTCCCAAAACATGGGAGCGCAGCGCATTACACGCATGATGAGACTAGAGGTTGCCTATTTGACATGAATGGGTTGAAAGCAGATATCGTGGAATCCTGCGTGCAACCTGTGATATGCGAAGAATGTCGTGAGCGAATGCGCCAGTCCCGTTTTTCGAATGAGAAGATCGACCTGATTGTTCAAGAAATACGGGGAATTGACCGAAGTACGTACAACAAGATCCGCCGAACTGTTGAGCGCTACCCATATCGCGCCCTCACGATATCGACTCTCTTCGTTCTAATCACCGGTGTCTTAGCCTCGTTCACCGCAAGCTTGCTATTTGAGTTGTTCCGGACGCAGGCCTAACTATTCGTCCAAGCCGATGCCGCTTCGCGGCTTGGCTTAACTCACGCGTTATCCGTCATGAAGAGTACGAATGGCATCAGTAAAAATGGAAGAAATTCTGACCACCTGAGCACTGAAGTTCGGCGCGCACCTGAGGAGGCCGTTCAACAAGTTGTTCCAAGCACTTGCATTGATGCGCATGAGCTATTCAGTGCTTTCAAGCGTGCCATTGGCTGTAAATGCAGCACTTGGGAGTAAGATCCAGATGACTACGTCCAGAAGTAGCAGCTTGACGGCTAACAACTAATTCAAGCCGAAACCGTTTCGCGCGATAGCTTAGTTCAGGCGTTAGCCCCCCACAGGAGAGTTCATGGCAATTCGTATCTTTGTCAGTCATTCCGCGAAGGACGAGAAGCTTGCGGAAGCAATTGTTGACTTCCTGCAGAGCAGCATCGTTATCGACGACGAAGATCTCCGCTGCACGTCCGTCCCCGGCCACAAGCTACCTGTCGGGAGTGATTCGGCAGCAACACTTCGCGATGATCTGGGGGAAACTTCCGTAGTGATCGGCCTCGTAACCAAAAATGCGCTTGCCTCCGGTTGGGTTCTCTTTGAGCTCGGTGCGAGTTGGGGAGCAAAGAAGCATCTCAAGCCTTTATTGGCAGATGACGTTGATTTTAAGGATCTCCCCGGGCCGCTCAGCGGCCAGCATGCGGCAAAGCTGGCAAGCAAAGGGGACTTGAGCCAGCTTATTGAGGAACTAGTTAGCGTCCTTGGTGCCAAGCGAAGAGCGGCAGCTAAGTCGGCTGCAGCCATCGACGGTGTTATGGCAGCACACGCTGCCCATATGAAGTTTGCGACATCTGATGCGCCAAAGAGTCGAGTCGAGACAAAGTCAAAAGAGCCTCAATTCGCAGGCATGCCCTTCTCGGAGCTTATGACTATCCTCAACAACGAGACGATCGAGGTTCCGCCGGAGATATCGAGCGAGAAGACTCTCAGCACAACGTCGGTGTTCTCGATGTTCGTAGCCAACTCACGCATATTCATCGACGGCGTGCAAAGCAATTGGGACCGTAATACGGGTGGAGGCTTTCTCTATCACGAAGTCGGGCTGCGGCTCGTGCCGTACGGTCTTATACAGTTCGAGAAACTACCTGTGGCACAAGCTAAGTGGTTCAAACGGCTCACTATAAGCCCGGAGGGTAATAAGTTCATTCTCCAATGCAATCGGTTGCTCGCGAATAAGAAGCCCGCAACTAAGGGCTAGAATTCGTTTAAATAGACACCGAGTCGCCGCGCGGATTAACTCAGGCATTAGCTATTACAAAGGCAACCATGCCCGCATTTCACTTCACTGACCTTCCGACATTTGGGCGCGTCTCACGAGATCGCGAACCGAATTTTTGCCCTCATTGCGCGCACCGGGTTGTCCCGGAAGAGCTTGAATGGAATCTGACTCCTAGCACTAAAGCTGGACTTTCAGAACTTGAGTGCACTTGCAGATGTCCTAATCAGGACTGCGGTCGTTTATTCATTGCGACCTATCAGCTTCAGTCCATTGACGCCAAAAATGATCTACAGAGTCTCCTTCAATTTGCTGGAAGTGATAGGGCAATCTTCAAGCTTCATTCCAGCTATCCAACGCACACTCCTAAAACTAATTTCTCCACCGAGATTGCTGAACTGTCACCGACTTTCTTAGAAATCTATTGGCAAGCAGAAGCTGCCGAGGCACTAGCGTTAACTCAGATATGCGGTTTGGGGTACCGCAAGGCTGTTGAATATCTTGTCAAAGACTATTGTGTCTCACGTGTGGCTGGAGAAGAGGGGCGATCAGTCCTCGCTTTGTCTGTGGCTCAGTGCATTTCCAGATTTGTAGATGATGCGCGAATCAAAAGTGTTGCGACTCGCGCTGCTTGGCTTGGTAACGATGAAGCTCATTACGTACGTAAGTGGATTGACAAAGATGTTTCCGACCTCAAAGTGCTGATCCGTCTCCTAGGTATTTGGATTGAGAGCACAATCCTGACTTTCCGCTTTCAAGACGAAATGCCAGGCCGCAATGATACCTAACAGTTCGTTCAAGCCCAGTCCGCTTTGCGGACTCGTGCAAGTTCTTGCAAGTTTCACGCGATCGAGGCCGCAAATCGGCCCAGCTTACTCAGGATTAGATAGCATGGAGCGGTTGCTGTGACCGATGAAAATGCCCCGTCTGCGGCTGTGAAGCAGGCGAGCTGCACAAGTTTTATTGCTTGAAAGAGAGCTACCCATTTTTTTGTGTAAATCAGATTGCTCCGTGCGACTGCATGAAGATAGTGCTTCAGTTATCACAGGACTAGCAAAAAGTGGTTGAGGCATACGAAGATGACAGTGAAGAGCTATTGCGCGGAATCGTTGTGCGCTGGGAGAAGGTTCTGCAGAGGGAGGGAGGCGTACCCCTTACTCACCGTGATGCCATCTAGCAATTAATTCAAGCAGACGTTGCTTCGCAACGCGGCTTAACTCAGGCGTTAGACCTACAGAGGCATTCTCGTGACCAAATGGATAGTGGATGTTCCAGACGATCTTGCAGCCAGCTTGAAGTGGTCGCTCGACCAAGGATCCAAGTACGACGACGAAGAAGCCGAAGAACTGCGGGCGCTTGGGGTTCGTGTGGAGCCCGGTATGCGTAACCTATTCGAACACATGGTCAGGACTAATAATAAATTCAAGGTTGAAATTTTTTCCAACGAACATCCACCGCCGCATTTCCATGTCTCCTATTCGGGTGAAAGTAATTGTTTTCGGATAGACAATGGGGAGCCGCTGTATGAAAAGGGACTCAATAAGTTCTGGCCAAACATTCGTGAGTGGTATTCGATCAACAAAATATCACTGGTCAATACATGGAACAAAACCAGGCCAGCGAATTGTCCTGTGGGTGAGATCAAGGCGTAGTTTTTAAACTGGGTCGGCAGGCGCCGCGCGCACTGCTCAACTTCCGGATAATCCAAATAATGGCTATTAAGTTGCCAACTAAAGACTAGTTCAAGCCGAACCCGCTTCGCGGGCCAGCTTAATTCAAGTATTAGACCGCTCAAGGAGTTCATCTTAACCATGAGAGTATTTCTGCACACCCGTAGCCCGAAACAACGAAACTGGCTCAACGAGGAGCGAGAGTTTTTCCGCATCCCCGTTGTAGGCGTACGTGGCAACCTCAAGCGAAGGTGCATGGTCCAAGGTTGAGCTCGTAGTTCATACGTCGTTTTCGTGTGACTTCGACGCTGAGGTGTACGCCGTTGCGGCGGACCACCTTGAGGTTCTCAAAGAGAATTTGGATGGCTAGTATTTCTTTGACGCGGCCTAACAATTAATTCAAGCTGAGCCGCTTCGGGAGTCTACTTAACTCAGGCGTTAGGCAACAACCGCAGAAGTCCAGATGACTGACTATAGAAACAATCATTATGTTCCTGTTTGGTTCCAGGAGAGGTTCTTTGACGTATCTCAACGAGAGAGGAAATTTTACTACCTTGATCTCTCACCTGAACGAGTCAGCTCGAACGGGCATTCGTTCATTCGGAATGAGATGAGAAGATTGGGCGCCAAGAACTGCTTCTTCCAAAGAGACCTTTACACCACCAGTTTCGGCGGCCTTATTTCTACCAAAATTGAAAAGAAATTCTTCGGCCAAATTGATTCGGAGTCGATCTCATCAGTCGATTACTTCGCTAATTTTTCGCACCCGTCTGCCGATGGAGAACTTTACCAGCGTTTCCTCCTATATCTTAGCTTGCAAAAGCTAAGAACACCAAAAGGACTTAAATACCTTTCTTCTCTCACTAAAATTCGCAGTTCGAATGAACTGCTATACGCACTTCAAAAACTTCAAATGTTGTTCTGTGCACTTTGGACAGAGTCGGTCTGGAGTATTTTCGAGGCTGGTGACAGTGGTGTGGGGTTTCTTCTTTCTGATCATCCGGTAACTGTATACAACCAAGGCGCGTTTCCCGCTTCTAGCTGGTGCAGGAATGGATTGGATCCGCACATATGGCTCAACGGAACGCACACTCTGTTCCCCTTGAGCCCTAGTAAGCTCTTAGTCTTGACCAATCTTTCATGGGTAAGGCATCCGTATGGCAACCCGCTAAAAAACAGACCGAACCCAAATCCACTTCGACCAGCAATCTTCAACTTTACACAAATTCAAACGGGGCGCCGGCTTTCCGGCGAGGAAATGCTTTCCATCAACTATATTATCAAGAAGCGCGCATTAAGATACGTTGCGGCTACAAATAGTGATTGGCTTTTCCCAGAGCGGAAAATGATCAGGCCTCAATGGAACGCGTTAGGAGAGACTCACCTTCTGATGCCTGACCCTAGATCCGTTAGCTTTTCTACAGAAATTTTGATGGGTTTTAGCAACGGAAGGTCCGATGCATTCGATGAGTACGGCAGAAAGCCCTGGGAACCGAGCTACCTCGATGAAGCGCGTAAGGAACGGGAATGGGAAACATTCCTCGCCTTCCAAGGAGAATACGCACGGTTGTTCGGACCAGCTCGTAGGGGATGTGCGTATGACTGTGGAAAAATGCAAAACGAGACGGACTCGGACGACTTCCATCACTATCACCTTTCTTTGGAGCGACGGCATAAAAAGCACCGTTACAAACACTAGAGTTCGTCGCCTAAAATTCGTTCAAGCCGATCCCGCTTCGTGGTGTCGTGCAAGTTCTTGCAAGTTTCACTTGCCGAACGCCGCAAAGCGGCCCGCTTAACTCGGGCATTAGGCGGTGGTGGAGAAAATTGGGGAAACGGGGGCCAGGTTCACTTCTGGAGATAAGTCGGCCAGATGAGTACTAAGAGATATCTTCCGCGCGCCGTATCAGCAGGGCAGAACTGTCAGATCTTCATCAGCTCTATCCATCCAAAACAGTTGACATCCCAACAGACCCGCAGCACTCTCTACCCCAAGGAGCGTAGAAACTCCTAAGACAGCGGTACCCACCTCCGAAATCCCGGTGGGTTTTTTGTGCCTGCAGCTTCCTGCTGGCGCAGCCGACGCGTTGCCTGCGTCGGGAGGGCGGCTAATACAACACCCTTCGGGGAAATACGCCCGCCGTCTGTCTTCGGTTTCTAACCTCCCGACATCCCGTCGCCATCCGGCGGCGGGGCCTGTTCGTCAAGGAGGGCTTTGCCATGCGTCGACCCACGTCCAGTCCCAAGCCAGCGCGCAAGCGCGCCACGGTGCCGCCACCCACCGAGATCGGCTGGCACTCGCTCGACCCCTCGATCCCGCCGCGGCCCTACCTCGAGCGCACCCCCATCCCCGAGCCCCGCCCCGATCCCAACAAGCCGCGCCGCCAAGGCCACCCGCGTGCCCCGCAACGCTGCACCGTCGGCTACGGCTACTACCCCGACAGCCACCAACGCATCCCCACGTTACGCCTACGCGGCCGCTGGCTGGAACAACTCGGCTTCACCATCGGCAGCAAACTCAACATAAGCATGCGCAACGGCGAGCTGATCGTCACCGTGGCGGATGATGGGGAGAAGGCGGCAGACAAGGCAGCCAACAATTGACCGTAGGCACCGACTCGACGAGCATCATGCTGACGCCGGCCGCGCACCAGCACGCGTAGCGCTGTGCTGGTCGCTCACTGGCGATCCGAGCGTCTTGTGTTTTGCACGGGGATTTCGCCGGCAAGGTAGATATCAAAGAGCTTTGCAATACGGCACATCCCGTTAGCCGTCAGTGCTAGCAGGACTGCTTTGCCGGTAAGCAGATCAGAAAACTTAGAAAATTTGATGGGAATGGAAACCATGAGCTCGGAAATTTACGAAAAGACAAACGCGGCGCGTGACGAGTTGTTTGGATCTTTGGGAAAGGTCGATTCTGATGTCATCGCGCATGTTATAAACCCGGCCTTTATGGGCGGGCCCAGTTGGCCTGCACTGCGGCAGGCATTCAGCGTCATTCGCACAAGCAACAGCATTAGGGTGGCAAGCAACGGTCTTTCAGACCCGTTCGATGATGTTGAAGAACCGAACAACGGCTATAGGTTGGAAATCATCGCGGAGACAAAAGAGAAGTTGACTGGCGACATTGCAGGGTCATGGCTTTTCAAGTTGGTCTACGCACTCTCCCAGCAAGCCGCATGCAGCGGGCAGATCGCCGATTTTATCGAAAGACACGGCGTCATCACGATGGAGCTTTTCGCTCAAGACTGCGGCTTGGAGGACTTCCAGAACGAACACGGCATGGTGGGCGTCATGATTGGCGTTGAGCACCCTGAGCTCCCGAAGAAGATCCAATTTCCCGCGGAAGACGTGTTCCTTGCAGCTGTGCAGATCTTGAAGCCTGACGAACTGGCTTACGTCGCCGAGAAGCGTGCGGAAGGACGCAACCATTTGCACAGCCTGATGAAATCGTCGGGCCAGTACCATTTCGTCAGCCCCGGCCGTGGGTCATTGCTGGAACATGGCGCAAAGCCGAGCAAGAAGGCTTGGTGGAATTACTTTGGGAAGGCTTAGCTGTTACCGCGTAGAGCAGCAACGTTGTTCGTTGGCCTGAGCACCGTTCTTGCATAGGGGCGTATTATAGAGAACGGGGTCGGTTTCACTTAAGAACTCAACTTTGACCCGTCTTCCGGGACATGCATCCGCACGACACAAGCCAGTCCCACCCAGAGGTGTGGACCTAAAGAACGTCGGTCAGAGGTGCCTTCATCACTTGGCCAAACTTCCGTCTAGATGTACTTCTTGAGGCTTACCCTCCTGAAGTCGCTGGGAATTGGCGACGTCGGTTGTCACTCTTGGGGCCATCACCTATTATTGCCACTTGTGCTGACAAGGATTGTCGTATGCGACACGTGTGTATCCCGTTTTTCGCGCTGCCTCTCTCAGGGATGATGAAGAGCATTGCCCATGCGGCCAGCATGCCCCTTGAGGAAATTGATCACACCAGATCAGCCCGATGGGCGGCCAGACGGATGCTGCTTTCTGCAGCATTTGACTCGATTGGATCGATTGACTTTTTGCAAGGATTCGCAATGAACACTCCGCGCCGTAACCAGAAAGAGACTGGCTCCATGCGCTTCGCGCTGCTCATGGCGATGCTCTGTCTTTTTTTGGCCTCCCCGCTCGTCTCTGCTCAAGAAAAGAAACAGCAATTTCTTTTACGCGATGCGCAAGGAGCGTCTCACGGCGTCTACGACACCCAGGCGCAGGCGGAAGCGGCAATCAGGGCGATTCCTGGGCCGCAGTACATGCAGGATGCTTATCAGCACGTTGACACTATTAAGGACCAGATAGTCAGGGAAGACGGAAAGACGCTCATCACTTATTGGATGGGACGTGAGAAGGCGAAGGACGAAGATTGGATCTACCTTACCGCCTTGAGTACGGCGAAGCTTCCTACGGAAGAAGAGGCCGTTGCAGTGTTAGTGCAGAAGTTGACAGAACAGCTGCCCCAATGTGGAAAACCGTCCGTCGCGCCGCAGGGCGAATGGATTGCGCAAGCAGGCCCATATCCAGAGTACGACCTTGGTATGGAGAATCAGTCCAGGTATTACATAGCGCATACATTTCTTGCTGATTGTAGCGATACCTATGACTTCGGCATGTACATGACCCGCGCAAAGCGGACGGACTGTCCCAAGCCCTATACCAACTGGTTTATTAGCGAACAAGCCTGCGTAAACAAGGCGATCTTCGCGACCGTCGAAGTCACCGCCCCGCAATGCGAGGGTCAGCCAGGCGGCAGCCAGAACAGCGGCGGTAACTCCGGCATGGTCGGCAACCCCTGCGACGTCAAGACCGGCGAGAAATTTCAGGCCGAGCGCGATTTCGATCTGGGTTGGCTTGCCCTGACGCGTTACTACCATTCGGGCATTGCACTGAACACTGGAGGGTTCGGGCCAGGCTGGACTTTTTCGCACAGCCTGCATCTAACGGTCCAGGGCGATGCGTTGGGGCTAATAGAGGGCAGCGGTTACGCCGTACCGTTTCGCAAAGTGGGTTCAAACTATCGCGCGGCCAATGCCTCCGGCGAGCGGATCATCGCCAATGGCGATCAATGGCTATTGTATCGTCAGGATGCCATCTACACCTTCGACGCCCAGGGCAAGCTGATCTCGCGCATGGCAGAGGACGGCAGCGGGCTGGTGTATGCCTACAATGCACGTGGACGGCTGCAGAGCATCGCCTCGCTGCAGGGTCGCTCCATCGGACTGGTGTACGCCGACGACAGCGACGACGCGCTGATCACTGGCGTCGTCTCCGGCGGCGTACAGCTCGCCAGGTACGGCTACGATCAACGGCGCTTGGTTACCGTGACCTATGCCGATGGTAATGGCCGAACCTATCACTACGAGGACACGCGCTTTCCCCGGCACCTGACCGGCGTCACCACGGAAGACGGCCAGCGCTTCAGTACCTTCGCTTATGACGATGCTGGCCGCGCAATCTCCAGCCAGCACGCTGGCGGCGTTGATGGCGTCACGCTCGCGTATTCGTCCACCGGTACCGCCGTCACCGATGTCCTTGGCAACACGGTTGATTACACGATGACCACCGCGGGCGGCGAATCTCCGAAGGTCGCATCCGTGGCAGGAAGCGACGGCACGATGAGCTACGCCTATTACGATCAGGCGACTGACTATCGCAGGAGGCTCAGCGCTATGACTGACAAGCTTGGGGTGCAGACCAAGCATAGCTATTCGGAGCTGACCGAGAATGGCGTAGATATCAATGTCCACACTGTCCAGGAAGCGTTTGGACTTCCGCAAGAACGTACGACCACGACCCGGACGACCGCCGGCTCCAACCGGATGCTTTTGATCCAAAGCACTGGACGCACCATTTCCTACACCCGCAACGATCGGCTTCAGCCCATTCAAGTGTCGACGATTGGCGCAACATCCAGCGAGAGGCGTGACGTGGCTTACAGCTACTGCGAGGCATCCGATGTCGCCGCAGTAGGTAGCACCTGCCCGGTCCTGGGCTATTTGAAGTCCATCGATGGCCCGCGCACGGATATCGACGACCGTACGACCTACAACTATTACCCCACCGATGCTGCCGGGTGCGAGACCGGCACCGGACCGTGCCCGTATCGCAAGGGCGACCTCAAGCAAACCATCAACGCCCGCGGCCAGATCCGCGAGAATCTGAGTTATGACGCGGCAGGCCGCGTTCTTTCTGCCGTTGACGAAAACGGGGTGCTGACCGATTACAGCTACCACCCGCGTGGTTGGTTGGCATCGACCACGGTGCATGGCGCTACTTCCGGGCAGAATCGCGTCACCACGTTGGAGTATTTGCCCACCGGCTTGGTCAAGCGCATCACCCAGCCCGACGGCAGCTACGCCACGTTTGTCTATGACCAGGCCCAACGCCTCACCGATGTCACCGATACGCTGGGCAACACCCTTCATTACGTGCTTGATGATGCCGGCAATCGTCTGGAGGAGCAGACCAAGGATGCGCAAGGTACGCTCAAGCGTAGCTTGAGCCGTATTTACAACCAATTGGGCCAACTGAAAACGCAGGCGGACGCAGCCGCAAATCCCACCGAATACGCCTACGATGCAAACGGCAACCTGCGTTTGATCACCGACGCATTTGGCCGTAGCACCCTGCAAGAGCACGATCCGCTCGGTCGGCTTGCGCGCACCTTGCAGGATGTCGATGGCATCAAGGCCGAAACCAATGTGGGTTACGACACGCAGGATCGCCCGTTGCAGGTCAAGGATCCCAAACGTCTGGACACGCGCTACACGTACAACGGCTTCGGCGATACCCTGAAGCTGACCAGCCCGGACACCGGCGTCACTAGCTATACCTATGACAGCGCCGGCAACCGCGCCACGCAGACCGATGCACGCGGCATCACGTCCACCTATGGCTACGACGCGCTCAACCGTGTCCTGAGCATCAGCTACCCCACCACCGCCTTCAATGTCAGCTACACCTATGACCTCACGCAGAGCGTGTGCGCCAGCGGTGAGACCTTCACCGTCGGGAGGCTGGCTAAGCTCCAGGATGGCGGCGGTACCACCCAATACTGCTACAACCGCTTCGGCGAGGTGGTGCGCAAGGTGCAGACGGTCAACGGCAAGGTGTTGGTGTTGCGCTACGACTACACGCCTGGCGGCCGTCTGCGGTCGATGGTCTACCCGGATGGCACCACGGTCGATTATGTCCGCAACGCGCAGGGCCAGACGACCGAGGTTGGGGTGACGGCACAAGGCGGCAGCCGCCAACGTCTGCTAAGCGGAGCGACCTACTATCCGTTCGGCCCATCTGCCGGCTGGACCTACGGCAACGGCCGCACGTTGGCACGCATGTACGATCAGAATTACCGCCCACAGAGCATTCAGGACAGCCGCACAGGCGGCCTGGAGATTGGTTTCGGCTTTGACCCTGTTGGCGACCTCACTGACCTGACCCCGGCCGGTAACCCGACGCCAGAGCTTCAACTGACCTACGACGCGCTTGGTCGGCTGACCGCACTCAAGGACGGCAGTACAGGTACCGTGATCGACGGCTATAGCTACGATGGCACGGGTAACCGCATGAGCGCCAAAGTCGGCGGCGCCACGCAGGCCTACACCTATCCAACGACCAACCACCGCTTGAGCGCAGTCGCAGGCGTGGCACGCACCTACGACAAAATGGGCAACACCCTCACCATCGGCGGCAAGGCACGCGAGTACCTGTACGACACCACCGGGCGCATGACCCAGGTCAAGCGCGCAGGTGTCGCAGTCATGAACTACCGCTACAACGGCCGAGGCGAGCAGGTACGTCGCTACCTGGGCACCACCAACACCTATACGCTCTACGACGAGGCCGGCCATTGGCTAGGCGACTACGACACCAACGGTGCACCCAAGCAACAAGCGATCTGGCTGGATGACCTGCCGGTGGGCCTGTTGGCCAACGGTGGTCAACTGCACTATATCGAACCCGACCACCTAGGCAGCCCGCGTGTGGTCGTGGATGCTGCCCGCGACGTTGCTGTATGGAGCTGGAGCCTGAAAGGTGAAGCGTTCGGCAACACGGCACCCAACCAGGATCCTGATGGAGACGGCACCGCGATGGTGTTCGATATGCGCTTTCCGGGCCAGCGGTTTGATGCAGCGAGCGGGTTCAATCAGAACTACTTTCGTGACTACGATGCTGCTATTGGTCGATATGGGCAGAGTGATCCGATTGGATTAAGAGGAGGGCTGAATAGCTACTCATATGCTAACAATCGCCCGTTTTTCTCCTCTGATCCATTTGGCCTTCGTGCGCCATTTGCTCAAGAATCTGCTTTTATTGGCACTCTGTTCGGTAGCAGCTTCGATACTGCATCACTAGATATCCAGCAAGCATCGGGAAGCCGCGGCTCGTCTCTGCGTGGCAGCAATGTTAAGCTGCCACGAAGCCTTTTTATTGATGGCGATATAGGTAAAGGCATCGACCTCAATAAAGTTGAAGCGCGCTCAACTCTTGCTCACGAGGTTTTTCATGTGTGGCAGCGTCGTAGAGGTGCAAAGGTCACCTCACGCCTCATACTTCCTCAGGTTGGATATACACTTGGCTTTGGGAGTCCCTACGATTACGCGAGTCCCTCTAGCGCTGAACAAGCATCTCAATACTTTAATGCGCTTTTTGGAGATGGCAAGTACGAAGCACAGGCTCAGTTATGGGAAGATTCGTACCTTGCTAGCGACTCAAGTAGCTTAGCCGGGGAAATTTGGACTGCTTTGCAAAACGAGGTGCAAAATGGGTGCATGGGGCAATGATTGCTAATAACTTAAGGCTGGCAATTATTCTTGCGATCTCCTTGTCTGCTTGTGCTGCTCCTGGCCAAGGTATGAAAGCCAAGAAGACGAAGGAGGTCGGTAATGCTATAGTTCGTTCAATCGAAGCTTATCGTATTGAAAGGGCTGCTTATCCCAAGTCGATTGATGAGCTTGGCAATTATAAGGAAATCATGACGAATGTTGATTCCGCAAATATAAAGTTATTTTTTGTCTCAAATTCGCCTGATAATTACGAGTTGATAATCAAGTATTTTGGCCCAGGCAGTAACTTATGCGTCCATCGATCTACAGACGCCCAAAACGTCTGGAATTGTACGGGTAGCTACTGATCAGAGGTCACCACCCAGGTTTGCCATTAGCTGTGCTAATCATCAAAAATCCAAGCTGGGCTTAAGGTCTCCCCACGTGGCTCCCTGCGAGATCACGCTGGTGCGCCACGATTTGGAAGAAGTGCGCCCATGAGGATGCTTTAAGAACGGAGTCAGGTTCGCTTAAAAGTCCAATCTGACTCCGTTTTTGGCTGCCCACATTACATCGGCGCACGGTTCAAATGGCGGAAAGAACTTGCCATTTGCTCCACACGCCGATCCAACGCGCCTTAACTTTGGTGTTAGAAAAAACTGGGAATTTGATTAAAATTTTCTTGGGTTCCATGTCCTACGGCCTGTTCGACTTGAGAGCTCACACTGTTTCAATTTTATGTGGAAACGGGGGAAACGGGGTCAGGTTTACTTCTTGAGATAAGGGCTCAAGGGTATCTTGCGCGGAACGCATCGGTACGGCGGCACTCTCACATCCATATCAGCGCTGTGCTCTTCCCAGCAGTCGATATCCCGATAAACCTGCAGCCGGGCCCAACGCGCCGATCGTCACGCCGGGCTCGCTCACCTCTCGCCGCGCAGAGGAGCACACAGATTGGGTAGCCAGCTGTCGTACCGCATCTCACGCTAGACCACCTCGACCGCCTGCTACGCCCGCTTGTTGCTTATGTAAGAATGGGGTCAGGCTTATAAACCTGATCCATTAATCCACTCGGCCTGCTCGACATGAAATTCGTCTACATTCTTTGCATGCTGATCGCCGGTTTCTTGCTCGGCGCCGGTGGATTGATACGCTGGGGCGCGTTTCTTGTCGCGCCCGAGAAGCGGCCGTTTCGTTCGACTTGGGACCGGAGGGGATTTTTCATGGCGGCCGCCGGCATCGCCGGGATGATCGTAAGTACAGCAATCTACGAGGCTTCTCGCTGATCTATGCAAGGGTATCAGGCTGGCGCAGCCATCAAGGGCTTTGCCCATGAAGTTGCAGGGCAAACACCGGAGTTATCGTGCGCGCAACTGATGATCTGGGTGAGTTACCTGAGGACTGGGCTCCAGAGCCACTTGGTCCAAGGGCAGATGTTCCCTGGCTGCAATCGGGAGTTGCGTGCCCGCTGAGGATGCCAGTTTGGCACTAAATTTCCGAGTCGAGGAACCTGAGTATAGCGAGGAGCCGCGGACCATATCCGTATCAGGCGCCTGGGGGTCAAAGAGAGGCTGCAATGTTGCAGAGGCTGTGCAACTTGCTTGGTGCGCGGTTCTACGATGCTGAGGCTGGGGATTTCATAGATTTAGCGCAGAAGGGATGAGGTTCACTTAAAAGTCAACCTGGCCCTGTTTCCCATCCCACATCTTCGCTCTTCGCATCCAGAAGCGTTGTAGAGTGGAGCCTATCAATCCACTCAAGCTGTACCCGCTTCACGGGAAGGCTTGATCAAACGTTAGGCCTAAGCGGGGCACTCCGATGAAACTTGCAGCACTCCTGGCCATTGCTCTAGCGAGCACCTTGCTTGCGGCTCCGCTAGCGCATGGCGGCAAGCTCAGGGTTAAGACAGATCAAGTCGTAGACCTGACACGATTCCTTGAGGAGAAGCCGCTTGACGAAAGCGCGCCGGCCATTCGCTCGCTCCTCATAGATTGGGAAAAGAAGACCAAGGATGTAGTCGATTATGTTTGCCCAGGCGTACTTACACCAATTCTAGCGACCGATGTTCCCAACTCCGCAGAGCTATTGGTACAGTTCATTTTTGGAAGCGCCGCGCATCAAATTGGCAACCCAAGCGACAAGGGGAAGGTCGTGCCCGGACAACTCGCTGGGATGCGCAGCATGCTCAAGGCTTATAGAGCGTTTCTTGTGGCGAATCCGGCGGCCCGGATCCCGAGACTAGACGAGCTAACTCAGATGAATGCTGCAGGAACATTGCCCGAGTACCTTGAGCCAATCGTAGTGAAAGAATGCGGCCAAGGTTCTTGAGGCTTAGTCCAATCATTCAAACCGAAGCCGCTCACGGCGCAGCTCAACTTAGGCGTTAGGCTCACCAGCATGTCTCGCATCGCCAGATACAGAACGGATTATTTGCTCGTACTTGGCGCACTAAGCGCGCTGACGTATACCGTGGTCCGCGCTGCAGGCGGTTCCAGCGCTGCATTACTTACGGTCGGTTTCCTCCTCCTCGTGCCTGGCAGACTTCAGGGCTTGCTGCTGCGGCCTCTGTTTCGAGGGCAGCGCGCACTTGCTGAAGGCAAGCCTGAGGAGGCGGCCGTTCAATTCCATCACCAGCTCACTCAGCTCCAAGCACAGCCATGGCGGCGTCTCGCGCTCTGGCTAGGCTGGTCTCCGCATACTCCAAGCCTCGCTGCCATGGTGACCAACAACCTCGGAGTAGCTTACGCGGCGCTGGGTGAGCTTGAGCAGGCGCAGACTGCCTGGAAACATGCATTGGCGCTAGATCATCTGTACCCGGTTCCGTATGCCAACTTGGCTGCCGCAGCTGCCGCCCGTGGCGCCTCCGATGAGGTGCACTCGCTGTTGTGCCAAGCACGGAAGCTGGGCTACGGCGGCGGCCCTTTGGATCAGGCCACGCACCGAATGCAGCAATTACTAGCCGCCGTGGAGTCTCGCGGGACTGCGTTGTGAGGCTCAATAATTCATCCGTGTCGACGCCGCCTTGCGGCGCTGCTCTTCTGTTATCTCTCCAGCGTGCCTTGCTTGGTGAGATTCATCCACAGCTTAGACAAGCGTCGATTGAGGCTGATCCCGGGACAAGCGTTGTTCGATTGCGATTTGAGTATGACGGAGAGCCCTCCAAGGCTGCGCTCAACAGCAGCTCATGCGCTGCGACGGAAGTGATTGCTGACTTCCCGGCACCGTGGAATTTAGATGATCAGCATGTTTCCGTGGCATATCCACACAAGCTTTCGGCGTTGGCCCATATTGCCTACCTTCGTTGGGAGCCTGAGCATGCTGCCTAGCGGCTAGTCTGTGTCCCGCAATCCGGCGGCGTACAGCAATTCATTCAAGTCGGCACCATTTCGGTGCACGACGCACTTCGAATCATGGTGTGGTCAGAATGCATACATGGTCCAGCATTGAAGAGTGGGTGCAAGCGTACATCCGCGTTCATGAGGCCGAGGCTTCACTGGATGATTCGCACCCGGACTACCTGGCTGCCTATGAGTTCATGGTGGAGCTGGTCGGTGAAAATGCAGAGCAATGTTGGGCCGGCATTCTTGAGGTAGTTCGGCGCCGGCCAACAGAGCGTGTGCTTGGTATGGTCGCCGCCGGGCTGGTCGAAGACTTGCTCGATGGCTCCGGTGCGGTATTCATTGAGCGCATCGAGGCGCAGGCAGGCACGGATCCCGTCTTTCGCAAGATGCTCCATGGCGCCTGGGAGAGCGGCACGCCAGAGGTCTGGTCGCGGTTCGTGGCAGCTCGTGGGGAGTTCGCAGATGCTGGCTGACACTTCATCGATGCCGGGCGACCAAGAACGGTGTCAGCTTCACTTACTAAGGCTAAGCTGACCTTGTTTCGCAGTGGCGCTGAGTCCGTGTTGAAAGGTGCTCGTAGACGTCGTGGCGACGTGCAAAATCACGCATGCAATCCATGGCTGTTCCAGCACTCAAATCTGAAACAGTCGCCATGGCGGTGACAGACCGTCGCCACGGCAGACCACCTGCAACGCTACGGTATGTCATTGATGGGAATGGCCGCTGTGGCGGCAGCGCATTCAAAGAATGTGCGATGGATGAGCAAGCATTTATCCTCCGCCCAACTGGACTGGACTAGCGCCCAGCGTACCTTCGCTCGGCGGCCAGCCGGCCGTGCCAAACCCTCACACCGCGCGCGGTCGACATGCTACCCTGACCACCGCCATTCTGGCGAAGACGGAACATCAGGTGACCCAGCTGACACCATTGCAAGCGGTGTCAGGGGCTTTCTCGCTGAGCCACGCTTAACGCAGGTCGCCCAGAGACAAGCACGTCATTTCAATCACTACCAGGGACGTATTCATCATGAAGCTACGTAGCATTGCCACCACTTTTGCATTGGCTGCAGCTTTAAGCCTTGGTTTGAGCGCTCCAGCGCGCGCCCAGGCGGGAGATCCTTGCTCGGTCTTTCTTTGCATGGCAAGCGTGTCCGGCTTCGGTGCTCCGACTCCAGAATGTGCAGCGCCGATCGCAACCTTCCATTCCATCCAGGTATGGAGCCCGGCCTTCAACCCGTCAGCCACGGCGGCGGCACGCCGGGCATATCTAATGACATGTAAAGGCGCGAGCGTACCGAATCAAGCCATCTTGGAAGCCATCATCGCGCAGTGGGGCTATACGCCTTGACGTAAATTGCCCGCTGACTCAGAAATTTGCTTTTAAGTCAGCGGGAATGGCGCCACGCCCCTGTTTGCCATGCGCATCGCGCAAGGCCTTTCGATATCACTGTGCTTCGACGAGATAGGTGGTGCCTGGCTCCTTCATCTCTCAAGATGATCGTGCGAGTCCGGCGCCAACAGCCCTGGCGATGCCGGAAGACAACAGGTATGCATTTGATCTTATCTCCTGATCTTGCTTCGCACCGTGGATGGCGAATTCCAAGACCATGAGCAATTGACGGCAAGCAGCGCCTCGACGACGATCGCCCGACGCAATTCGTCTGGAGCTGCAAATGCCGCCCGAAGTACAAGAACTGCAAGACGCCATTGCGTCAATTCCCGGCATTACCGATGCAGCGGTGGACAAGGTGGATCTTTCTGATGTCACGGAAAGCGATTTCAGTCTTCTTCCGTATGCCGACCTGCCGCTCGGCGCGTTGAAGCGCACAAAGGGAGGCTTGGACAACGAGCTTGTCATCTCCGTCAACTTTGGTATCACGCGCGATCCGAAAGGCTTCAAGGCACTCGAGTTCCTTTCCTGGTGGGTACGCGATTCGGCGCGAGCGGGCGAGCCGATGCAGATCAGGAGCGTTGCGCTTCCACCCATCGGCGATCAGTTTGGCACGTCACTTCGCTTTTGCATCGATTATTTCTACGCTGATCCTGAGCAGGATATCGGCAAACTACTGTCCAAGGTAGGGAAGTTGGCCGTTGAGCTCAACAGCGCAAAGGGCTTATATCCTCAGGTCGTTGCGTCCTGATAATGCAGTCAGGCCAAACCTGCCACCGCGGATGTCCTCGCGCAGCTGCCGACGCAGCGGGCAATTGGGATTGCCGAGTGCCACCGCACAGTCAGGGCTGCCTGTTACTGGCCTTGGCCTGATCTCAAGCTAGGCTGAAGACGCTCGCTTCTCCATCCCTCGTGTCGTACGCCACCAATGCCTCCTGGAAGGCGTCAGCGCTGCCAACGAGGTCACCGTCACTGCTCCAGATGGCAGACCGACCCGCTCCTATGAAGGTGTCGGCGGGGCCTACACAGTTCGCCATCAAGACAGTCATGGAATGCATTTTTGCAATCGTCGGATAATGACTGTAGGCCGATGTCACGCCTCTTTCCGACTTGGCCACGCTTGCCAGGTACACGCCAGCACCTGACGCTGCAGCTTGTTCTGCATGGCTTGCCTGCAGTGACTCATAGCAAATGGCAGGCGCCAACAGCTGATCTGCGTGTCTGAGCACAAGCTGCTCGGTACCGGCGGTGAAGAACGGGAACTCGTCGGGGTGTAACTGCTGTTTGGAGTAGCTTGTGCGCTCCAGCCCCGGTTGGAAGCAGAGCATGCTGATTTCGGTGCCTTTTGCCCCCTTCGTGGGTACTCCAACGGCGATGAGCATGCCGTACCGGTCACTTGCCAGCTGAAATTGATCAAAGCGCTGATCAGCGGGCTGCACCGCCAGCGCCTGCGCCAATCCGGGTTCGTAACCGGTGAGGGAAAGCTCGGGAAAGACCAGCACATCCGCACCCTTGCTCGCCGCCAGGCGAATGACATCGAGGTGCTTACTGATGTTCTCTTCGATTTGGCCAGGCGTCGAAAGGATTTGCGCAGCTGTCAGCCTCATTGCCTGTCTCGTGTCCACGTGTTGGGGTTTGAGCGTAGCGGATTCCGAAAGGCGGGTAACCAGAACGCGCTTGAAAGCCCGGATATGCTGCTCGAACGCCTACACTTTTGAAAGCGAGACGTCTTGCCTGGATGCCCATCTTCAGCGCCGGTCTCAGGAGGATAGGTTGCCCGGATGGTTACCGGTCGTCTCCAGCGTGATTGGTTGTAGATCAGGGTGCGCCGCACTGAAGCAGGGACTCATTTGTTGAGCACCTTGGTTGTCCACACCTGGTCGTAGTCGGCATTGTGTGCCTTGGTGAATCCGTTGGCATCGCTGCGTCCATCGTCGACTTTCTGGCCATCCTTGTAGATCACGTAATGGCGCCCGCCGGCAGCCTGGTCGCCGTGGTAATGCAACTGCATCCGGTACACCAACCTGCTCTCTTCCGCTGCCGGTGTTGCCTGTTGAGGCTCACCGTTGCTGGCCATTGGCTTTATCTGCAACAGCGGCGTCGTCTGCTGCGGATGGGTCACGACCCAGCGCCTGAAATTGGCCTGGTCCTGCGCTGACGCCTGCCTGGACGCTGGCCAGATGTAGAGAAAGGTTGCCGGCGTATTGGATGCTGTACTGACGGCCGGCATGTGCCACTCGTAGACCTGTTGCTTGCCGTCGGCTGTCGTCATCTCAAGCAGGCGGGCACTGCCTTGCGATGGGTTGCCGGCGGCACCCGACAGTTCACTGATCGGTGCCAGGCCGGAGTCCGGTACGGCGCCCGCCAGTGCCAGTAGCAGATCGCGCTGGTTCGTCACTTCCTGCTCGTTCAACGACAGCGAGCGCAGGTAGCGCGAACGCAGACTGAAACGGTAGCGTGCCCCCTGCAGGGTGAATTCTCCCTCGACCCTGGAGGCTTCGTGCCAGTCGTGTCCGGGTGCCAGATTGACGGTGCCGTGCATGACGCAAAACCCCTGCTGGGACTGTGCCGCTGGCGGGAAGGGCGATGCGCTGCCGGTGATCGAGGCCAGGATTTCCCTGGTGCGCCGTTCGGTGATGTCTTGCAGGCGGCTGATGGCCGTCTTCTGGAAACGAAAGGTGGTGCCATCGCGATGGGCGAAACCGGTGACCTGTACGACATTCGGGTCGAGCGGCAACGCGTCTTCCGCGTGTGCGACGATGACCCTGCCATCGTCCTGTGCCAGCCTTTCCACCGGCTTGATCAGTTGGCGCACCTTGCCATCGCTGGCCGATGCTTGTGCGCTCAGCAGGCGCTGCTCGTAGCCGGCGGCGTCTTCGCGGTAGGTATCGATGTCGCCCCAATAAAACTGCGCGGAACTCCCCAGAAAGTGCAGGGGCACATCGGTCGTCACGGCAAGACGCCCGATGCAGTAACTGGTGTTGACGGGATTGTCCGCCGACGGCGGCAACGATTTGTTGGTGGTGTTGGTTGTGCTGCAAGCGGCAAGCAAGGCCATGGCAGCAAGCAGCGGTGCGCGCATCAAACGCGTGGCGGAACGTCTCAACGCAATTCCTTCAAAACAGCAATCGGCAATGATAGATGACGCCGGTCTACGCGGTGCGTCACCCCTAACAAGGTCCTCTGGCGCGTCCTGCTGCTATCAGCATCCACCGTACCGCTGCGGGATCGAGCGAGCCGAATTCGTTGTGGTCGTTGCGGGCCACCGTAAACCGCACTGCACCGCTTGGCATCGGCTTTTATGTCGCGCGGTGGTCGATGGCGTGCCTGCCTCGATGCGCCTGCCACTGCAGGCGTGCGGCGCACCGGGGGGCTAGGCTTGCGATTACTTCTTTCGGTACACCCCGCCGAAGGAAACGTTCATTCCGCCGCATTCCAGGTTGTCGTCGGCCAGCAGCATGTCGCCCAGCAATTGCAGGCGCACCTTGCACGTGTCTTCGTTGACCTCGACGCGGTTGCCTTCTGGATAGCCGCGCGCGGTGACCGAGCCCGTGTGCGGACCGCCCGGCGTCTGTTCCGGGTCGGGAAAGGCGCTGGGCCAGTACGCATCGCCGTTGACGGTGATGCTGCCGTCTGCGTTGGTGGTCAATTGCAGCGTGTTGTCGCCGTCGTGCCAGTGGCCGTTCCACGCCTGCGCTGTGGGCGTGGCCGCGCTTGGCTGCATCTGCAGGCTGGACTGTGCGACCCAACCAGCATTGCCGCCTCCCTTGTTGGGATAGAGCACGCAGACGTAGGCATTGCGGCGCTGCGCCGTCAGGACGATATCGTTCTTGACCACGTAGGCGCGTCCCTGGCATGCGGCCCCGCCCGTGTCCGGGCAGCCATCGGTGTCCTTGAGCAGGTACAGGCGCGGCGGGATGACCTTGCCGAGTGAGAACGCCACCGGCGCACTGGTGAACAACCCATTGCGGCAGGTGGCATCGTCGTCGGCAGGCGCGGCGTGGACCAGCGGCGAAACGCCCAACAGGGCAAGCATCCAGGCCTTGTGCATGGCTATCACTCCAAATGTGGCGCGGTAGTGTGCGGCAAACCAGGCCGTCTTTCAGCAGGAAAGTGCCACCACACGCCACGCATGCCACAGCTGCGCTGACCACGTCCAGGTCCACGCCCGCGCGCAGGAGCGGGCCGCCGATTGCGGCGCGGTGACGCGTGTGGTGCGGCGTTGTGCATTCGCCTCCGGGAGATGCGTATGTCTGAATCACGCAGTGGACGTGTATGAGCCTTCTTCACCTGGGCAGGCAGATGCTGCTGTCTCCAATCGAGAGGGAGTGGAGCATGAAACAGTCACTGTTGGTCCTGTCCATCGTCGCGGCGCTGGCGCTCGCTGGCTGCAAGCCGAATGCCGACAAGGAGGCCGCAGCGCCTGCCGCGTCCACCGAGCCGACGCCGACCGGTGGCGCGGCGACCCCGACCACGCCGCCTGTCGGCGAAGCCAGCCCGGCGCCTGAAGGCGCGGCACGCGCGAGTTCCGGAGACGACATCGCCCTTGGCTTGCTCGGGGCGGTGGACAAGCACGAGATCGCCGCAGCGAAGCAGGCGCAGGACAAGAAGGTCACCGGCGCGGTGCTGGACTACGCGAAAATGATGGAGAAAGAGCACACCGAGAATCTGGACAAGACCAAGGCGCTGGGGACGCTGGCCGAAACCCCGGACGTCAAGAAGCTGGAAAGCAAGGGCGAGCAGGACCTGTCCACGCTGGGGCAGAAGTCCGGCAAGGACTACGCGGCGGCCTACATCGATGCAATGATCGCCGGGCACAAGGACGCGCTACAGCTGATCGAGACGCAGATGATGACGGTGGCGTCGACCGAGCCGGTCAAGCAGCACCTGACCGAGACCAAGACGCACGTCGAGCAGCATCTGGCAAAGGCGGAAGCCATCAAGAAGGCGATGTGAGCGTGGGCGTGGGCGTGGCAGATCGCCGGTCTGCCACGCCTGGTCTGCAAGCGGCGAGTGAGCGTTACGTCGCCATCTTGAGCTCTAGGGACCTGCGCGGACGTCGATCAAACGTGCTCTGGCAATGCGTTCGAGCCCACGTCGCGTTGCCGTAAACGTGATGGCAACCGACCTTATGCTCAGCGGCAACGATCGAAGGTTCTGACACCCGAGCAATACGAAGAACTCAGATAGACGATCTCATCGACTCCATCCTTGTCCAGGTCGACGACCTGGACGAAGCCGGCGTAGTCCTCCTTGACGATGTCGTCGTTGACGCTGACGTGTTGCCAAAGCCCTACGATCTCTCCGGCACGGCTCGGGCTCAGCCTCTGATCCTTTGCCGTTGCAATTGTGGTGATGGCCAGCAGCGCTGCCATGACGTAGCTCCGCATCCTTGCTCTCCCTGCAGGTTGAGGCCATAGCCTACAACCCTTGGGAGTTGGCCGGCGCTGCCTGAGCCCTCACCACAGCCGGGCTTGTTTGATTTTCGTCAATTCCACCGACACATGAAATTCGCAGTGGGGGTGCTTGACTGCATGGGTCAAGAATCGTTGCGGAGTTGCGCATGAGTGCAGTCACGGTAGGAAGGGTCGACCAGGCCTTGAGTAGGCAGGGGTCGATCCGGACGGGAGTTGGACTGGTGCGTCGTGACCGAGCGCCGGCGGATCTGCGGGGTGGGTCGGCCCGCGTCGTTTCCTTCGTCACGGTGCGTGCGCGCGCCGTGGTCTGCTGAGGGGGCGCCATGCGGATCTGTGTTCTCAATGAGGCAACCGGCGAGCAGGCCGGGCTGGAGCAGCGCTGCAGGTCGGCGCGTGAGGCCGGCTTTGACCATGTCGTGCTCGCGCCGCCGTTTGCACGCGACGCCGAAGGCCGGCTGAGCGAGGTCGCCACCACCGGCGAGGAAGACGCGCAGCGTCTGCGCGAGGTGGTGCAGGTCGCGCACCGGGCCGGCGTGAAGCTGCTGCTCGATGTGCGCCTGGATGAAGTGGGCGGTGCCAGCGCCGTGGTGCGCGACAACCCGCAGTGGTTCCGGGCACGCAGCACGGCGGTGCCGGACCCGCGCCAGCCGCGCGCCACGCCCGAAGTGGCCGAGGCGCGCTTTACCTATGCGCAGGAAGGTGCGGCGCTGGTGGAGTGGTGGAGCGCGCGCTTGCTGGACTGGGCCTCGCAGGGCGTGGCCGGCTTCCGCCTGTTGCAGCCGCAGCAGGTGCCGGCGCAGCGCTGGCGCGAGCTGATCGCGCGCGTGCATGCGCAGGCACCGGAGGTGGTGTTTGCGGCATGGACGCCGGGCCTGGGCATCGAAGCCTTGCAGCAGCTGGCCGGTGCCGGATTCGATGTGGCGTTCTCCTCGCTCGCATGGTGGGACGGCCGCGGCAGCTGGTTCTTCGACGAAGACACGGCGCTGCGCGCGTTGGCGTCGCAGGTTGTCGCAGTGGTGGGTGCGCCCGATGGCAAACGTGTGGCCACTGCCGGGCAGCACTGGCAACTGGCCCAGGCGCTGGGCGGTGCGTGGCTGCTGGACGAGACCCAGCTGGAGACGTTGCCCTTGTCGATCAGGGCCCGCGATAGCGTGCCGCCCAGCAGTGCCGGCTTGCGGTTGCGTCCGCTGCTGCGCGAGGGCACCGGCCTGACGGCGGTGGCGATCGAGCCGCTGGGCGGCTTGCCGTCGCTGCTGTTGATCAACGGCGATGCCGATCATGTGGTGCCGGTCCCGGCGCCGGATCTGCTGCGCCTGCTCGGCGATGCCGAAGCGCTGGTGGGCGAGGACGGCAGCACGCTCTCCGGCGCGACGCTGGAAGCATTGGAGCCGGGCGAGGTGCGGGTCTATCGCAGCGTGCCGGCCCGGCACGTGCTGGCGGTGCCGCGCATGCGCCCGCGCCCGCAGACCGCGGCCGCCTGGCCGCGCGTGTGCATCGAGTCGGTGACCCCGTCGGTCGATAACGGCCGCTTCCCGGTCAAGCGCACCGTGGGCGACCGTATCTGCGTGGAAGCCGATGCGTTCTGCGATGGGCACGACCGTATCGCAGTGGCGGTGCTGTGGCGCCCGGCCGATGCCAAGACCTGGGCCAGCGCGCCGATGCGTGCGTTGGGCAACGATCGCTGGCGTGCGGAGTTCCCGCTGGAGCGCATCGGCACCTATGAGTTCCGGGTGGAAGGCTGGCGCGATGTGTTCGCCACCTTGCATGCGGATCTGGAAAAGAAGCGCGCCGCCAACACGGTGCTGCCGGTGGACGTGCAGGAAGCGGTGGCCGTGGTGCAGGCCGCGCATGCACGCAGCAGCGGTGCCTTGGCCGAGCGCCTGCAGGCCGTCCTCACCCGCATCGGTGCGCAGAGCGAGCCGCTGCAGCAGCTGGCGATTGTGCTGGAGCCGGATACCGCGCAGGCAATGGCAGCGGCCGACGACAAGCCGTTCCGCTCCGAGACGCCGGTGACCTTCCGGGTGGAGTCCGAGCGGCGCGCGGCGCATTTCGCCAGCTGGTACGAATTGTTCCCGCGCTCGCAAAGCGGCGATCCGCAGCAACACGGCACCTTCGACGATGTGATCAAGCGGCTGGCGCATATCCGCGCGATGAACTTCGACGTGCTGTACATGCCGCCGATCCATCCGATCGGCGCGAAGAACCGCAAGGGCCGCAACAACTCTGTCACTGCGGTCGACGGCGAGCCGGGCAGCCCGTATGCGATCGGCGCGGCCGACGGCGGGCACACCGAGGTGCATGCCGAGCTCGGCGGGCTTGAGGGCTTCCGCCGCTTGATCCAGGCCGCACGTGCGCATGGGCTGGAAGTGGCGCTGGACTTCGCCATCCAGTGCGCGCCGGATCACCCGTGGTTGAAGGACCACAAGGACTGGTTCACCTGGCGCGCGGATGGCTCGATTCCGTATGCGGAGAACCCGCCGAAGAAATACCAGGACATCGTCAACGTCGACTTCTATGCCAGCGGTGCGGTGCCGGATCTGTGGAACACGCTGCGCGATGCGGTGCTTTTCTGGGTTAACGAGGGCGTGACGCTGTTCCGCGTCGACAACCCGCATACCAAACCGTTCCCGTTCTGGGAGTGGTTGATTGCCGATATCCGCGGGCGCCGGCCGGATGTGGTGTTCCTGTCGGAGGCCTTTACCCGGCCGAAGATGATGTACCGCCTGGCCAAGTGCGGTTTCTCGCAGTCCTATACCTACTTCACCTGGCGCAACCACAAGCACGAGCTGCAGGAGTATGTGGACGAGTTGAACCAGGGTGTGCCGCGCGAGTGCTTCCGTCCGCATTTCTTCGTCAACACGCCGGACATCAATCCGCTGTTCCTGCAGACCAGTGGGCGCAACGGGCATCTGATCCGCGCCGCGCTGGCGACCACGCTGTCGGGGCTATGGGGCATGTATCAGGGCTTCGAACTGTGCGAGGCCACGCCATTGGCGCCGGGCAAGGAAGAATATCTGGACTCGGAGAAGTTCCAGCTGCGCGCCTGGCCCGAGCGTGCGCCCGGCGACATCGTCGATGAGATCACCCGCTTCAACCAGCTGCGCCGCATGCACCCGGAGCTGCAGTCGCACCTGGGCACGCGCTTCTACCAGGCGCACAACGACCAGGTGCTGTACTTCGGCAAGTTCCTGGATGCCGGCTACCTGTCGCGCAGCCGCAGCATGGTGTTGGTGGCGATCAACCTGGACCCCAACGCTGCGCAGGACGCCGCAATCGAAGTGCCATTGTGGGAGTTGGGCCTGCCCGATCACGCCAGCGTGGCGGTGGACGACCTGTGGGACGGCCATCGCTTCACTTGGCAGGGAAAACAGCAACACATCCGTTTAGAGGCGACGCGGCCGTTCGCGTTATGGCGCATCCGCGCAGGAGAGGTCGCATGAATGCAGTCCCATCGTTACAAGCCGACGCGGAACAGTCCGCGGTGGTTGCAGACCAGCTTTGGTACAAGGACGCGATCATCTATCAGGTGCACGTCAAGTCGTTCTTCGACTCCAACGACGATGGCATCGGCGATTTCCCGGGGCTGATTTCCAAGCTGGACTACATCGCCGAACTCGGCGTGGACACCATCTGGCTGCTGCCGTTCTACCCCAGCCCGCGCCGCGACGACGGCTACGACATCGCCGAATACATGGCGGTGCATCCGGACTACGGCAGCATCGAAGACTTCGAGCAGCTGGTGGCGCAGGCGCATGCACGCGGCATCCGCATCGTCACCGAGCTGGTGATCAACCATACTTCCGATCAGCACCCGTGGTTCCAGCGCGCACGCAACGCGCCGGCCGGTTCGCCGGAGCGCGACTTCTATGTGTGGTCGGACACCGACCAGGAATACGAAGGCACGCGGATCATTTTCTGCGATACCGAAAAATCTAACTGGACCTGGGATCCGGTGGCCGGGCAGTACTTCTGGCACCGCTTCTATTCGCACCAGCCGGACCTGAACTTCGACAACCCTGCGGTGCTGGAAGCGGTGCTGGAAGTGATGCGCTTTTGGCTGGACCGCGGTGTGGACGGCCTGCGTCTGGATGCGGTGCCGTACCTGATCGAGCGCTCCGGCACCTCCAACGAGAACCTGCCGGAAACCCACGCGATCCTGCGCAAGATCCGCGCCACGCTGGATGCCGAGTACCCGGACCGCATGCTGCTGGCCGAGGCCAACATGTGGCCGGAAGACACCCAGCAGTACTTCGGCCAGAACGCCGACGAATGCCATATGGCGTTCCACTTCCCGCTGATGCCGCGCATGTATATGGCGATCGCACGCGAAGACCGCTTCCCGATCACCGACATCATGCGCCAGACCCCGGAAATTCCGGAGAGCTGCCAGTGGGCGATCTTCCTGCGCAACCACGATGAGTTGACGCTGGAAATGGTCACCGACTCGGAGCGCGATTACCTGTGGCAGACTTATGCCGCCGACCGCCGCGCACGCATCAATCTCGGCATCCGGCGCCGGTTGGCGCCGCTGCTGGAGCGCGACCGCCGCCGCATCGAGCTGATGACCTCCCTGTTGCTGACCATGCCCGGCACGCCGGTGCTGTACTACGGCGACGAGATCGGCATGGGCGACAACATCCATCTGGGCGACCGCGATGGCGTGCGCACGCCGATGCAGTGGTCGATCGACCGCAATGGCGGCTTCTCGCGCGCCGACCCGGCGCAGCTGGTGCTGCCGCCGGTGATGGACCCGTTGTACGGCTTCCAGGCAGTGAATGTGGAAGCGCAGATCCGCGACCAGCATTCGCTGCTGACCTGGACCCGCCGCGTGCTCAGCGTGCGCAAGCGCTACCAGGCCTTCGGCCGCGGCAGCCTGCGCTTTCTGTATCCGGGCAACCGCCGCATGCTGGCCTATCTGCGGTGCTACCAGGACGAGACGGTGCTGTGCGTGGCCAACCTGTCGCATACGCTGCAGGCGGTGGAGCTGGACCTGTCCGAGTTCGAGGGCCGCGTACCGGTGGACATCATCGGCGGCGGCAGTTTCCCGCCGGTCGGGCGGCTGACCTATCTGCTCACCGTGCCGCCGTTCGGCTTCTACGCATTCCAGCTGGTCAGCGAAGGCACCTTGCCGGACTGGCATGTGCCAAGCCCGGTGCCGTTGCCGGACTACCGCACGCTGGTGTTGCGCAGCGACACCGACGAGAGCAATGCGCTGCTGCCGCATCTGCCCACGCTGGAAGCGGAGATCCTGCCGGCCTGGTTGTCGGCACGGCGCTGGTTCTCTGCCAAGGACCAGGCACTCAAGCACGTGCGCATCTCGCGCCGTACGCCGCTGCCGGGCGCCGAGCCGATGAGCCTGCTGGAGCTGGAAGTGGAGCTGGAAGACGGCCACCACGAGAGCTACATGTTGCCGGTCGGCATCGTGTGGGAGCGCGACCAGCCCAGCACCCTGGCCGAGCAGCTTGCGCTGGCCCGCGTGCGCCAGGGCCGCGAGGTGGGTTACCTCACCGATGCCTTCGCGCTCAAGCCGATGGTGCGCGGGGTGATCGACGCCTTGCGCGACAACGCCGCGCTGGAGTTCTGCGATGGCGACGATGCCTCGCAGCAGGGGCAGGTGCGCTTCGAGGCGACACCGGCGCTGGCCACGCTGGAAATACCGCAGGATCCGGAGATCCGCTGGCTGTCGGCCGAGCAGAGCAACAGTTCGCTGGTGGTGGCCGACAAGGCGGTGTTCAAGCTGCTGCGGCACGTGGCCAACGGTGCCAACCCGGAGATCGAGATCGGCCGTCGCCTGACCGAGATGGGCTACGCCAACGCCGCGCCCTTGCTGGGCAGCGTCAGCCGTATCGATGCGCAGGGCACCATCACCACGATCGCGCTGCTGCAGGGCTTCATCCGCAACCAGGGCGATGCCTGGCGCTGGACGCTGGACCATCTGGCACGCAGCTTCGACGAGTACGCCACCGCGCAGACCGACGAATCGCGTGCCGAAGCCATCGCCGGCTACGATGCCTTTGCCGCGGTGGTCGGCAAGCGCCTGGCCGAGTTGCACGAGGCCTTGTCGCGCGACACTGACGATGCCGACTTCGTCCCGCAGCGCATCGACCTGCCCACCGCCAACGATGTGGTGGCTGGCGTCGCACGCCAGGTCGAAGAGATGTGGGACACCGTCAATGCACGCCTGGCCGGCAGCGACGATGCCACCGAGCGCGAAGCGCTGCAGGCGGTGCTGGCCGAGCGCCCGCAGCTGGATGCCTTGCTCGCCCAGGCACCGAGCGTGCTGGCCGACTCCTTGCTGACCCGCGTGCACGGCGACTTCCACCTGGGCCAGATCCTGGTGGCCTTCGACGATGTGGTGCTGATCGACTTCGAAGGCGAGCCGGCCAAGCCGCTGTCCGAGCGGCGCGCCAAGGCCAGCCCGCTGCGCGATGTGGCCGGCTTCCTGCGCTCGCTCGATTACGCTAGCGAAGTGTCGGCGCGTGGCGAGGAAGGCACCGCCGCCCGTGCGGGCGTGGGCGTGGACACGCATCTGGACGAGTTCCTGGTGCAGTTCCGCCGCCGTTCCACACAGGCGTTTCTGGACGCGTACCATGCCGTGCTCGATGCCAGTACGCACCCGTGGATCGCACCGGCAGCGTTCAACGCGGCCACCTTGCTGTTCCTGGTGGAGAAGGCCTGTTACGAGGTGCGTTACGAGGCTGCCAACCGCCCGGGCTGGCTGATGGTGCCGATCGAGGGCTTGCGACGCATCCTGCACCGCGCGCGCGCTGGTGCGGGAGACACATGATGAGTGGAGTGATGACAGCAGTGACCAATCGATGGGATCCCGGCGCAACCCGCGCCCTGGCCGAGGCACGCCATGGCGACGCATTCGCCATCCTGGGCGCGCACCCGACCGACAGCGGTCGGCTGCTGCGCACCTATCAACCGGGTGCCAACTACGTCAATGCCGTGCTCGACGATGGCCAGGTCATCGCGCTGGAGGCAGGCCCGGAGCCAGGCCTGTTCGCCGGCGCGTTGCCGGCGCAGGGCGGATACCGCCTGCGCATCGGCTGGCCCGGCGGCGAGCAGGACACCGCCGACCCGTATGCGTTCGGCCCGCAACTCAGCGACTTCGATCTGCACCTGATCAGCGAAGGCCATCATCTGCAATTGGCCGATGCACTCGGCGCCAACGCGATCGAAGTCGATGGCGTACGCGGCACGCGCTTTGCGGTGTGGGCGCCCAATGCCACGCGCGTGGCGGTGGTGGGCGATTTCAACAGTTGGGACGCGCGCCGGCATCCGATGCGGCTGCGGCACCAGTCCGGCGTGTGGGAGCTGTTCGTGCCCGACGTCGGCCCGGGGGCGCATTACAAGTACCAGCTGCGCGGCCCGCATGGGAACGAGTTGCCGGCGAAGGCCGACCCGGTGGCGCGGCGTGCCGAGCTGGCGCCGGGCACCGCCTCCATCGTGGCCGACCCCACCCCGCATCAGTGGAGCGATGACGGCTGGATGGCCACGCGTGCGCGCCGGCAGGCGCACGACGCACCGATGAGCATCTACGAGATTCATGCCGGCTCCTGGTTGCGCGAGGAAGGCGTGGACCTGGACTGGGATGGCCTGGCCGACCGCTTGATTCCGTATGTGGCCGATATGGGCTTCACCCATGTCGAGCTAATGCCGGTGACCGAGCATCCGTTCGGCGGCTCGTGGGGTTATCAGCCGCTGGGCCTGTTCGCGCCGACCGCGCGCTTCGGCTCGCCGGATGGCTTTGCCCGCTTCGTCGATCGCTGCCACCGCGAAGGCATCGGCGTGATCGTCGACTGGGTACCGGCGCATTTCCCCACCGACGCCCACGGCCTGGCGCATTTCGACGGCACCGCGCTGTACGAACATGCCGACCCGCGCGAAGGCTTCCACCGCGACTGGAATACGCTGATCTACAACCACGGGCGGCGCGAGGTGTCCGGGTTCCTGATCGCCAGTGCGCTGGAGTTCCTGCAGCGCTTCCACGTCGACGGCCTGCGCGTGGATGCGGTGGCCTCGATGCTGTACCGCGATTACAGCCGCAATGCCGGCGAGTGGGTGCCCAACATCCACGGCGGGCGCGAGAACTACGAGACCATCGCCTTCCTGCGCCGGCTCAACGAGGTGGTGCGCGAGCACACCCCGGGTGCGGTGATGATTGCCGAGGAATCCACCGCGTTCCCCGGCGTCACTGCCGATGTGGCGCACGGCGGCCTGGGCTTCCACTACAAGTGGAACATGGGCTGGATGCACGACACCCTGCATTACGCGGCGCTGGATCCGATCTACCGCCGTTACCACCATGGCGAGCTGACCTTCAGCATGGTCTATGCGTATTCGGAGCGCTTCGTGCTGCCGATCTCGCACGACGAAGTGGTGCACGGCAAGGGCTCGTTGCTCGGCCGCATGCCGGGCGACGACTGGCAGCGGTTCGCCAACCTGCGCGCCTACCTGGGTTACATGTTCACCCACCCGGGGCGCAAGTTGCTGTTCATGGGCTGCGAATTCGGCCAGCCCACCGAGTGGAACCACGACGGCGGCATTCCCTGGCATCTGCTGGATGACCGGCGCCATCGCGGCGTGCAGACCCTGGTGCGCGATCTGAATCGGCTGTATGTCGAATACCCCGCGCTGCACGCGCAGGACGATGACCCGGCCGGGTTTGCGTGGGTGGTCGGCGATGACGCGGCCAATAGCGTGGTGGCGTTCCTGCGCAAGGCAAAGCGCGGCGATGCGCCGGTGCTGGTGGTGATCAACTTCACCCCGATCGTGCAGCACGGCTACCGCATCGGCGTGCCGCAAGGCGGCCAGTGGCGTGAGGTGTTCAATAGCGATGCCGGCATCTACGGCGGCGCGAACCTGGGCAATGGCGGTGTGGTGAGCGCCGAGCAGCAGTCCATGCACGGCCATGCGCAATCCCTGCCGCTGTTGCTGCCGCCGCTGGGCGTCATCGTGCTGACGCCGCAGGGCTGATGCAGCACACACAGCGCCGGACCGCTGGTCCGGCGCTGTAGCACCTGTTAGATTGCGCGCCGTAGAGCGGCCAACACCTCGCTGCGCGCGCCCCACCGGGCGGTGCAGCCGGGGTGCCACCCGCTACGTAGGCGGCCCGGAGAGGGCTGCCGGGCACAGCCGCCGCCATGCCTTCCGTCGACCGTGTGTACGGGAGTGTTGTGCGTGGGCGTTTTGATGGCTGTGGTTTCTTCGATGGTTGAGCCGTTTATCCATGGTGTGCGCATCGCTGGATGCGCGCATGCACTGGTGCGGCCTGCACGTTCTCCGTGTGTCGGCGCGCAAGGTGGCGGCATGTGGCCAGCGCAGCTCGGTGTGTTGCCGTTCTCCGCTTCGGCGCAGGCGCAGGCATGAGCGGTTTGATGACCTGGTGTTATCTGCTCGGCGCTGCGGCGTCGGCGCTGGCGTTCTATCTGGCAACACGGCATCAACGCCTGTGGCCGCAGCGCCGGCTGTCCGCACGCGCGCTACGCATCGGCGCCAGCGCATTACTGCTGCTATCGCTGGGCTGCGCCATGCAGGCCTTGGGCACCTGGGCCGGCATCTTCGCCGCAGTGACGGCGCTGATGCTGGTGGCGGTGGCGCTGCCCTATCTGGATGCCTGGCGGCAGGCGCGCACGCAACGCAGGCAGGTGCGCCATGTGGGCTAGGTGGCTGGCCGCAGTGGTGCTGGGCCTGCCGCTGGCGGTCGGCGTGGTCGGCCTGTGCGCCCTGTTGCTGCCGGGGCCGCAGCAGAGTTACACGCTGGCATGGCTGCTGCTGATGTTTCCGGCCTGGGTGGGTGCGATGGCGCTGCCGTTCGTGTTCCGTCGCGCATCGCGCGCCTGGGCCGTGCTCGGCGGGCTGACGCTGCTGTGCTACCTCGCGCTTGCAGGCATCAAGGCATTGGGCTGGACGGAGTTGGGCGCATGAAAGCATCGACCTTGCGCGCGTTTCTGTCGGTCCACAGCTGGATGGGTCTGTTGGCGGGCATGGCCTTGTTCATCGCCTTCTACGCCGGCGCCATCACCGTGTTCACGCATGAATTGAGCGGCTGGCAGGCCACGCCGCCTGTCACACAGCGTGCGCCGGCAGATCCTGTCGCCGCCGCGCAGACCTTGCTGGATACGGTGATCGCCCGGCATCCGCAGGTGGCCGAATCCTTCCTGGTGCTGCTGCCCGGCGAGCACGGGCCGACTCCGCGGCTGTACTGGTATGGGCCGCAGGCCGAGGCCAGTGGCGGCATGCGGCAGTATCAACAGGCCGCCGATGGCCGCCTGCTGGAATTGCCGCAGCGCGTGGGCTTTGCCGATTTCCTCTACGACCTGCACTTCACCGCCGGCCTGCCACGCGTGTTCGGCACCTATCTGTTCGGTGTGGTGAGCGTGCTGTACGGGCTGGCGTTGCTCAGCGGGGTGGTGCTGTACGCGCCGGTGTTCTTCAAGGACCTGTTCGCGCTGCGGCCGGGGCACAACCTCAAGCGCCTGTGGCAGGACGCGCACAATGTGGTCGGCATGTTGTCGCTGCCGTTCCATGTGATCTTTGCCTGGTCCGGCGCGGTGTTGTGCCTGGGCGTGCTGTTGCTGGCGCCATTCCAGTTCCTGGTGTTCGACGGCAAGCTGATGCAGATCCTGGCACCGGAGTTCGAACTCACCCCGCATGTGCAACCTGCCAGGCGTGCGGCGCCGGTGTTGCCGGTTGCGGTGCTGCTGGACAAGGCGCGCGCAGCCAGCCCGGGCTTGGTACCGGAGAGCATCGGGTTCCATGATGCAGGCGATGCCCATGCACGCGCGGAAGTGTATGGCCACAACGATCAGCGCCGCCTCAACACACTCGGTGGCGTGGCATTGGACGCGGCAACCGGCCAGGTCCTGCGCGTGCTCGAACCAAGGACGATGTCACCAGGCACCTCCGCCTTGCGCGGGCTGCAAGGGCTGCACTTCGGCAACTTTGGGCATGCGCCGGTGCAGTGGCTGTATTTCCTGCTCGGGTTGGGCGGTGCGTTCCTGTTCTACAGCGGCAACCTGCTGTGGATCGAGACACGCCGCAAGCGTCGGTTGCTGGATCAACCGCGCCGCACCCACGCGATGGCGCGCCTGACCATCGGCGTCTGCCTGGGCAGCGTCGCCGGCATCTCGGCCTTGTTCATCGTCGCACGCTTGCTTGCGCAAGGACAGGAGCGTTATGTCTATTACGCGGTCTTTGCGGCCGTGCTGGTGTGGGCGCTGGTCCGCCCCACCGCACGTGGTGCGTACGAGGCGTTGCTGGCCTGCGCTGTCCTCACGGCGCTGATTCCGCTGGCCAGCTGTGTTTCGGCACATGGCCTGGTGCTGCCGTGGCAGGACGCGACGGTGCTGGTCGTGGATCTGATCGCCTTGGTGTTGGCATGGGCGTACTGGCAACTGGCGCGTGCGAGCAGGCGGCGCGGGCTGCAGGGCGATCCCAACAGCGTCTGGGCGTGGAAGCGCGCGCAACGCGCTGAGTCGACGCACTGACGTGATTGATGCCTGGCACGCTACGGTGTGCCGGGCATCAGCTGCGGCGGAGCACTTGTCGCTGACCATGCGGCTGGCCCCGAGACCTGGCCCGTTGACGCGACGGCCTCGCCGGGCAGTGCATCCTGATCGCCCGCCACCTTTACCCACACCCGATGACGGCTGCCGTCTTACGCATTGGCCTGATCTCCGACACGCACGGCGTGCTGCGGCCCGAGGCCGTGGCTGCGTTGCAGGGCTGCGCGGCGATCATCCATGCCGGCGATGTGGGCAAGCCGGATATCCTCGCCGCGCTGCAGGCGCTGGCACCGTTACATGCGATCGCCGGCAATATTGATAACAAGCCCTGGGCAGCGCAGCTTCCGCAAACGCTGGATCTGCTGATCGCAGGCGTGCGCATCCATGTGTTGCACGATCTGAAAACGCTGGCAGCGGATGTTGCTGCCGATGTGATCATCAGCGGGCATTCGCACAAGCCGTCGATACACACGCACGACGGTGTGCTGTACATCAATCCGGGCAGCGCCGGTCCGCGTCGCTTCAGCTTGCCGATCAGTGTGGGCACGCTGTGGCTGGGCGATGGCCCGCCGCGTGCGCAGCTGCAACTGCTGGAAATACGCTGACGGAAGTTGGATCCGTGCAACAGAGACGTGTGCAGGGATCTGGAGCGGCCAGCAAAAAACGACTGCACAGCCGTCATGCGTGCGCGGTCGCTGCTCGGAATCGGCGTGTACCACGCGTACTCCCCGGTTCTTAGCGTGCCGTCCGCACACATCTGACCACCGCTCGCGACGCTGTGTTGGCCACTCTTAGGCAATGCCACGCGCCGAAGTACATCGGCCCGGTACACCTGCCACTTCCGCATGTCGTGAGCATGCGGTGCATGCGATGACCGCCAGCACCGACCGCCGACAACCTGTGCTGACGTGCCTGCTTGTCCAAACCTGCCCGTGAGTCGTTCGTTGCCTGCATGTGTACGCTCGCGACCCCTGCGCTGACCTTGTCTGCACGCAGGCGGGACCATCCTTGTGCATCGAGTCGCTGCAAGGATTTTCCCCATGAATACCCGTCGCCAGTTCCTCTCCGCCGCCGCTGCCGGCACCGCGGCATTGGCCGCCGCCCCGTTGTTGGCACAGACTTCCGCACCGGGCAGCGTGATGCCCACGCGCGGCAAGGCCGCCGCATCCGCATTGCCGACCAATCCCGCAAGCAAGGGCGCACGCTATCGGCCCTCGAGTCGACTGGGCTTTGGTGGCGTGGCGATCGGCAATGGCTTTGCGCCGACCAGCGATGCGCAAAGCGAAGCGACCCTGGCTGCGGCGTGGGAGTCGGGCGTGCGGTATTTCGATACCTCACCGTGGTACGGCCTGGGCCTGTCCGAGCGCCGTACCGGCCACCACCTGCACAATCACGCTGCAGACGACTACGTGCTGTCGACCAAGGTCGGGCGCCTGCTGACCGCTACCGACAAACCGCCGAAGACGATGTGGCAGCAGCCGTCGCCCTTCGACTACCGCTACGACTACAGCGCCTCCGGCGTGCGTCGCTCGATCGAAGACAGCCTGCAGCGCCTGGGCGTGTCGCAGATCGATATCGCCTACATCCACGACCTGTCACCGGAGAACGAGAAAGACCTGGGGATGCTGTGGGAACAGCGCTTTGCCGAAGCGGTGAAAGGGGCGATGCCCGAGCTGACCAAGATGCGCAAGGAGGGCCTGATCAAGGCGTGGGGCTTTGGCGTCAATCGCCCTGAGCCGGCCCTGCGTGCGATCGAGGAGGCCGATCCGGATATCTTCCTGCTGGCCTGCCAGTACTCGCTGCTCGACCACGCGCAGGCGCTGCACGACACCTTCCCGAAGATCGCAAAGCATGGCGCGTCGGTAGTGGTCGGTGCGCCGCTGCTGGCGGGCTATCTGGCCGGGCGCGAGCGATATCTCTACGACGGCACCGTGCCGGAATGGGCGCCGGCCAAGCGCCAGAAAGCACTCGCCATCTGCGAGCGCCACGGCGTGGATCTGCGCACAGTGTCGCTGCAGTTTGCCGCCGCGCCCAAGGTGGTGTCCGCAGTGATTCCGGGTGCGCGCACGGCCGAGCAGGCGCTTGCGAATGCGGCCTCGATGCGCGTGGCGATTCCGGCAGCGGTATGGGAAGAGCTCAAGCGCGAGCAGGTGATCGAAGCGGATGCACCGGTGCCTGTGCTGGGCTGAGCTGAGGCTCACGCGTGGTGGGTGCATCGCAAACGCCTGCGCTTGCGATGCATCACGTCACACTGCAGGCATCACCTCACCCATCACGGAATCAACAGCGGCCGCAACGCAGGCACTTGCCTGGCCAGCTCGTCGGCGACAATCGCCGCGAACAGATCGGCACCTTCGGCACCCAGATGGGTGTAATCGAATGCCAGTTTGGCCTGGCCCATCGGCTCGGCACTGGCGTTGTCCTGTGCACGCGCAGTGGCGACAGCAGGCGTGGCGGGCGTCGATGTGGTTTGCGCCGGGGTCTTGCCGATGGTGGTGCCCGATTGCGCGGCTAGCACCTGCTCCGGGTCGGCCGGCCGCTGCGCCAGGCGCATTGCCAGCACCGGGCCCATGCCTTGCACCAGGGCGCGGCTGCGCGCGTGCAGGTCGATCAACGGCACCTGCAATTCCTGCGCGAGCGTGCGCGTGGCCTCGGCCCAGGGCGCCAGATCGTCCAGCAACTGACCGCGCGCGAACTGCCGCCGCGTCAATGGCGTGACCAGCACCGGAATCGCACCGGCAGCACGCGCTTCGTCTACATAGCGGCGCAGGTTGGCGGGGAATTCGGTCGCCAGGTCGGTGGAACGCCCCGGCTTGCCCGGTTGATCGTTGTGGCCGAACTGGATCAGCACATACACCTGGCGATACCCGCCGCTGCGCAGCTCGTGCAACGCGATCTCCCACGAACCTTCGGCACGGTAGTTGGACGTGCTGCGGCCGCCGCGCGCCAGATTGAGGCAGCTCAGAAACGAGCTCACATGCTGCGCGCAAAAGCTCGGTCCCCAGCCGCCCTGCACGGCGGTGGTGGAGTCGCCGACCAGCACGATCTTGCTGGCGGCAAGCGCGGGCGCAGCGGCGGTGGTGGTCGATGCCCTGGATGCGCGCGGCGTACCGACCTGCGCGGCAGCGGCCGCATCGGCACACGTCAGGCAGGCAGCGGCCAGCGCTGTCAGCAGCATCGGTGCAACAACAGAGTACTTACGCATGCATCACCTCGAAAACGACTGAACCACGGCTGCGCGCTCGCCGGAATAGGGGGCGGCCAGCGCTGCGGAATTGGCGTGTCCTGCGCAGACCTGCCAGTCTGGAAAGTTCGCACCCGTGCGTCGACCGCGCACCACATGCTGATCGCCCCGCCGGAGCGAAAGCGCTCAGAACGTACCGCGCTGGATGAAGGGCGCCTGCTGGTAGAGCCGCCGTTCGCCACCACGCGGGTCGTTGTCCATCCGGCTCGGCACATCGAACAGCAACGTGTCGCGGTGCTGCAGCGAGTACTGGCGCCAGCGCGGCAGGCCGCGATGATTCGGGTCGCCACTGCGTGCGAAGGCGAGCAGCGCCTCGCTCATCTGCTCGGCCATGCGCTGCGCAGCGGCGCCGTTGCCGGTGCGCGAGCCGGGCTGCGCAATGGTGTCGAAGACCAGCGGGATATCCAGCGTGTGGAAGGCGCCGAACTTGCCGCCGTCCAGCGGCGAGCCCCAGTCCAGCTGATATACCCAGGTCGGTGCGCCCTGGCGTGCACGCGCTTCGGCCTCCTCGACCGCGCCGCGCCACGAGCGGCCCGCCGTGGTCGCGGCAAAGAACACGTCCGAAGGCGAGTACTGCGGATACAGCCGGCGATATTCGGCAATCACCACCTGCGGCAGCAGATCGACGTACTGCTGGCTTTCCAGCCTGGCCGGCAGCTCGTCCCAGCTCAACGCGAAGTTCTTCGCGTCGTTGCCGAGAAACGCACGCGTCTCGTCGCGGGTGTTGCCGATCACCAGCGGAATCCTGGCCGATTGCAGTGGCGCGGTCGGCCAGAACGGATGCACCGGCACATTGCGTGCATCCAGCACCGGGCCGAAGTACAGCGCGCTGTTTTCCACCCGCGAGGGATCGCGCAGCTGCGCGGCAGCCAGCAGCTGCGCAACCGGCAGCGTGCGGATGCGCGCAAGCTCGCCGGGCGCCAGTTTCAAGGCATCCAGCAGCAACTGCGCGCGCTGCGTGGCCGCACGCGGGCCGGCCACGGTGACCTGCTGCCCGCTCATGGTCCAGGCGCGGTGGAACAGGCCGCGCGCGGCCGGCATCGCCATCAGGGTGGCGATCTTGGCGCCGCCACCGGACTGGCCGAACACGGTGACATTGCCGGCATCGCCGCCGAATTCGCCCGCGTGCTGGCGCACCCATTGCAGTGCCTGGATCAGGTCCAGCTGCCCGACATTGCCGGAGTCGGCAAAGCCGGCATCGCCCAGCTGCGCCAGCGACAGGTAGCCGAACAGGTTGAGCCGGTGATTGACGGTGATCACCACCACATCGCCGCGTCTGCACAGGCGTACGCCGTCGTACAACGGGTCGCTGCCGGAGCCGGTGGTGTAGCCGCCGCCGTGGATATAGAACAGGATCGGGCGCTTGCCGCCATCGCGCAGGCCCGGCGTCCATACGTTGAGGAACAGGCAGTCCTCGCTGGTGGGTTCGCTGGCCTTGAGCTGGGGCGCCGCCGCCGCATAGGCGCTGGCATCGCGCACGTCCTGCCATGGATTTTCCGGTACGGCTGCCTGGAAGCGCCGCGCGGCGGTGTCGCCGCCGTACGGGATGCCCTTGAACACGCAGATGCCCTGGTCGCGATGACCGCGCAAGGCGCCGCCACGCACGCATGCCAGCGGCGCGCTGGCGTCGCGTGGCGGCGGCGGAGCGGCGGCGCCAGCAAAGCCGGGGAGCGCTGCGGCGGCAGTGGCGAGCAGGCCGCCACGCAGCAGCGTGCGTCGGCGCGCGTCGGGCGCGGACGGCGCTGTCATCGCGCCACGTCCTGCGCCGGTCCCGATGCAGGAGCCGGCGGCTGCTTCTTGGTGACATGCGCGATCCAGGCCTGCGCCAGTTGCGGCCAGGCGGCCACGGTCAGGCCGCTGCCGCTGGCGGTGCCAAAGCCATGGCCGCCCTGCGGAAAGACGTGCAGCTCGCTCGGCACGCCGGCGCGCAACAGCGCGTCGTGCATCAGCAGGCTGTTGCGCACCGACACCACGGTGTCGTCCTGCGCATGCAGCAGAAAGCTGGGCGGGGTGCGTGCATCCACATGCAGTTGCGGCGAATACGCACGCACCTGCGCATCGGCTGGACTGCTGCCGAGCAGGCGCTCGCGCGAGCCCGGGTGCGCGTTGGCGCTGTCCATGTCGATGACCGGGTAGATCAGCAGCGCAAAATCCGGCCGCGCGCTCAGTGCATCGGCCGCATCCATCTTGGGGTAGACCTGCGCGGCGTAGCGGGTGGCCAGGCTGGCGGCGACATGGCCGCCGGCCGAGAACCCCATCACCCCGACCCGCTGCGTGTCGATGCCGTAGCGGGCGGCGTTGGCGCGGATCAGCCGCAGCGCGCGCTGTGCATCGGCCAGCGGCACGTCGGCGCCGTTCGGGTGGCCTTCGCCGGGCAAGCGGTAACGCAGCACGAACAGGGTAATGCCGGCCTGGTCGACGAAGCTGGGCGCCAGTGCGCTGCCCTCGTTGTCGAGCACGATGCGCTGGTAGCCGCCGCCGGGGGTGACCAGCAGGGCGGTGCCGTTCGGCCGCTTGGGCCGGTAGACCACCAGGTACGGCGTGCTGATCTGCTGGATGTAGCGATCGGGCAGGGCCGGGTCGCTGCTGCGTTGGATGATGCGCTGTGGCTGCGGCAGCGGCTTGTCCCCCGGTGCCATCCCCTTGGGCCACAACAGGATCCGGCTGGCCTGCTCGGCTGCGGTATCGGCGCCGGGCACCTCGGCTGCCAGCACTGGCGTGGCCAGCAGCGCTCCCACCATCACCACCGCCGTCATGCACCGGCGCATGACGTTCGAAAACGCGGCAAACACACGCGTTTGGCTTGTCTGTTCCATCCACCCCTCCCAGGGTTGCTTCGTTGCTGCGGCCAGTTTTGCCGCACTGCACATTGCCAATGACACCGGTTTACCATATACAGCACACCGTGCCACTGTCGATTGGCAGTGCAACAAAAACACCTATCAGGGAGACACCCTTGAGCAACGACGCCGCCACCCCACCATCCTCCACATCCTCGCTGTCGCAGATCGCCCAGCGCTTTGTGGAGGCACGCCGTGCAGGGGCATCGCTGCCGGACTTTCCAGGGCAGATCCCCGACGATCTGCTCACCGCCTACCAGGTGCAGGATATCGCCATCAGCCAGTGGGACGACCAGGTGGTCGGCTGGAAGGTGGGCTACATCGCCGCCGAGCGCCGCGACGCATCGGGCGACGAGCGCCTGCTGGGCCCGATCTTCTCGCACAAGCTCTGGAATGCTACCGGTGGAACAACCGAATTCCCGATCTACGAAGGCGGCTTCGGTGCGGTGGAGGCCGAGTACGTGCTGCGCCTGGACGCGGACGCGCCGGCCGACCAGACCCACTTCACTCCTGACCAGGCGGCGCAGCTGCCGGCCACGCTGTTCATCGGCGTGGAAATCGCCAGCAGCCCGCTGGCGACCATCAACAAGCTGGGCCCGCGCGTGGTGATCTCCGACTTCGGCAACAACAACGGCCTGATCCTGGGGCCGGAAGTGACTGATTGGCTGGCGCGCGACGAATCCGCGCTGACCGCCGAAACCCTGATCGACGACCAGCTGGTCGGCACCGGCGGGGCCACCACGTTGCCGGGCGGCTTGCGCGCGGCCTACGCATTTGCGCTCAGCCGTTCGGCCCGGCGCGGGCGTCCGCTCAAGCGCGGTGATCTCATCGCCACGGGCAATGCCACCGGTATCCATGACATCGAAGTGGGACAGCATGCCCTGATTCGCTTCGCCGGCATCGGCGACATTTCCTGTACGGCTGTGTCCGCCAAGTAACGCCGGACCCAGTGACCAGACGCTTGGGAGGGCGCCAATGATCACACGCAGACATTTCCTCGGTGCCGGGCTCGGTGCCGCCGCGGCCGGCCCCTGGCTGGGCGCGCGTGCCACCACGCCGATTGCCGGCGGGCAGCTGCTGACCGCCACCGATGTGCATGTCGGCGACTACCCCACCGTGGAGGCGGTGCGGTGGTTCGGCAAGCAGCTGGAGCAACGCAGCAACGGCCGGCTCAAGCTGCGCCAGTACCACTCCGGCCAGCTGGGCCGCGAGTCGGAGGCGATCGACATGGCGCGCTTTGGCGCCATCGACATCACCCGGGTGTATTCGGGCGCGTTGAACAACGCCTTTCCGCTGACCCAGGCGCTGTGCCTGCCGTACGTGTTCGACTCGGTGCCGCACCTGCGCCGCGCCATCGACGGCCATGTCGGCGACAGCGTGCTGCGCAGCTTCGAGCAGCGCGATCTGGTGGGCCTGGCGATCTACGATTCCGGTGCGCGTTGCTTCTACAACACCAAGCACCCGCTGCACCGCCCGGAAGATCTCAAGGGCCTGAAACTGCGCGTGGCCTCGTCGGACATCTTCCTCAAGCTGATGCGCATGCTGGGTGCCAACCCCACCCCGATGTCGCTGGGCGAGACGTTCTCGGCGATGGAAACGCACATGATCGACGGTGCGGAAAACAACATGCGCAGCTTCCAGTCCAGCCGGCATTTCGAAGCCGCGCATTACTGGTCGCAGAGCGAGCATTCCTATGCGCCGGACATCCTGGTGATGTCGCGGCAAAGTTTCGAATCGCTGCGCCCGGACGATCGCGCCCTGGTGGTGGAACTGGCACGCGCCTCGGTACCGGTGATGCGCAATCTGTGGGATGCCTCGGAGACCGTCGCGCGCAAACAGGTGATCGATTACGGCGTCAAGCTCAATCAGGTCGACATGCCGGCGTTCCGCGCCGCCGCCGCGCCGCTGCTGGCCGAATACCGCAAGCAGCCGGAGATCGAAGCGCTGTACCGCCGCATCCGCGATTTTGCATAGAGGTGACCCGATGACCGAACCCGAGACCGTCGCCGTCCCGGTCGCGCCGTTGCAGCGCGCGCTGGACCGCGTTTCCGATACCGCCGTTGGCGTGGCATCCATCGCGCTGCTGGGCCTGGTGGTCGTGCAGGGCTGGCAGGTGTTCACCCGCTACGTGCTCAACAACTCGCCCAGCTGGACCGAGCCGGTGACGCTGCTGTTGCTCAGCACCGCGCTGAGCCTGGGCGCGGCCGCCGGCGTGCATACCAACCGCCACTTCGGCTTCTACCTGCTGGGCGAACACGTGCCGCCGTTGGTGCGCAGGGTGTTCGACCTGATCCGTCCGTTGATGATCATGTCCATCGGTGCGGTGCTGGCGTGGTGGAGCGCGGCGCTGCTGCTCGATGGCCTGGATATCAAGATGGCCGGCGCGCAGATGCCGCAGAGCATCAACTACCTGCCGCTGTCGATCGGCGGTGCGCTGATGGTGATCTTTGCCTTGTACAAGCTGTGGCGTGTGCTGCGCCCGATCCAGGCCGGAGGAGTGCGCTGATGGGCATTGCGATGTTGTTGGGAACCTTCGTGGTGCTGCTGCTGATCGGCGTGCCGGTGGCGTATGCGCTGGGCGCGGCCGCACTGGCCACGCTGCTGTATCTGGACCTGCCCACGGTGGTGCTGGTGCAGCAGATTTCCGCTGGCAGCGGCTCGGCCTCGTTGATCGCCATCCCGTTGTTTATCTTCGCCGGCGAACTGATGCTGCGCGGCGGTATCTCAGAACGCCTGATCGCGCTGGCCTCCTCGCTGGTGGGGCGCGTGCGTGGCGGCCTGGGCCAGGTCAGCGTGCTGTCGTCGCTGTTCTTCGGCGGCGTGTCCGGCTCGGCGATCGCCGACGTCTCGGCGGTCGGCGGCACCATGATCCCGCAGATGATCAAGCGCGGTTACGACCGCGACTACGCGGTCAATGTGAGCATGACCGCCGCGCTGGTGGCGTTGCTGGTCCCGCCTTCGCACAACCTGATCCTGTTCTCGGCCGCGGCCGGTGGCGGGCTGTCGATCGCCGACCTGTTCGCGGCCGGTATCTTCCCGGCGCTGTTGATGACCGCGGCGATGATGGTCACCGGCTATGCGGTGGCCCGCCATCGCGGCTACGGCACCGAGCCGTTCCCCGGCTGGCGCGCAGTGGCGCTGCGCCTGATCGGCGCGTTGCCGGGCCTGGGCCTGGTGGCGTTGATCTTCATCGGTATCCGTGCCGGCATCTTCACCGCGGTGGAGAGCGCGGCGATCGCGGTGGTGTACGCCTTGATCGTCACCGCGCTGCTGTATCGGCAGCTACGGTGGGCCGAGTTCTTCGCCGCGGTGACGCATGCGGCGCGCACCACCGGCGTGATCCTGTTCGTGATCGCCACCGCTGCGGTGTTCGGCTGGCTGCTGGCCTACCTGCAGGTGCCGGCGGCGGCGGTGAAGTTCCTGCAGGCCATCGCCGACAGCAAGAACACGGTGCTGCTGATGATCGTGGTGATGCTGTTGCTGCTGGGCATGTTCATGGACCTGGCGCCGAAGATCCTGATCTGCACGCCGATCTTCCTGCCGGTGGTCAAGGCCTACGGCATCGACCCGATCCATTTCGGTCTGGTGATGGTGCTGGCTGGCGGCATCGGCCTGATCACCCCGCCGATCGGCTCGGTGCTGTTCATCGGTACCTCGATCGGGCAGATCACCATCGCCCAGAGCATGCGCACCATCTGGCCGTTCTGGCTGGCGGCCCTGGGTGTGCTGCTGATCGTGGCGTTCTTCCCCGAACTGTCGCTGTGGTTGCCACGCGCGCTGCGCGCGTAAGTGCCCGCGATCCCGACTGCGTCCGTCAGGTGGGCGTCGTCGGTGCGTGGCAGCGGCCTGCACGGCGCGTGCGATGCGATGTCCGCACGCCGCGCCTCGCTCGACAAACGCCTGCCGACGTTAGCGGCGCGCTGCCCAGCGTGGCTGCTGGCAGGTAGTTCCGCCTTCATCCAGGCGGCCGACGCTCCAGGCGCTGGCCGTCGCATCGCCCCGCCGTGCGGGGACTAGGAGCAAGCATGCGTGTGCGTATCGCTTCAACCCGTTTGCGTTGGCTGCTGGCCGGCGGCCTGCTGCTGTGTGCCGGGCTCGCTGCCGCGGCCGACTGGAAGCGCGGCCTCGAACACCAGCGCATCGCCGACCAGGGCAATGGAACCTTCCTCAACCCGGTGCTGGCTGGCGATCACCCCGACCCGTCGGTACTCAAGGACGGGCAGGACTACTACCTCACGCTGTCCTCGTTCGACGCCTACCCGGGCCTGCCGATCTGGCATTCGCGCGATCTGGTCAACTGGCAGCCGCTGGGCCATGCCATCACCCAGAACGTCGGCGCGATCTGGGCGCCGGACCTGATCAAGCACGGCAAGCGCTATTACATCTACTTCCCGGCGCGCCGTGGCGACCAGGGCGAGCGCAGCAACTTCGTGGTCTGGGCCGACAACATCAAGGGCCCGTGGAGCGCGCCGATCGACATCGGCCTGGGCAAGTACATCGACCCCGGCCACGCAGTGGGCGAGGACGGCAAGCGCTATCTGTTCCTGAGCGGCGGCGACTACGTGCAGCTCTCCGACGACGGCCTCAAGGTGGTCGGCACGCCAAAGCACGTCTACGACGGCTGGAAATACCCGGAAAGCTGGGACGTGGAAGGCTACGCCCAGGAAGGCCCCAAGATCACCCGCCACAACGGCTGGTACTACATGACCACCGCCGTCGGCGGCACCGCCGGCCCGCCGACCGGACACATGGTGATTACCGCGCGTTCGCGCTCGATCCACGGCCCCTGGCAGAACGCGCCCAACAATCCGATCACCCGCACCAGGAGCGCTGACGAGCCGTGGTGGTCGCGCGGCCACGCCACGCTGGTGGAAGGCACCGACCAGCGCTGGTGGATGCTCTACCACGGCTACGAACACGGCTACTGGACGCTGGGCCGGCAGGCCTTGCTGGACCCGATCGAATGGACCCCGGACGGCTGGTTCGTCGCCAAGGGTGGCGACCTGGGCACGCCGCTGAAAAAGCCCAGTGGGCAGGCCTTGCCGCACGGGCTGGCGCTGTCGGACGACTTCCGCGCCAGCACGCTGGGCCCGCAGTGGGCGTTCTTCAACCCCGCCGCCGACGAGGCCAAGCGGCTGCAGGTCGGCGATGGTGTGTTGCGCCTGCAGGGCAAGGGCAGCGCCCCGCGCAACGCCTCGCCGCTGACGGTGATCGCCACCGACCAGGCCTACCAGTTCGAGGTGCAGATGACCGTGGCGCCGGGCGGGCAGGGCGGGGCGCTGCTGTTCTACAGCGACAAGCTCTATGCCGGCGTGGGCAGCAATGGCGAGAACTTCGTCATGCACCGCTACGGCGAGGAACGCCCCGGCACGCTGGCCCCCAGTGCGACCGGTGGCACCCTGTGGCTGCGGGTCACCAACAACCGCCACATCGTCACCATCCACAGCAGCACCGACGGCACCACCTGGACCAAGTACCCGGTGCAGATGGAAGTGTCCGGCTACCACCACAACGTGGCCGGCAAGTTCCTGGCCTTGAAGCCGGCGCTGTATGCCGCCGGGCAGGGCCAGGTGGAGTTCCGCAACTTCCGCTACCGCGCCCTGGACTGACCGTTCTGCATCGCCGGGCATGCCGCGGCACTGCCGGCTGCGGCGTGTCCTGCACGGCGGGTCCGGGGTGGCGGCAGGCTTCGCTCAGGTCTGCCGGCCGTCTGGCCGGTAGAATCCAATCAACTTCACTGGTTGACCGCTATGCCCGCCCGCAAGATGCCTGAAGAGGGAATGCCCGGCCTGCCGAAGGGCAAGGTAGCCACGATCAACGACATCGCGCGGATGTCGGGCGTGTCCAAGAAGACCGTGTCGCGGATCATCAACAACTCGCCGCTGGTGCGGCAGGACACCCGCGAGAAGGTCGAGGCGCTGATGCGCGAGGTCGGTTACGCGCCCGATCCGCTCGCGCGCGGGCTGGCGTTCCGGCGCTCGTTCCTGATCGGCATGGTCTACGACAACCCCACCGCGCAGTACATCGTGGACATGCAGTACGGCGCGCTGGACGCGCTGCGCGGCTCCAGCTTCGAGCTGGTGGTGCACCCCTGCGACAGCCGCAGCCCCGGCTACATCGAAGGCGTGCGCCGCTTCGCGCAGGCGCAGAAGCTGCACGGCGTGATCCTGGTGCCACGCGCCTCCGAAGACCAGGCGCTGGCCGACATGCTGGCCGAGATCGGCTGCCGCTACACCCGCATCGCCTCGGTGGCGCTGGACACCACCTCGCAGACAGTGATCACCCACGACCGCGACGGCGCCGCCGAGGCCGCCGATTACCTGCTCTCGCTCGGCCACCGCGACATCGCCCTGGTCACCGGCCCCAGCGCCTACCGTTCCTCGATCGAGCGCACCTCCGGCTTTGCCGACGCGCTGACCCGGCGCGGCATCGAACTGCCACCCGAGCGAATCGTCGAAGCCGGCTATACCTTCGAATCGGGCGTGGCCGCGGCCGAAAAGCTGCTGCTGGGCAAGAAGCGCCCCACCGCCATCTTCACCGGTAACGACGAAATGGCCGCCGGTATCTACAAGGTCGCGCTGCGCGCCGGCATCAGCATCCCGCGCCAGCTGTCGGTGATCGGCTACGACGACAGCTCGCTGGCCTCGCGCCTGTGGCCGCCGCTGACCTCGGTGCGCCGCCACACCCGCGACACCGGCCGCACCGCCGCGGCGATGCTGATCCAGCCCGACAACGCCCCGCAACTGCCCACCGCCAGCGTGCGCCCGCACCTGATCGTGCGCGACTCCTGCCAACCGCCGGAGGATTGAGCGCGTCAAGCCCCTCCCGCTAGGGAGCGCGCGCAGCCTCGTCCCCTCATCCGGCGCTGCGCGCCACCTTCTCCCGCAGGGAGAAGGGACGAGGCCGGCGCACCGCCATGCGGCTATCGTGCACTGCGCAATGACACCGGTTAACCAGAGCCGGTAGAATGGCCCGGTGCAAGCCAATCCCCCCGCGCTTGGCACCGGAGATCGCGCATGTCCCTGTACTGCAAGACCCACTACGCCACCCATCCCGACGCCATCAAGGGCGCCAGCAACGACGACCTGCGCGAGCTCTATCTGCTCGATGGCCTGTTCGTCGACGATGCGGTCACGCTCAAATACACCCACTACGAGCGCTTCGTGCTCGGTGGCGCAGCACCGCTCGGCACCACGCTGGAATTGCCCAGGCAGACCGAACCGGCGTCTGCCGCCGGCCATCCGTTCCTGGAGCGCCGCGAGCTGGGCATCCTCAATGTCGGCGCCGGCACCGGCAGCGTGACCGTGGACGGCACCGTCTACACGCTCGGGCCGAAGGACGGCCTGTACGTGGCGATGGGCAGCACCGATGTCAGCTTCGCTTCTGACGATGCCGCCAACCCGGCCAGGTTCTATCTGGCCTCGACACCGGCGCATGCGCGTTTCGAGACCAAGCAACTGTCGATCAAGGATGCCGTGGCGCTGGAGCGCGGCGCGCTGGAAACCAGCAACGAGCGCACCATCTACCAGTACATCGTGCCGACCACCTGCCAGTCCTCGCAGCTGTTGCTGGGCCTGACCGTGCTCAAGCCGGGCAGCGTCTGGAACACCATGCCGCCGCATCTGCACGACCGCCGCAGCGAGGTGTATTTCTACTTCGATCTCGGCGCCAACGACCGCGTCTATCACTTCATGGGCGAGCCGGACGCGCAGCGCCACATCGTGATCCAGAACAACGAAGCGGTGGTGTCGCCGCCGTGGTCCATCCACATGGGCGCCGGCACCAGCAATTACGCCTTCATCTGGGCGATGGGCGGCGAAAACCTGGATTACACCGACATGCATGTGCTGGACATCTGCCAGCTCAAGTAAGGCCATGCATGCCGGCCAGCACCGCACTCACCGCGTCGATGCGCTAGCGCCATCAACGCGCCAGCTCCACCCCATGCCAGCGGCCGCGCATCGCGCGGACGCACGCACTCATCCAACGTGGCACACCCAGCAGGAGCGATAAGGTAATGAGCAATCCGTTCAGTCTCGAAGGCAAGGTCGCACTGGTCACCGGTGCCAACACGGGCTTGGGCCAGGGCATCGCGCTGGCACTGGCGCAGGCCGGCGCCGACATCGCCGCCGCCGGCATCCAGGCGCCGACCGAGACCGAGGAACTGGTCAAGGGACTGGGCCGCCGCTTCGTCGCCATCCAGGCCAACCTGATCAGCATCGAACCGGTCGAACGCATCCTCAAGGAAACGCTGGACGGCCTGGGTCGCCTGGACATCCTGGTCAACAACGCCGGCCTGATCCGCCGCACCGACGCGGTGGATTTCAGCGAGCAGGATTGGGACGACGTGATGAACGTCAATCTGAAATCGGCCTTCTTCATGGCGCAGGCCGCCGGCCGCCATTTCATCGCCCAGGGCAGCGGCAAGATCATCAACATCGCCTCGATGCTGTCGTTCCAAGGTGGCATCCGCGTGCCGTCCTACACCGCCAGCAAGTCCGGCATCGCCGGCATCACCCGCCTGCTGGCCAACGAATGGGCGAGCAAGGGCGTGACCACCAATGCCATCGCGCCCGGCTACATGGCCACCGACAACACCGCCCAGCTGCGAGCCGACCAGGACCGCAACAAGGCCATCCTGGACCGCATCCCGGCCGCGCGCTGGGGCGTGCCGGCCGACCTCGGCGGCACCGCGGTGTTCCTGGCCAGCAGCGCCTCGGACTACGTCAACGGCGCCATCATCCCGGTCGACGGCGGCTGGCTGGCACGCTGAGTCAAACCCACGCGGTGCCTTCTCCCTCAGGGAGAAGGTGCACGAAGGGCGAATGAGGACCGGCAGGCACGTACATGACCAGACGCGTGCCGCAGCTCCGACAAGACCTTCAGCACCTGATCGCCCACCGACAAGGCACCTGAAAAGCGAAGCAAGACCGCATCCAGGCGCGCACACCAATCACCTCCACAGTCGACACAACTTCCCCAAACCAATCGGAGCATCCCCATGAAAATCGCACTCATGAATGAGTTCAGTCAGGCCGGCAAGAACCCGGTGATCCTGCAGCAGCTCAACGACGTGGCCGGCGAGCAGGGCCACAGCGTCTTCAACGTCGGCATGGACGGCGACAACGACCACCGCCTGACCTACATCCACCTGGGCATCGTCGCCAGCCTGCTGCTGAACTCCAAGGCCGTGGACTTCGTCGTCGCCGGCTGCGGCACCGGCCAGGGCGCGATGATGTCGCTCAATGCGCATCCGGGCGTGTTCTGCGGCTATTGCATCGAGCCGACCGACGCCTACCTGTTCGCCCAGGTCAACAACGGCAACGCGCTGTCGCTGGCATTTGCCAAGGGCTACGGCTGGGGCGCGGAAATCAACGTGCGCTACATCTTTGAAAAGGCCTTCAGCGGCGAGCGCGGCATGGGCTACCCGGCCGAGCGTCGCGAATCGCAGGCCGCCAATGCCGGCATCCTGACCCAGGTCAAGCAGGCCACTGCCAAGTCCTACCTCGACGGCCTGCGCGCCATCGACCCGGAGCTGATCAAGCAGGCCGTGGGCGGCGAGCGTTTCCAGCAGTGCTTCTTCGATAACGCGCAGGACGCCGAGATCCGCAACTTCGTCGCCGGCGTGCTGGGCAAGCCCGAAGCCGCCGCCGCAGCAGCATAACGGCCTAAAGCCCTCCTCCCGCGGGGTGAGAGGGCACTGTTCGCGCGCCACTGGCGCGCGTGCCTTGGAGCCCGCGCTGCCGGCGCGGGCCGGGGCGCGGAGCGGGGGAGTGAGGCCGCGGCGGAAGACAGCTGCCCTGAAAGGGGAGGCTTGAAAGGCTTGAGACGACAGTACGGCCGTCCAACGTTTCCTGTGCCGCCGCACCCTCATCCGCCCTTCGGGCACCTTCTCCCGATGGGAGAAGGAACAGCGTCGCGTCCTTGGCATTGTTCCCGGAGCCCACCATGCGTCTGCTGCTGTTCGCATTGCTGCTGCTCTGCGCAAATAGCGCCCGCGCCGAACCACACCGCATCTTCATCGCCGGCGATTCCACCGCCGCCGAATACGGTGCCGAGCGTGCGCCGCAGGCCGGCTGGGGCCAGATGCTGCAGGAGTGGTTCGACCCGGCGCAATGGCAGGTGCGCAACCACGCCAAGGGCGGCCGCAGCACCCGCAGTTTCATCGCCGAAGGGCGCCTGGACGCCATCGCCAAGGACCTCCGTGCCGGCGACGTGGTGTTGATCCAGTTCGGCCACAACGACGCCAAACACGAAGATCCAACCCGCTACACCGACCCGCAGGGCGACTATCAGCAGTTCCTGCGCCGCTATATCGCCACCGCGCGCGACAAGGGCGCCACGCCGATCCTGATCACGCCCGCCGCCCGTCTGCTCTACGATTTCGGCGCGCTGCTCGACACCCACGGCCGCTACACCCTGGCCATGCAGCAACTCGCTGCGCAGGAACACGTGGGCCTGATCGATCTCAACGCCAGTTCCAGCGACTGGATCCGCGCCCTCGGCGAACAGGCGGCCAGGGCGTACTTCCTGTTCGTTCCCGAACAAGGCAAAGCCGACGGCACCCACTTCAGCCGCGCCGGCGCCACTGCCGTGGCGTGCCTGGTCGTGCATGGCTGGGTGCAGCTGCAACCCGCTCTCATGTCACAGCTGCGCCGCGATGCCGATTGCGGCGCCGCTCCCGACACCGCCGCACAACGCGCGGCGCAGGCGCATCCCTCACTGGTGGTGCACGAACGCGATCTCGCACGCCCGCAACCCGGCCCGCATGGCGGCGCCGGGCCGACCACGGCGTATCCGTTCTTCGCCGACGCACCGCAGTTGCCGTTCGTGCTGCGCAAGCGCGTGCTGCACAAGGGCGCAGGCATCGGCCTGCATCTGCACGACAAGGACGAGATCTATTACATCGTCAGCGGGCGCGGGCTGTACGCGCTGGATGGCAAGCAGTACCAGGTCACTGCCGGCGATGCGCTGCTGACGCGCCCGGGCAGCACCCATGCCTTGCAGCAGACCGGCGATGAGCCACTGGTGCTGCTATTGGCCTATCTCGCCAAGCCGGCAGGCTGAGACAGGCCCGGTGCATCGGGAGCGCGTTGCGGGTATGGACGATGCGCAACGCCGGCTGTGAGCCATGCGCGTCATTGCACGCGCGCTTACGCCTTGTCGACCCCGTAGTGGGTCAGGCCCAGCCGGGCCAGTTCGCCGGAGCGGCGGTAGTAGACCTCTTCCCAGCCATCCACGCGCTGGCGATCGGTCTCGCTCATCGCGTCGAGAATGTCTTCGATGCTGAGCAGGTTGGGGTCTTCTTCCAGGCGTTCGAATACCGTGCCCAGGCCTTCGATCGCCTGGCGCGCCTGCGCCGCGCCCATCGCGCCCAGCCCCTGCAATGCATCGCGCCGGGTGGCGGCGTCCCAGCGGTCGAAGTAGCGTGCATAGCCGCTCTCGCTCATGTCCGCATCCAGCCGCGCCAATGCCACCAGCTCGCGCTCGCCGGGCGACAGGGCATCCATGCGTCCGCGCAGCGCGGTCAGTTTGGTTTGCGCGCGTGCGCTGCGGCGGCGCCACAGCAACTCGGGCATGTTGAGCAGCCCCTCATCCGTGGGCGGCGCCACCGCCGGCCAGTTCACCCCGAAGCCGTCGTCGGTGAGCTGCCATTGCGCACGCTGCGGCGGCGTTGCCTTCAACAACAGCCGCTGCGCCTTGATCGGCTCGTCAATACGGATGCCGTTGGCCAGGGTGAACAGCAGGCGGGTGTCGTCCAGCTCCAAGCGCCGGATGCGAAGCTGCGTCAGGTCCATTGAGCGAAGGCGGTATGGGGAGGTTTGACCATAGTCTGCGTCGGCGATGGTGTCGAGTCGGTGCGGCCTCACACGTCGCCGTCTGTATTCCAGCCTTCGCCGCTGCCGCGCTGGATGACCCGATCCGTGTCCAGCACCTCGCCGGCCGGCACCTGCGCCTGCTGCGCAAGATCGGCATAGATCGGGGTGAAATCCGGCGCGGTGGCGCTCATCAACTGCGCAAAGCTGTCGATGACGAAGTAGGTCTTCTGGAAGCTGTCGATGCGGTAGCGCGTGCGCATGATGCGTTGCAGGTCGAAGCCGATCCGGTTGGGCGCCGGCGATTCCAGCGAGTGCAGCGATTCGCCCTTCGACGACACGATGCCGGCACCAAAGATGCGCAGCCCCTGCGGCGTGGCGATCAGGCCGAATTCCACCGTGTACCAGTACAGGCGGGTGAGGTTCTGCAGCGCGTCCGCGCCGATGCCGTGCGCCTTGACCCCGCCACGGCCATAGGCCTGCATGAAGTCGGCAAACAGCGGATTCATCAGCAGCGGCACGTGCCCGAACAGGTCATGGAACAGGTCCGGCTCGGCGATGTAGTCGATCTGATCGGGGCGGCGGATCCACCATGTCACCGGGAAGCGCTTGTTGGCCAGGTGCTCGAAGAAATCCAGCTCCGGCAGCAGGCCCTGCACGCCGACCAGGGTCCAGCCAGTGGCCGCCTGCAGCACCGCATTGAGCGCATCGAAACGCGGAATGTGGGTCTCGCCCATGCCCATCGCATCCTGCGCCTGCAGGAACTCGTCGCAGGCACGGTCGATCAGCAGCGCGCGCTGGCGGCGATACAGGGTGCCCCAGGTGGCGTGGTCGTCGGCGCTGTAGCCATCCCACGGCTGCTCGACCACGGCGGTGGTGTAGACCGGCACATAGCCCTTGTCGGTGAGCTGATTCTCGACGCGTTGCGGTGCGATGTTCATGCGGCGGCGGTTCCCGATGATCAGCGCTCACCTTAGCCGGATGGTCGCGCAACGGGATTGCGAATCTTGCGTGTCCGATGCTTCCGGGCGCAAGATTCGTGCGTCATCCTCTGCTGCTGCGCAACATATGGACCAGCCAATCGCCCTGGACCGCACCGATCTGCGCCTGCTCGCCCTGCTGCAGACGCAGGGCCGCAGCAGCAATGCGGAGCTGGCGGTGCAGGTCAATCTGTCGGCCTCGGCCTGCCTGCGCCGCACCCAGCGGTTGGAGGCTGCCGGCATCATCGCCGGCTACGGCGCGCGCCTGGATGCCAAGGCGCTGGGGCTGGGGCTGCAGGCCTTCGTGCGGGTGCAGCTGGAGCAGCACGGCCAGGCCGATATCGAACATTTTGCCGACGGCGTGCGCGGCTGGGACGAGGTGGTGGCCTGCTGGGCGCTCACCGGCGACATGGATTACCTGCTGCAGGTGCAGGTGCGCGACCTGGAGCATTTCTCGCGCTTCCTGCTCGACCGCCTGCTCAATGCGACCGGCGTGTCCGACGTCAATTCCAGCTTCGTGCTGCGCACGGTGAAAGCACCGGAAGGCCTGCCGCTCTCGCATCTGGGCTGATCCGGCAGGCTGTGAGGCAGGCACACGTGCACTGTGACTTGCCTCTCAAACGATAACGATTTACATTTGCGTAACATCCGGCTGCGCCCGGCATGTCTTCTCGTCGATCCGCCAGCCCGACAGGGCCAGCCAGCTCGTCGCCCGAGTGGGACGCGCCGCGCATGCCTGCGTTTTTTTGCCCGGTGACGCCGCGCGTCCCGCACCGATCGACGAGAACCCTCCAATGCCCGCGATTTCCGCCCCCCTGGCCACGTTGTCCGCTGCCTTGCTATGCGCGTTGGCGCTGACGCCCTGCGCTGCCCGTGCCGACAATGCCGCCGCCGATGCAAGCGATGCCAAGACGCTGGACCAGGTCAACGTCAACGGCGCGGTGAGCCGCGCGCAGCCGGCCACCACCACACGCCTGCCGCTGACCCTGCAGGAAACGCCGCAGTCGGTGAGCGTGATCGGGCTGCAGCGGCTGGAAGAGCAATCGCTGTTCAGCATCGACGATGTGATGCGCAACGTCACCGGCGTCAACGTGTCGTTCTACGACACCCAGCGCCCGCTGTATTTCGCACGCGGCTTCCAGATCACCGACTTCCAGGTCGATGGCCTGCCCACCTACAGCGGTGCGACCAACCAGGAATACGACACGGTCTTCTACGACCGCATCGAGGTGATCCGCGGCGCCAACGGCCTGCTCACCGGCGCCGGCATTCCCTCGGCCACGGTCAACCTGCTGCGCAAGCGCCCGGGCAAGGACTTCGATGCCTCGTTCGCAGTCAGCGCCGGCACCTGGGATTTCCGCCGCATGCAGGCCGACGTCAATGCGCCGCTGACCGAAGACGGGCGCTGGCGCAGCCGCGTGGTCGCGGCCTGGCAGGACCGCGATTACTACTACGACCGGTACCACGACAACAAGATGTCGGGCATGGCGGTGCTGGAAGGCGACCTGACCGACAGCACCACGCTCACCGTCGGCTATCAGCGCCAGGACAACACCCCCGTCGGCTCGACCTGGGGCACGGTGCCGTTCTTCGCCGCCGATGGCTCGCCGGCCAACCTGCCGCGCTCGACCAATATGGCGCCCAAGTGGAGCCGCTGGCAGCGCGAGACCAGCACCGCCTTCGCCAACCTGGAACAACGCTTCGGCGAGGACTGGCTGCTGCGCGTCAACTACGCGCACACCAAGGGCGATGTGCAGAGCCTGCGCGTCTACGGCACCGGCTATCCGGCCGCCGATGGCAGCGGTATCTTTCTGCGCACTGGAGCCGGCGAAACCAGCGACGCGCGCGATGGCGTGGACGTGTACCTGTCCGGCGGTTTCTCGTTGTTCGGCCGCCAGCACGATGTGGTGGTCGGCGGCAGCTGGCAGGATCTGCAGTCGACCTCCTACGGCGTCTCCCAGACCTATCCCGATGACTGGGCCACCTGCGGCAGCGAACGTTGCTATTTCATCCCCGACATCCGCAACTGGGATGGCGATATTTCCGAAGTGACCTATGCGCGCAACGGCCGTCGCAACGAAGCGCGCACCACGCAGCGCGGCGTGTATGCCTCCACCCGGTTGCGTCTGGCCGACCCGCTGTCGCTGATCGCCGGTGCACGCCTGAGCTCCTGGGAAACCCGCACCCAGGCTTTCAATGCCAGCGGCGCCTACACCGGCACCAGCGGCCGGTATGAGGTGAGCGACGAAGTCACCCCGTATGTGGGACTGGTCTACGACATCGTGCCGGATGTGTCGCTCTACGCCAGCTATACCGAGATCTTCAACCCGCAGAATTACCGCGACAAGGACAACAACCTGCTCGCCCCGGTGGAAGGTTCCAACCTGGAAGCCGGCATCAAGGCGCAGTTGTTCGACGGCCGTGCGATGGCCACCGCCGCCGTGTTCGAGGCCAAGCAGGACAACTTTGCCGTGCGCGACATGACCCAGCCGGAATCCTCGCTGCCGGACGGCAACTCGGCCTACATCGGCATCAACGGCACCAAGAGCCGTGGCTGGGAAATGGACTTCAACGGCGAACTCCTGCCCGGCTGGACCGTCAATGCCGGCTTTACCCACGTCAAGGTGACGCGCCCGCCCACCGATGCGATCTACGCCAACCTGCCCGAGGATTACCTGCAGCTGTCCACGCAGCTGCGCCTGCCCGGCGCCTGGGAGCGCCTGAGCATCGGCGGCGGCGTCAGCTGGCAGAGCGCGGTGCGCGGCTTCAATATCCAGCGCCCCACCGGCGACGGCACCGGCGCCACCACGCCGGTGACCGTGGTGCAGAACCCGTATGCATTGGTGCACTTCAACGCCAACTACCGCATCAGCGAGCAATGGACCGCCACGCTGGCGGTACGCAACGCCTTCGACAAGACCTACTGGGCCAACCTGGATTACCAGAACTACGGCGAGCCGCGGTTTGTCAGCCTGTCGTTGCGTTGGCGCTATTGAGGCGTTGCCGATGAAGCGGTTGCGTTACCGGTAAGGCCTCGCGGCCAGGGCCGCTCCTACAAGAGCGGTGCTGGCCGCGCCGACATAGCCGATACACCCGCACCCGGTAGGAGCGGACCCGGCCGCGACCCGATCCCGCCTCAGCGCACCTGAAAAAAATGCCCCGCCGTCGTAGGAGCGGCCCAGGCCGCGACCCCCTCCGCGACACATCTCAGCGCACCCGAAAAGAACCGCCGCCCCGGCCGCGACCTTGTCCGGCACACCCTCGGTGCATCAACCCAAGGCATCAACAACGCAGTCGCCCCACGCATCGGCTTTAAAAAACGCGCGCGTCTCGAAACAGGCGCCCACGCCCGCTCAGCTCGCAGGAACCTCGCGCGGCACCCGCATCAGCTGCGCATCAGCTGCACATCGCCTCGCACCGCCTTTGCCTCACGGCGCCACGCAGGCCTCGTCCTTGCCGCGCAGTTTCTGCCAGCGCGAGCGCTCTTGCAGGCAGCGCCGATACGCTTCCGCCTTGGCAGCGGCAGCCTGCTCGGCGGCGGTGCGGGTGGCACTGCTGCGCTGCGCCTGCAACTGCGCGATCTTGGCGCGGATCTGCGGCATCGCCGCCATCGCCGCACGCTCGCCTTCCAGGATGGCCGCGCCACGTTGGTTGAAATCGGCCGAGCCGATGTCGTTGACCTTTGGGCGGATCACCACATCGGCACGCTTGAGTTCGGCCTCGCCCAGGCGCTGGCCCATGATCGAGATCGATTGGTTGACGGTGCCGAGCAGATCGCCGGGATTCTTGCCGCTGGCCTTGCTGGAGATATCCACTGCCACCACGAATTCCGCACCGAGCTGGCGCGCCGCATCCACCGGCACCGGGCTGACCACGCCGCCGTCCACATAGTGGTATTGGCCGATGGTCACCGGCTCGAACACGCCGGGAATGCTGCTGGACGCGCGCACCGCCTGGCCGGCATTGCCGCGCACGAACACGGTGCGTTCGCCGTCTTCCAGCCGCGTGGCGACCGCCGCGAACGGCTTGCGCAACTTGTCGATCGGCTTGCCGCCGAGCTGTTCGTTGACGTAGTCCTGCAGCTTCTGGCCCTGCACCAGGCCGCCGGAGAAGATCCGCACATCGCGGATGCTGGTCTGGTCGAGCGCGACGGCCTTTTCCTGCATCTGGAACGCATCCATGCCGCTGGCATACAGCGCCCCGACCACGCTGCCGGCGCTGGTGCCCGACACCACCACCGGCGCAAAGCCATTGGCCTCGAGCATCTTGATCACGCCGATATGCGCAAAGCCCTTGGCCGCGCCGCCACCGAGCGCCACGCCGATCTTCACCGGTTTGACCGCGCCGGCAGACGGTGCCTGCACCACCGGCGCCGGTGCTGCCGGGCGCGGCTCGCCACCGCAGGCCGAGAGCAGACCGAGCATGGACAACAGGGCAAGCGAGCGGGGGCGGCGGAGCGCAGTCATGGCGAAAACGTCGATGGGAAAGGCGAGGGAGAATACACGCGTGCCGTCACGGTGGCGCTGATGGTTGGCGTGCGTGGAGATTGTTCAGAACGGCATCGTTTGCAGGCGTTGCACTACCTTGTCCCGGCAAGAAGGGCGAGCCGTTCATTCGGGCGATGACCGCAGCCACCTGCACGGGCAGGGGGCGCGGAGCGGGGGGTGAGGGTAAGGAGCGAGGCCACATGGGATCGCAGCAGGCTTCGCCGGTCCCCTCATCCGGCGCGGCGCGCCACCGTCTCCCGGCAGGAGAAGGGTGTCCGCACACCCGCCTGCCGCATCACCAAATCAAAACCGGTTGTCGCCATCCAGCAACCTTCCCAGGCCGCCCAGCACCGAGCCTTCGCCGCGTTGCTGTCCACCGGCCTGCGGGGCGGCCTGCAGCATGCGGCCGGCCATGCGCGAGAACGGCAGCGATTGCAGCCACACCTTGCCGGGGCCGGTGAGGGTGGCCAGGAACACGCCTTCGCCGCCGAAGAACATGCTCTTCAGCCCAGCGACGCGGCGCACGTCCATGTCCACACCGGCGTGGTAGGCGACCACGCAGCCGGTGTCCACATCGATGCGTTCGCCAGGGGCGAGTTCGCGTTCCACCACGGTGCCGCCGGCATGCACGAAGACCCAGCCGTCGCCTTCGAGCTTCTGCATGATGAAGCCCTCGCCGCCGAACAGGCCGGTGAGGATCTTGCGTTGAAACGCGATCCCCAGCGACACGCCGCGCGCGCCGGCCAGGAAGCTGTCCTTCTGGCAGATCAGTTGCCCGCCATGCTCGGACAGGCGCAGCGCCAGCACCGTGCCCGGATAGGGCGCGGCGAATGCGACCCTGGCCTTGCCGCTGCCGGCATGGGTGAACACGGTGGTGAACATGCTCTCGCCGGTGACCACGCGTTTGCCGGCCGACAGCAGCTTGCCCATCAGCCCGCCGCCGCCGCTCTGGCCGGCATGCGAGCCGTCGCCGAACACGGTGTCCATCTGCACCGCGGCGTCTTTGTACATCAGCGCGCCAGCCTCGGCGATGGCGCTTTCGCCCGGGTCCAGCTCGACCTCGACGAACTGCATGTCGTTGCCGACGATGCGGTAGTCGATCTCGTCGGCGCGCCCGGCCGCGCCGGTCAGCGGCGGCGGCAGGCCGCTGCCGCCCTGCAGCTCGGCCAGCTGGCGGGCCGGCGTCCAGCCATCGATTCCGTCGCGCCAGGCCAGCGCGTCGGGCTGGCGCTGGGCATGCGCGCGGGCGCTGGCATCGTCGAGCGGGCCAATGCGATCGGCCTGTCCGGGAACATGGAAATACCACTGGGCCATCGGGACGACTCCTGTCTGTGCGTGCGCCGAGTCTAAGCGCAGCCGCGGTGACGGCGTCCCGTGTCCAAGGTCATGCCCGGAAGGTGCGGTTGGGCGCGGTTGTGGGCTGTAAGGAGCGCGTGGCTGCCGGCTGTCGCCGCGCAGCTTGCGCAAGACTCCGGGCTGCGTGCGCGGTAGGGCGGATGGCGCTTACTCGCCCACCGTCGCCCAATAGCGCTCGCCGTCGCGCTGCACCCGCACCGGGCCGCCGAACACGTCCGACAGGCTGGCGTCGGTGAGCAGCGCATCGCGCGGACCGTCGGCCACGACGGTGCCGGCACGCAGCAGGATCACCCGCGCGATCTCCGGCACGATTTCCTCGATGTGATGGGTCACCAGGATCAGGGTGATGCCTTGCCGGGCCAGGTGACGCATGGTGTCGAGCAGGTGCTGTCGCGCCACCAGGTCCAGGCCGGTGGACGGCTCGTCCAGCAGCAGCGCCTGAGGGCGGTTGACCAGTGCGCGCGCGATCAGCACGCGGCGGGTCTCGCCGGCCGACAGTTCGGCAAATTGCCGGTCCAGCAACGGCAGCGCGCGCGCCAGGGCCAAGGCCTCCCGTGCCCGCGCGCGCATGTCGTCGCTGATCTCCCGATGTGGTGGCACCACATAGCTGGCGAAGAAACCGGACAGCACCGCGCTTTCCACATCCAGCCCCGGCATGTCGGCCAGGTTGACGCTGAGGTCGCCAGTGACGATACCCAGCTGCGAGCGCAAGCGATCCACCTGCCAGCGCACCTGCCCGAGCACTTTCACCGCGGCCTGGCCGTCGGCGCGCACCAGCGGATACAGCTCGCGGGTGATCAGCTTGATGAAGGAGGATTTGCCGCAGCCGTTGGGGCCGAGGATGGCGGTGTGCTGCCCCAGCGCGATGCGCAGGCTGAGCGCATGCAGCACGCGCACCTGGCCGCGCATCACGCTGGCCTGGTCGAGCTCGATCAACGGGATGGCGTTGGCAACAGCAGCAGGATCGGTGGACATCTCGGCAGTAACCGTCATACGGGTGACATCAGGCGCAGTGGGGAAGGGGAGCGTGTGAACCGCTTTAGAAATGTAGGGCGCACCCTACGCATCCGGAGGGTGAAGTTTGCCGCCATCGCCCCCATCATGTCTGCATCGACCCAACCCGATGGCGCCGCTGTGGAAATGCCGATGTTGTCCGACCCGATCATCGACCTTCTGACTTCCGGCGTGGCCGGGCTGGGCGTATGGGGCATGCTGGCGGTGCTGCTGGTGTTCACCCAGCTCACCATCTTCGCGGTGACCTTGTACCTGCATCGCAGCCAGGCCCATCGCGGTGTGGACTTCCATCCGGTGGTGGCGCACTTCTTCCGCTTCTGGACCTGGCTGACTACCTCGATGATCACCCGCGAATGGGTGGCGATCCATCGCAAGCATCACGCCAAGGTCGAGACCGAGGAAGACCCGCACAGCCCGCAGACCAAGGGCATCAGCCAGGTGTTCTGGCGTGGCGTGGAACTGTACCGCGAAGCGCGCGCGCAGCGTGCCGACATCGAGCAGTACGGCAAGGGCGCGCCCACCGACTGGATCGAGCGGCATCTGTACACCCCGCATGCCAATGCCGGCCCGATCGCGTTGCTGGTGATCAACGCGGTGCTGTTCGGTTTGCCCGGCATCGCGCTGTGGGCGATCCAGATGGCGTGGATTCCGTTCTGGGCCGCCGGCGTGGTCAACGGCCTGGGCCACTGGTGGGGCTATCGCAATTTCGAGTCGGCCGACACCTCCACCAACCTGACGCCGTGGGCGCTGTGGATCGGTGGCGAAGAACTGCACAACAACCATCATGCGTTCCCGAGCTCGGCGCGGTTTTCGATGCGGCGCTGGGAGCTGGATATCGGCTGGGTCGCCATTCGCGGGCTGCAGACGATCGGCCTGGCCAAGGTGCTGCGGGTGGCGCCGTCGCTGGACATCCGCCCCAACATCGCCGTGCCCGATGCCGACACGCTCAAGGCCCTGCTCTCGCATCGCTTCCAGGCGATGACCGATTACCAGCGCAATGTGTTCACCCCGGCGCTGCGCGAAGAGGCCGCGGCCACCGGCGCCAAGTTGCGGCAGCTGTTGCCGCGGCGGCTGCGCAAGGGCCTGGTCGATGACGGGCGGTGGCTCAAGCCCGATGCGCGCGCGCAACTGCAGCACTGGGTGGCCGAGCGCCCGCGCATGCGCACGCTGGTCGAGTACCGCGCACGCCTGACTGCGGTGCTGGAGGCGCGCAGCCACGATGCGTCCGAACGGCTCAAGCACCTGCAGCAGTGGTGTCACGAAGCCGAAGCCAGCGGCAATGCCGCCTTGCAGGCCTATGCGGCGCGGCTGAAGGGTTATGCGCTGAGTGGGTCGTAATCGTCGGGGCACGCGTGCTGCTGTGCGCGTGCGTGGATCGTATGGCTTGATCGCGCGCGGCCTGCTGCTGGCATGTTGTGTGTGCGGGCCGGCTGTGTTCGCGCAGGCGCACGCCCAGGTGCAGGACAGCCAGCAGTATCTGCAACGCATGGATACCGATGGCGATGGCCGGGTCAGCCGCGACGAATATCTGGCCTGGATGAGCTATGCCTTCGAGCAGCGCGACCTGGACCATGACGGCGTGCTGCAGGGCGATGAGCTGCCTGGCCGGCGCGGCAAGCCGATCACCCGTGCCGCGCATCGTGCCACGCTGATCGAGCGCTTCGCGCGGCAGGATGCCGACGGCGACGGCTACCTGAGCGCGCGCGAGTTGCTGGCGCCGCCGCGCTGATGCCTACCTTCGCGCGCGTCTGACGCTGCGTTCGGCAAGCTCGAGCGCATGTTCACTCTCGACCAGGTCAGCCGGCGCTACGGCCAGGCCATTGCCCTCGATACCGTCTCCCTGCAGTTCGCCAGCGGCGTCACCACCGCCTTGATCGGCCCCAGCGGCGCAGGCAAGTCGACCGTGTTGCGGATGCTAGTGGGGCTGGAGTGGCCGGACAGCGGCACGGTCGCCTTCGATGGTGCGCCGCTGCAACGCGCCGGCCTGCAGGCGCAGCGCCAGCGCATCGGCTATGTGATCCAGGAAGGCGGGCTGTTTCCGCATCTGGATGCACGCAGCAACGTGGTGTTGCTGGCGCAGACGCTGGGCTGGAAGCGGCAGCGTATCGACCAACGCCTGCAGACCCTGTGCGCGCTCTGCCAGTTGCCGCCGGAGTTGCTGGCGCGTTATCCGGCCGAACTGTCTGGCGGTCAACGCCAGCGCGTGGGCTTGATCCGTGCGCTGATGCTGGATCCACCGGCCCTGCTGCTGGACGAGCCACTGGGCGCACTCGACCCGATCGTGCGTTACGACCTGCAGGCGCAGATGCGCGCGCTGTTCGCCCAGCTCGGCAAGACCGTGGTGCTGGTGACCCACGACGTTGCCGAAGCCGCCTACCTGGCCGACACCCTGGTGCTGATGCGGGCCGGCCAGGTGGTGCAGCAGGGCAGTGCACGCAGCCTGCTGGAACAGCCGGCCGATCCGTTCGTGCAGCGCTTTCTCACTGCGCAGCGCAGCATCGGCGACGCCGCATGATCGCGCGCGTGCTGCTCGCCGTGGCACTGCTGATCGCAAGCGTCGGTGCGCAGGCCGCGCAGGTGACGATCGGCTCGAAGAACTTCACCGAGGCCGTGCTGCTGGGCGAGATCGCCACCGCCGCCGGGCAGCGCGACGGAGTGGACGTGCAACACCGCGCGCAGCTCGGTGGCACGCGCATCCTGTGGCGCGCGCTGGAGACCGGGCAGATCGATGCGTACGCCGAATACACCGGCACGCTGGCGCAGGAACTGCTGAAGCTGCCTAAAGCCAGCCAGGCCGAACTGCGCGCCGCACTGAATGCGCGCGGGCTGGCGATGACCGACTCGCTCGGCTTCCAGAACACCTATGCCTTCGGCATGCGCGTCGAGCGCGCGCAGGCGCTTGGCATCGCATCGATGTCGGATCTGGCACGGCATCCATCGCTCAAGATCGGGCTGAGCAACGAATTCATGCAGCGCGCCGATGGCTGGCCGGGCGTGCGCGCCGCCTATTCGTTGCCGCAGACCGCGACCGGGCTGGATCACGATCTGGCCTATCGCGCGCTGCAGAGCGGGGCGATCGAGGTCACCGATCTGTACAGCACCGATGCGGAAATTCCGTATTACCGGCTGCAGGTGCTGCGTGACGACCGCCATTACTTTCCCGATTACCAGGCGGTGTTCCTGTATCGCAAGGACCTGGCGCAGCGCTCACCGGCGATGCTCAAGGCATTGCAGGGGCTGCAGGGGCGCATCGACGAGGCGACCATGCAGCGGCTCAACGCACAGGTGAAGCTGGAGCGTCAGTCCGAGGCGGCGGTGGCTGCGCAGTGGCTGGGCGTTGCGCCGGCATCGGCAGCCGACTCGCGTGTGGCGCGTCTGCTGCGGCATACGCGCGAGCATCTGGCCCTGGTCGGCATCTCGTTGGGCTTTGCCTTGCTGATCGCGTTGCCGCTGGGCGTGCTGGCGGCCCGGCGGCCGCGGCTCGGGCAGGTGGTGCTGTCATTGACCGGCGTGCTGCAGACCTTGCCGTCGCTGGCAGTATTCGTCTTCATGATTCCCTTGTTCGGCATCGGCGCCAAACCGGCGATCGCCGCGTTGTTTCTCTACAGCCTGCTGCCGATCGTGCGCAACACGCATGCCGGGCTGACCTCGATCCCGCGCGAGTTGCGCCAGACCGCCGAGGCGATCGGGCTGCCGGCATGGACGCGCCTGTGGCGGGTGGAACTGCCGCTGGCGCGTCGCACCATCGTGGCCGGCATCCAGACCGCGGCGGTGATCAACGTGGGCACCGCCACGCTGGGCGCCTTGATCGGCGCAGGCGGCTACGGCCAACCGATCCTCACCGGCATCCGCCTGGACGATATCGGCCTGATCCTGGAAGGCGCGATTCCTGCGGCGGTGCTCGCGCTGATCGTGCAGGCGCTGTTCGAAGGCCTGGAGCGCTGGGTCACCCCGCGCGGGCTGCGCATCCGCCAGCGCGGCTGAGCCCGTAGGAGCGGACCAGGCCGCGACGTGGCGTTACCGGCTAAGCCCGGTCGCGACCTGGTCCGCTCCTACGGTTACGAGGCTGGCAGCGCTGCAATCAGGGCTGAGAGTGCATCCTCGGTGACATTGAGGTGCGGTGCGATACGTAGACGTCCGTGTCGGCGTGTGCAGATCGCCCTGCGCGCGCCGAACGCCGTCGCCACCGCATCCAGCTGATTGGCTGGCGGCTGCAACGCGGTCAGATGCGCCGCGTGGGCGGGCGTGCACCAGCTGCGCAGGCCGCGTGCCTGCAGCGCCGCGTCCCAGCGCGCGGTAAGCGCGCCCAGCGCCTGCGCGATGCGTGCCGGTTGCCAGGCAGCGACCTGCTGCAAGGCCACCGTCGCCATCGCAATCCGCAATGGATCGGCAACGCCGCCGGCATCGAACCGGCGCGCACCGCTGCGATAGGACGGCGCCTGGGCGACCGGAAATTCCCAGCTGCTGCCGGCATCGCGGCCGATCCAGTGTTCTTCGATCGGCACGCCGTGCACCCGCCATTGCGGGGCCACCCACAGCCAGGCCAGCCCCATCGGCCCCAGCAGCCATTTGTGGCCGACGCTGACCACGAAGTCCGGCCGCCAGCGCGGCAGGTCGGTCGGCAGCACGCCCAGGCTCTGGCTCAGATCCAGCACCAGCGCCGCACCGCGTGCGTGCACCGCGGCGCTGATGCGGTCCAGATCGAGCTGTCGTCCATCCAGCCAGTACGCATGCGGCAAGGTGACGATGCGCAAGGCCGGTGTCTGGGCGATGGCCTGCAGCACCGCCGCGGTCAAGGCATCGCCGCCGGCCGTGGACACCGCCACGATGTGCGCACCCACCTCGGCACAGCGGCGTTGCCAGATCAGCAGGTTCGAGGGGAACTGGCCTTCCAGCAACAGCACCGCCTCGTCGCGCTGCAGCGGCAGGTTGCGTGCGGCAGTCGCCAGGCCGTGCGCGGCCGAGGGCAGCATTGCCACGCCGTCGGCATCGTCGTCGAACAGGCCTGCAGCGAGCGTGCGCAAACGCTCGATGTCCTGCAGCCAGGCATCGAACGGCAGCTGCCACGGGGTGGCCAGCGCATCCACCGCCTGATGCGCGACCGCTTGCACCGCGCGCAGCAGCGGGCCGCGCGAGGCGGCATCCAGATAGGTGATGTCGGCAGGTAACGCAAATGCCTGCTGGCGGCGTTCCCATTCGACGGGCGCGGGGAGCAGGCTGGACAGGGAAAAAGAAGACATGGCGACAGCTTACCGCTGGCTGCCACGCTGCCGACACGGCGCGTTCACAGGCGCTCCTCAAGCATATGGCGATGTCTGCACTCTCATCTCTGCTGGGCCACCACCAGCAACAGCAGCTAACGCTGCTGGAACGCTACGCGCAGACCCGCGCGCTGAGCGATCGCCTCGCCGCACCCCTGAGCGCTGAAGACGCGATGGTGCAGAGCATGCCCGACGCCAGCCCCAGCAAATGGCATCTGGCACACACCACCTGGTTTTTCGAACGCTTCGTGCTGCAGGCCGATCCGGCCTACCGTGTGTTCGACCCGGCCTGGGATTTCCTGTTCAACAGCTACTACCAGAGCGTGGGCCCGATGCACGCGCGCGCGCGTCGCGGAGTGTTGTCGCGGCCGTCGTTGCAGCAGGTGCGCGACTACCGGGCCGCAGTCGATGCGCAGATGCAGCAGCGCCTGCGTGACGGGGTGTTGGACGCGCAGGCTTGCACCATCGTGCAGCTCGGCATCCAGCACGAGCAGCAGCACCAGGAATTGCTGTTGACCGATATCAAGCACGCGCTGTGGAGCAATCCGCTGCAGCCGGCGTACCGCGATGCGCCGGCACCGCCTGCGGCCGTCGCCAGCACGCTGCGCTGGCAGGCACGCGACGAACAGATCGTGGAGATCGGCGCAGCGGCATGGCCGCAGGCCGACACCTTCGCCTACGACAACGAGTCGCCGCGCCACCGCGTGCTGGTCGGTGCGCATGCGTTGGCGCATCGGGTGGTCAGCAACGCCGAGTTCCAGCAGTTCATCGACGCCGGTGGCTACCGCAGTGCCGGTGCCTGGCTCAGCGATGGCTGGGCGATGGTGCAGGCGCAAGGCTGGCAGCACCCGCTGTATTGGGACGCGGACGGACGCGAATTCACCCTGGATGGCTGGCGCCCGCGCGATGCGCATGCGCCGGTATGCCACCTGAGCCTGTTCGAAGCCGATGCGTTCGCGCGCTGGGCCGGCGCGCGCCTGCCCACCGAAGCCGAGTGGGAACAGGCCGCCACCGGTGTGCCGGTGCAGGGCAATTTCGTCGATAGCGACACCTTGCATCCGCGCGGTGCCGACGCGGTGGATACCGGCCTGCAGCAGTTGTTCGGCGATGTCTGGGAATGGACCGGCAGCGCCTACCTGCCGTATCCCGGCTTTGCGCCGTGGCCCGGGTCGCTGGGCGAATACAACGGCAAATTCATGAATGCGCAATGGGTGCTGCGCGGTGGCAGCTGTGCCACGCCGGCTAGCCACGTCCGCGCCAGTTACCGCAACTTTTTTCCCTCCGATGCGCGTTGGCAGTTTGCCGGCGTGCGCCTTGCCAAGGATCTGCCTTGAACGCCGCCGCCCATGCCATGCAACGCGCGCACGCCGCGCTGACCGACCTGCGCCCGCAACCGGATGACATCACCGCCGACGCGCTGGCCGGGCTGCAGCAAACGCCCAAGACGCTGCCGTCGAAGTATTTCTACGATGCGCACGGCTCGCAGCTGTTCGAGGCGATCACCCGGCAGCCGGAGTACTACCTCACCGGCACCGAACTGGCCTTGCTAGAGGCCAGCATGGCCTCGATCGCGCAGGCGATCGGCGCTGGTGTGCACGTGGTCGAATACGGCAGCGGCAGCGGGCGCAAGACCGAATTGCTGCTGCAGGGCCTGCGCGATGTGGTGGCCTACACGCCGCTGGAAATCTCGCGCACGGCCTTGCTTGAGAGCACCGCGCGGCTGGCGCAGCAGTTCCCGCAGATCCAGATGCTGCCGGTATGCACCGACTTCACCAAGCCGCTGCAGCTGCCGCAGGCGCAGCGCCCGGCGCGCCGGCATCTGGTGTTCTTCCCCGGCTCAACGCTGGGCAATTTCACCGATGATGCCGCCGTCGAGTTGCTCGATGCAATGCGCCAGACCATGGGCAGCGACGGGTGCGCCCTGATCGGCATCGATCTGGACAAGGATGCCGGACTGATCGAGGCCGCCTACAACGATGCGGCCGGCGTCACTGCCGAGTTCACCCTGAATCTGCTGGCGCGGCTCAACCGCGAGATCGGTAGCGACTTCGATCTGGACGGCTTCCGCCACCACGCGGTGTATGCGCGCGAACGCGGCCGCATCGAAACCTTCCTGATCAGCCAGCGCGCCCAGCGCGTGCAGGTGGGCGGCAAGGCATTCGAATTTGCCGAAGGCGAGGCGATGCAGGTCGAATACAGCTACAAGTACACCGACGCACGCTTTGCCGAACTTGCCGCCGCTGCGGGGCTGAAGGTCACCCACGGCTGGAACGATGCCAAGGACTGGTTCGGCCTGCGCGTGTTGCGCCCGCTCTGAGTTCTGGCCTCTGGCGTGCAACGGATCGACGATGCGCAGATCGTCGCGACCATCCGCGCGCTGCTAACGCGCCGGCGGCCGGAGCAATCGATCTGCCCGTCCGAGGTCGCCCGCGCGCTCAGCGATGACGAAATGCGCTGGCGCGCGCTGATGCCGCAGATCCGCAGCGTTGCCGCCGATCTGGCCGGCAGCGACGTGGTGCAGATCACCCAACGTGGCGACGTGGTCGATGTGCGAACTGTGCGTGGGCCGGTCCGCCTGAGGCGCGGCCGGCATTTCGAATGACGGGTGGGGCGCTGCATGCGCAGCGCCGCTCGCGTGCGCGGCAGGAGCGCCTTTGCGAGCCGATCGTGACGCCGGCAGCCCATCGCCCCAGCCGGCACTGACCGCCGTCATGCGGCAGCGCGATCAGTCGCCGCCGCAGCGGTCGTTGCGCGGCATCTGCGCCACAACACACCAGCCCGTCACTGCTGCACTACCGGCAACGCTCCACCCGATCAGCGCGCAACGCTTTAACGCTGCAACGCCGCTCAGCCAGACCTACGCCGCCTGCACCACATGCAGGGCCTTGGGATTGCGCCACTGCACCAGCAGCGCCGCTTCGCGCGCCTTGGCTTCTTCCAGACGCGCGTGCTTGATATGCCCGTAGCCGCGGATATGTTCGGGAATGCTGGCGATCTGCGCGGCCAGGCCGACGTTGTCGGCATCCAGCCGTTGCAGCAGCGTGTCCACTGTTGCCACGTAATCGGCAATCAGCTGACGCTCGCCACGCCGTTCGGCGCTGTAGCCGAACACATCCAGCTTGCCGCCGCGCAGGAACTTCAGCCGCGCCAGCAGCTTGAAGACAGTGAACATCCACGGCCCGTATTCGCGCTTGATCGCGTGGCCTTGCGCATCCTTCCTTGCCAGCAGCGGTGGTGCCAGGTGGAAGCGCAGCGTGTAGTCGCCTTCGAACTGCTGCTGCAGCCGGCGCTGGAAGTCGCCACGCGTATACAGCCGCGCCACCTCGTATTCGTCCTTGTAGGCCATCAGCTTGAAGAAGTAACGCGCCACTGCCTCGCTCAACGCGCTGCTGCCGGGCGCCTGTTGCGCTTCGTGCGTGCGTACACGCTCGACCAGGCTGCGATAGCGCTGTGCGTAGGCGGCGTCCTGGTAGTCGGTCAGAAACGCCACGCGCCGCGCGATGGCTTCGTCCAGCGACTGCGCCAGCTGCTCGTCGTCGAGCGGATGCGTGGGCGCATCGACATCGCCATGCAGCGTGTTGCCGTCGCTCTGCGCCAGCGCATGCGGTGCGGTCTGTCCGCCAAGATCGTGCTCTTCCCAGCTGCCGGGTGCGCGCACTGGCGGCGTATCGCCCTGTGCATGCGCACGCTCGCCACCCTTGCGCAGTCCTGCGGCCTGCTGCACAGCCGGCAGGTCGATCGCGGCCAGGCGCCCCCACGCAAACGCCTGCTGGTTCATCGCCACCGCCGCGCCATTGAGCTCGATGGCGCGCATCAGCGCCGCATGCGACAACGGCACCAGCCCGTGTTGCCAGGCATAGCCGAGCACGAACAGGTTGCTGGCGATCGCATCGCCCAGCAGCGCCGTCGCCAGGTGCGTGGCATCCAGCAATAGCGGCTCCTGGCCGCCCAATGCGGTGCGCACGCCGGCAATGATCTCGGCGGCGGGGAACTGCAGGTCCGGCTGGGTGGTGAAGTTGCCCGGCATCGCTTCGTAGGTGTTGAGCACCACCTGGGTGCGGCCGTCGCGCACCTTGGACAAGGCCCAGTAATCGTTGACCACCACCATGTCGCAGCCCAGCACCAGATCCGCTTCGCCGGCCGCGATGCGCACCGCGTGGATATCGGCCGGCCGGCGTGCGATGCGGATATGCGTGGTCACCGCGCCGCCCTTCTGCGCCAGGCCGGTCTGGTCCAGCACCGTGGCACCCTTGCCTTCCAGATGCCCGGCCATGCCGAGCAATGCGCCGATGGTCACCACGCCGGTACCGCCGACGCCGGTGATCAGGATGTTCCAGGGCTGTTGCAGCGTAGTGCGTTGCGGCGGCGCGGGCAGGTTGCCCAGCAGGGCGCTGGCATCGCGCTGTTTGCCCTTGCGCGGCGCACCGCCATGCACGGTGACAAAGCTCGGGCAAAAGCCCGACACGCAGGAATAATCCTTGTTGCAATTGGATTGGTCGATCTGCCGCTTGCGGCCGAACTCGGTCTCCTTGGGCAGCACCGACACGCAGAAACTCTTTTCGCCGCAATCGCCGCAGCCTTCGCACACCAGCGAATTGATCATGACGCGCTTGGGCGGGTCGACCAACTTGCCGCGCTTGCGGCGGCGGCGCTTTTCGGTGGCGCAGGTCTGGTCGTAGATCAGGATCGACACGCCCTTGACCGTGCGCAACTGCTGCTGCACCGCATCCAGTTCGCTGCGATCGTGGAACGCCACCTCGCTGGGGAAGCGCTCGCGCCGGCGCGTCCATTTGCCAATGTCGTCGCTGACCACCGCGATGGTGTGGATGCCTTCGGCGCGCAGCTGCTGCGCGATGTCCGGCACGGTGAGCGTGCCGTCCACCGGCTGGCCGCCTGTCATCGCCACCGCATCGTTGTAGAGGATCTTGTAGGTGATGTTGACGCCGCTGGCGACCGACTGCCGGATCGCCAGCGAGCCGCTGTGGAAATAGGTGCCGTCGCCCAGGTTCTGGAACACGTGCGGCGTTTCGGTGAACGGCGCCTGCCCCGACCAGGTCACGCCTTCGCCGCCCATATGGGTGAAGGTGTCGGTGGAGCGGTTCATCCAGGTCACCATGTAATGGCAACCGATGCCGCCCAGCGCACGCGAGCCTTCCGGCACCGCGGTGGAGGTGTTGTGCGGGCAGCCGGAGCAGTAATGCGGCACGCGCGGGAACAGCGCGCGCGGCAAGGCCATTTCGGCCTCCTTGCTGTCCATCCAGCGCAACCGTTGTTCGATCGACTCGGTCATCGCGCTGGACGGCAGCGCAAAGCGCTGGATGCGCTTGCCGATCACTGCGGCGATCGTGGCCGGGGTCAACTCGCCGGTGGACGGCAGGATCCATTCGCCCTGCTCGTCGTATTTGCCGACGATGCTCGGCCGCGCACCGGCGCTGGCCGGCCAGTTGTAGAACAGCTCCTTCATCTGGCGCTCGATGAACGCCTTTTTCTCTTCCACCACCACGATGTCGTCGAGCCCGCGCGCGAACGCGCTGATGCCCACCGGCTCCAGCGGCCAGGTCATGCCGACCTTGTACACGCGGATGCCGATCTGCGCGCAGGCCTGCGCATCCAGGCCCAGGTATTCCAGCGCCTGCAGCACGTCCAGATAGCTCTTGCCGGTGGTGACGATGCCCAGCCGCGCATGCGGCGAATCCAGCACCACCTTGTCGATCTGGTTGGCGCGTGCGAAGGCCTGTGCGGCGGCGATCGCATAGCGGTGCAGGCGCATTTCCTGGTCCACCGGCGGATCCGGCCAGCGGATGCTCAGGCCGCCCGCCGGTAGCGCAAAGTCCTCCGGCAACACGATGCTGCGTGCGAACGGATCCACATCCACCGAGGCCGACGACTCCACCGTCTCGGCAATGGTCTTGAAACCGACCCAGCGCCCGGTATAGCGGCTCATCGCCCAGCCGAGCAGGCCCATGTCCAGGATGTCCTGCACCCCGGCCGGGTTGAGGATCGGCATCATCGCGCTGACGAATTCTTCTTCCGAACCGTGCGGCAGGGTGGAGCTGCGGCAGGCATGGTCGTCGGCGGCCAGTGCCAGCACGCCGCCATACGGCGAGGTGCCGGCGGCGTTGCCGTGCTTGAACACATCGCCGCTGCGGTCCACGCCTGGGCCCTTGCCGTACCACATGCCGTAGACGCCCTGCACCTTGGCACCGGGGAACAGGTTGGTTTGCTGGGTGCCCCAGACCATGGTGGCGGCCAGGTCTTCGTTGAGGCCGGGGGTAAAGGTCACCCTGGCCGCGTCCAGATGCTTGCGCGCACGCCACAGCTCCAGGTCGAAACCGCCCAGCGGGCTGCCGCGATAGCCGCTGATGAAGCCGGCGGTCGCAAGGCCGGCGGCGTCATCGCGCAGGCGCTGCATCAACGGCAGCCGCACCAGCGCCTGCACGCCGGACAGGTAGATGCGCCCGTCGGCACGCGTGTACTTGTGCTCCAGCGTGTAATCCGCATCCACCTGGCCGAGCTCCGGCGTGTTGGCAGAGTCGGGAGAAGAGAGTGCAGCAGTACTGGTCATGGCGTGCCCGGAAAGGGTGGCTGGGACCCGGTGCGTGTCATCTGAAACCAATGACCCGCCCGACGGATTCCAAAACGGCGGTACAAAGTGTAACAGTCGCCCTTCACGCGCCCGTTGCATGCGGATGCACAGCCGTCGCGCTGCGGTTACGATGGGGACGGGAAGGGTCGTTTGCTGTCAGGGGATAAAGCCAGTGAAAAGGAAATACGCATGGGCCGCGATGTTGGCCTTGCTCGGGGGCGTGTGGTCGATGGCGCAGGCGCAGAACCTGCCCAAGCCCAAGGAGTTCTATTTCGACGAAGATCGCGGCACCACCAAGGCCGTGGTCGCGGTACAGGGGCAGGGCGATGCGGTGGTCGACCGCCTGGCGGCGATGGTGCAGCGTGACGCCCGCGCGGCCGAGCCGCGCGCGCAGCTGGCATCGCTGGCCTATGCCGGGGGACGCACGCAGTTGGGCGACGAGCTCTACCAGGGTGCCCTGGGGCTGGTCTCCAACGGCAGCCAGCAATACCGTGCCATCACCTGGAACTACGGCTGGGATCTGTTGCGCGCCGACCAGCCCGACAAGGCCTTGCAGCAGTGGGCCGGCCTGGCCAACGGCCGCCCGGCCGCGCCGGCCTGGTTGCCGACGACCGCGGCGCTGGCGCTATGGCGCAGCGGGCGTAAGCAGGAAGCGGTCGAGTGGTATGCCGCCGCAGTGCGCACCTGGCCGGATCGCTGGAGCAGCACCGCCAGCTACGCCACCTTGCTGCCGGATTGGCGCGAGGCCGAACGCGCCAGCCTGGCCGAGGTCTTTGCGGCATGGCAGGCGAACCCGCCGGCGTTTCCGTAACTCGGCGGCGGGCGCGCTGCAGAAAGTCCCGTAGCGCGCTGCTGTACATCACGTCGCACGGCGTTTTTGCGGCCGGCACCAGCAGGGCAACGCAGCCACCGCTCCAAGTCATTGCTTTGGGTGTCGTGCTTGGAAGGATTGGTCAGCGCTGATGGACCAGTTGCAGAGCGGATGATCTGCAGCTTGGTTGCAGGGCCCTCGCCCGCCCACCATCGCGGGACACGCCGCGAGTACGTCCCTGTAGGCTCTTACGCGGCATCCATGCCGCGTAAGGTCCCGCGACGGTGAGCGGGCAAGGACCCGTCGAGATGGTCGGTGTGCACGGTCAAGAGCGGTGCTCGATGTGCATCGCTGGAGAATGATGGGCCGGCTCAATGGCTCAATGGTCGATGCATCGAGCAACCAGTTTTTCATTCGGCCACCGACCAACTTCCTAGTGCGGTGAGGGCGCCGAGCCCTCGACTGACTAGCTTTGGCAACATCCCGGAAGCGGCAAGCCTCGACATGCTTGTCGCCAGGCGTTGAGCGACCGATCTGCGCCACGCGTAGGCATGCTTGCCGATTTAGCCCGTCGCCGATCCAGCCCGTCACTGATCCAGGCACGACACGCCCACTATGCGATGCTGAGTGTCGCTTTCCCACGGACCTGACCACGCCATGGCGGTGGATGCATTTGCGTTGATTCTGGCGATGTTGGGGCTGGGCCTGCTGTTCGCGCGCTTGCGGGTGCTGCCGGACAACAGCGCCGATGTACTCAATCGCATCGTGTTGTACATCTGCCTGCCAGCCTCGGTGCTCACCTATGTGCCGCGGTTGCACCTGGATGCCTCGCTGGGTGGAGTGATCGCCACCCCGTGGCTGCTGACCGCAATCATCGTGCCGCTGCTGTGGGGCTGCAGCCGCCTGTTCCGGTTCAAGCGCGAGGAATACGCCGCGCTGCTGATGTGCGTGGTGTTCACCAACTCCAGCTTCATCGGCTTTCCGATGGTGCGCGCGTTGATCGGCGATCACGCCCTGCCGTATGCGGTGGTCTACGACCAGTTCGGCACCTTCGTGCTGTTATCGACGTTCGGGCTGTATGTGCTGGCCCGCTACAGCGGCGACACTCCGCCGACCGCGAAGCTGATCCTGTTGCGCGTGCTGCGCTTCCCGCCGCTATGGGCATTGCTGTTTGCATTGACGATGATGCCGGAACAGCCGCCGACCTGGATTGGCGCGGGCTTGAAGAGCCTGGCCGACGCGATGCTGCCGCTGGTGATGCTGGCGGTGGGCTTTTCGCTGCAGTTGCGCCTGCCTGCGGACGAACTCAAACCCTTGGCCGTGGGCCTGGCCTTCAAGTTGGCAGTGATGCCGATCCTGGCGTTGCCGCTGTCGTTGGCGCTCGGCCTGCATGGCGCGATGCTGCAGACCAACGTGCTCGAATCGGCCATGCCCACCATGATCACCGCCGCCGCGCTGGCCATCACGCATCGGCTGGCGCCGCGCCTGGCCGCAGCGATGGTCGGCTACAGCATCCTGCTGTCGCTGCTGACCCTGCCTGCATGGGCCTGGCTGTTGGCACGCCTGGTGGCTTGATAGGGCCTGGTCCGTATGAAATGCTGGCCCGCAACACTGCGCGCCCATATGGACAGGAGCAACACATGCACGGATATCGCTTGATCACCACGGCGCTGCTATGGCTTGGCAGCGTCTGCGCGGCACATTCGGCAATGGCGGCAGCGCCTGCGAGCACAGCGGCTGCGGCCAACGATCCGCTGGTGGATCAATGGGCACGCCAGGTCGGCCAGACCATGCAGGCACGCCTGCGCAGCATGGCGTCCAGCGGCGAGCCCAGGCAGCTGTATCTGGCCGGTCTGTTGTGGGTCGATGCCGAGGACGACGCGGCGTCGGCCGCAGACGGAGGCTATGCCCCCATCCAGCGGGTCTGGCTGCAGCGTGCCCTGGACGCGCGGCCGCGAGACCCGTTGGTAGCGCGCATGGAATCCGCCGGTTGCGCACCTGCGTTGCGCTGTGACCCAGGCGCTGCGCTGGCGTTCCTGGAGCAGGCCGATGCCGGCAACGCCAGTGTGCATCTGCGTGCCTACACGGCTGCGCAGCGCCGCGGCGACCAGGCGGCTGCCGAGCGCGCCTGGCAGGCGGCCGTGCAGTCCGATCATTTCGACAGCGGTGCGCTGGCATTCGGCAAGGCCCTGCATGCCAGCTACGACAGCGTGCAATGGCCATCGCTGGCCTCGGTCAGCCTGCGCGCGCAACTCGACGCGCAAGGCATGCCTTCCACGGGCGCGGACATGGCGGCGATGTTCGTGATGGGTGCCTGGTCTGCACATGCACTTCCCGCGCTGGGCGATCTGATGCGGCGCTGCAGCCCCACCGGTGTCACGGCCGCGTTACGCGACGAGTGCATGTCCGTGCTGAACAACGTGGCCAATGACGAGTCCACCTTGGCCATCGCCATGATCGGCAGCAAAGGCATGGCGGCACTGAGCAGCGGCGCCGATGCCACGCGCTGGCAGGCGCGGGTGCGGGAACTGCAGTGGCTACAGCAGCAGGAGCAGCTCCGCGCGTCCGGCGTCGATGGCATGTCCGACAAGCTGGAGGCCGTCCTGACGCAGGGCGAAGTGCCGGCGTTGCGTGCGCAGTTACAGCGTCAAGGCCTTGCAGTGCAGCCGCCAGCGGGTTGGCAGCCGGGCGCACCGGGCCACCAGACCCGCTGATCCGCTTGGCCGGCGCATGTCGCCTCGGCCATTCGCCAGCGGACGATGCTGCAGTGCGAGAGCGATCACGGTGGACGTTTAACGCCTTTCGACTACTTCCTCACTTCGTCGCGGTGTACGCTGCCGGCTTGCTCCCGGAAGCGAGGCGTGCATGAAGACAGTCCTGGTGGCCGGCTCCAAAGGCGGCGTCGGCAAGACCACGATCGCCACCAATCTGGCCGCCCATGCGGCCTTGCAGGGCCAGCGCACCGTGCTGGCGGACGCCGATCCGCAAGGCTCGTCCACGCGCTGGGCGCAGCGTCGCGCCAGCCTGGAAAGTGCGGTGTTGCCGATCGACGCCACCCGCCGGCGCAACTGGCAGGCCGCGGTGCCCGATGGTACCGACCAGCTGGTTATCGATGCTCCGGCCGGTGCGATGGCCGACGACCTGAGCGGCTTCCTCGACCACGTCGATGCCATCGTGGTGCCGGTATTGTCCTCGGCGCTGGATATCGAAGCGGTGGTCGGCTTCCTCAACACGCTGGCCAAGGTGCCGCGCGTGCATCAGCGCAAATTGCCGGTGGGCCTGGTGCTCAACCGCGCCCGTCCCTGGACCCAGACCTCGCAGCAAGCTGCCGAGATGATCGGCGCCTGGCCCTATCCCCTGGTAACCCAGCTGCGCGACACCCAGGCCTATGTGGTGATGGCCGGGTTGGGGCGCAGCCTGTTCGATTACCGCTCGGCGCAGGTGCGCGACCATCAACAGGACTGGGAGCCGCTGTTCAAGTGGCTCAAGAAGTCCTAGACCGGAGTGTTTTCATGCGCGAACTGATACTGCTGCGACACGCCCACGCCGAACCGGCCGATACCGGCCATGCCGATCTGGATCGCCCGCTGTCCCCGCACGGCATCGCCGAGGCCGAATCTGCCGGCCGCTGGCTGCGCGAGCAGCGCCTGGTGCCCGACCGCGTGCTGTGCTCGCCGGCGCGACGTGCGCGCGAGACGCTGGAAGCGGTGCTGGAACTCACCGGCTACATCGAACAACGCCTGGACGAGCGGATCTACGACGCCACGCCGGGCACCCTGGCCAGCCTGGTGGACGAACACCGCGATGCCGAGCGCCTGCTGCTGGTCGGCCACAACCCAGGCCTGGAACGGCTGGCCGCCTTGATGCACAGCGGCCAGACCGGCGACTACCGCGGCATGCCGACCGCCGCGATCGCCCTGCTGGCACTGCCGCTGGATGCGGCCATCGAACCGGGCATCGCCCGCCTGACCGCCTTCTGGTGGCCTTGATCCGTGTCATCGTCGCTGCGCTGGTTTGCCTGGCTCGCGCTCTGGGTCGCTCTTCCCTGCATGGCGCAGCAGAAGCTGCATTCCATCGATCCGGTGCAATCGCGCTTCGGGTTCGAGATCAGGACGCGCTTCGGCATGAAGATCGAGGGGTTCTTCCCGCGCTTTCGGGGTGAATTGGCGGAATTGCCTGACGGGCGCCAGCAGGTGCGCTTCCGTCTGGATGCCACGCAGGTGGAAATTCCCGGCAAGGACCGCTACACGGCGTGGATGCGCGGCGAGGATTTTTTCGACGTCGCGCAGTATCCGGTGGTGGAATTCGAGTCGTTTCCCTATACCGCGGAGGTGGTGAAGAAGGGCGGCGACATCACCGGCAACCTGACCATTCGCGGAATCACCCACATCGAGACCCTGCACGTGGTGCCGGCTGAATGCGCGCGTCCGGGCTATGATTGCGATGTAATCAGTCGAGGTACGGTCCTGCGTGGACGTTACGGAATGAATGCGTGGCAGATGGCCCTGGGCGACAGGGTGACGTTCATTCTGCGTGGGCGGTTGCAGGAGGCGCGGCGCCCGTGAGGTTCCTGTTGAGGGTGCTTGTGCTGGCAACGCTGTTGCTCGGCACCGGATGCGCCGGCCTGTCGCAAATCGAACGCAACCGTGCCGCCGGGGTGGCGGCCGCTGCCCGCAGCACCGTGGTCAGCTGCACGCAGGCCAATCGTTGCGCCCAGCTCTCGCCGCTGCGCGCGCTGGGTGGCGAGGCGATCACCGCCTCCACGCCGGCCGCGCCGCGGCATTACGCCACCATCGTCGATCACGGCGAAGAATCGCTGGTGGCGCGGCTCAACCTGATCCGCAGCGCTACCCGCAGCATCGACCTGCAGACCTACATCTTCGACAAGGACGACAGCGCGCGGATGGTGCTGGATGCGTTGACCGATGCGGCGCAGCGCGGGGTCAAGGTGCGCATCCTGATCGATCAGCTTTCGGCGATCGCCGATCTGCAGATTCTCGGTGCGCTGGCCAGCACTCACGAAAACCTGCAGCTGCGCATCTACAACCCGACCTTCGGCAAGGTCAAGCTCAATTACTTCGACTATGCCGGCAGCGTGGTGTGCTGTTTCCGTCGCTTCAACCAGCGCATGCACAACAAGCTGCTGGTGGTGGACGACGTGCTCGGCGTGGTCGGCGGCCGCAATTATCAGGACGACTATTACGACTGGGACAGCGAGTACAACTTCCGCGACCGCGACGTGATCCTGGCCGGGCCGGAAGTACGCGCGATGGCCGCCAATTTCGATGCGTTCTGGCGCGCGCGCCGCAGCGTGCCGGCCGAGCGTCTGAACGATGTCGGGCGCCTGCTGCTGGAGCAGGGCGCGCCCAAGATGCCGCCGGCCACGTTCCGCCGCCCCGATCGGGTGGAGCGGGTCGATCAGGAGGCGCGCGATCCGCAGTTCGTGCGCGATGCGTTCGTGACCCCGGCCATGCCGGTGCAGCGCGTGCTGTACGTGGCCGACCTGCCGCAGAAGCATCGCAAGGAGCACGCCGCCAAGGCGGTGTCCACCGCGCCCGAGCTGGACGGCCTGATTGCCGGCGCGCAGCAGGAAGTGCTGCTGCAGACGCCGTATCTGGTGCTGTCCGACGAGGCGCAGGCGATCTTCCGCGCATTGCGCCAGCGCCCGCAACCGCCGCGGATCGTGGTGTCGACCAATAGCCTGGCCGCCACCGACAACCCGATCGTGTATGCGCTGTCGTACAAGTTCAAACGCCGCAACATGCGCGAGCTGGGCTTCAACGTCTATGAATTCAAGCCGTTCCCGCTGAACGCGCCGGTGGAGTACGCCAACCTGGTGCCCGATCCGCTCAATCCCGCGGCGGCCGAGCCGGCCGAAGACGATGGTCGGGTCAACCGGGTGATCGGCGGCAGTGCGGCCGGCAACGCCATGCGTGGCAGTGGTGGCGGTGGCGGTGGCACGGCCGGCACTGCGATCCGCGGCAGCGGGGGTGGCGCAGGCCGTGCGCCCGGCGGCAGCGAGGTCGATCGGCGCGTGTTGCGCACCGAGACACGGCCTTCGTTCCTGGGCACGCGCGCGGTCAACAGGCCGCTGCCGGTGACCCGTGCCGGTGCACGCATGGGCCTGCATGCCAAGTCGTTGGTGGTGGACCGCCGCATCGGCGTGATCGGCACGCACAACTTCGATCCGCGCAGCGAGAACTACAACACCGAAGCGGCGGTGGTGATCGACGATGCGCGCTTTGCGCAGGCGCTTGCGGCCAGCATCGAGCGCGACATGGCGCCGGAAAATGCCTGGACCGTGGCCCCGCGCGAAAAGCCGCCGGTGCTGAGCGGATTGAACTACAGCGTGGGCAAGGTGTCCGAAGCCTTGCCGGTGCTGGATTTCTGGCCCTGGCGCTACGCCACCAATTACGAGTTTCAGCCGGGGCCGGGTTGCCCGTTCCCGCTCAAGCGCCAGGACCCGCAGTTCCGGCAGTGCTATGTGGCGGTAGGCGATTTCCCCGAGGTCAATGTCGGCCCGAAGTGGCTGCTGGTGCGGATGCTGACCGCCTTCGGTGCGGGATTGGTGCCGATCCTCTGATCGCAGCGGTGCCGGCCTGGGGCCGGCATCGAGACGGCGCGTGGCAACCGGTGCATCGTGGAGCGACGCACCGCTGCAATGGCCCGGTGCGCTGCGGTAGGTAAATGGGCGGCGCGCCACACACCGCCATCCGCCGAAGTCACCATCGCGGCCTGGCTCGTAGCGCCAGCCAAAGGCAGTTGCATCAGATCCCAGCGCCGCAGATGCTGTCCCGATTCCCGATTCCCGATTCCCGATTCCCGATTCCCGATTCCCGATTCCCGATTCCCGATTCCCCCAATCCCCAATCCCCAATCCCCAATCCCCAATCCCCAGCCTATGACCTTCCGCGAACCCGTCGACCTGGCCGCCCTCAACGCCTCCAGCCGTGACACCTTGATCGAACATCTGGGCATCGTGTTCACCGCCGCCGGCGACGACTGGTTGAGCGCCACCATGCCGGTGGATGCGCGCACCAAGCAGCCATACGGCCTGCTGCACGGCGGTGCGTCGGTGGTGCTGGCCGAAACCCTGGGCAGCAGCGCCGGCAACCTGTGCGTGGACATGACCGCGCAGATGTGCGTCGGGCTGGAGATCAATGCCAATCACCTGCGCGCCGCCACCGATGGCCTGGTCACCGGCACCGCGCGTGCGGTGCATGTGGGGCGCAGCACCCAGGTCTGGGACATCAGCATCGAAAATCCGGCCGGCAAGCGCGTCTGCGTCTCGCGGCTGACCCTGGCCGTGGTCCCGCGCAGCAATGGCTGAGCACGCCGTGCAAGTGCATGGGTGGAACAGCGCCACCCGCGGCGGGCACTGCGCGCAGGCCACGCTGCTGTCACAATAGTTGCGCTTCCTTCCCCTGGTACCGGTCCGGTTCCGTCAATGAGCGAGTCATCCCTGGACGCCACGCGCGACGCTGGCAGCGTGCTGCGTTGGTTCCGGTACCTGTATCGGGTGCCGTTGTTGCTGGTGCATCTGAGCATCTGCCTGCCGATCACCATGCTGTGCGTGGTGACGCCGCCGCTGGCGCGCATCCGCACCGGGCGCGACGACACCCTGGACGAGCTGATGATCCGTTGGTGGCAGGGCAACCTGATGCGCATCTTCGGCTTCCGCCTGCGGCGCTTCGGCACCCCGCTGCCGGGCGCGACCCTGTTCGTGGCCAACCACGTCAGCTGGGTCGACATCTCGATGCTGCACAGCCAGCGCGTGATGGGCTTTGTGGCCAAGCGCGAGATCGCCGGCTGGCCGCTGGTCGGCTGGCTGGCGACCAAGGGCCAGACCATCTTCCATCAGCGCGGCAATACCGAATCGCTGGGTGGGGTGCTGCAGGAAATGCTGCTGCGCTTGCGCAGCGGCAAGCCGGTGGGTGTGTTCCCCGAAGGCCGCACCCGTGGCGGTACCGAAGTCGGCCCGTTCCACGCACGCATCTTCCAGGCCGCGGTCGAGGCCGGCGTGCCGGTGCAGCCGGTGGCACTGCGCTACGGCGAGCGCGGCAATGCGCAGGCAGTGGTGGCGTTCGGCGAGCGCGAGAGTTTCTTCGCCAATATCGTGCGTCTGCTCGGCGAGCCGTCGCGGCTGGCCGAGGTGCATTTTCTCGAGCCGATCCGCGCGCTGGATATCGAAGGACGCCGCCGCCTGGCCGATACCTCGCGGCAACGCATCATTGCGGCAATGGAGTCCTGAGCCGACGATGCAAGCGCTCATCACCCCTGCGGCTGGCACCCCCTTGTCTGGCCCGATGAGCGCATGAACGCCTCCGACTATCTGCCGCCGCGCTGGCTGCGCAATCCGCATGTGCAATCGGTGCTGGGCAGCAGTGCCTTGCGCCGGCTCCGTAGCCGCCAGTTGCTGGCCGCCAGCGGCGCGGTCACCAGCGAACACATTCTCGACGGCGGCGACGGCGTGCGCCTGCAGGGCTGGATGAGCATCCCGCCCGGCGATGCCCCGGTGCGCGGCACGGTGCTGCTGCTGCACGGCTGGGAGGGCAGTGCCGAGTCCAATTACATGCGGTTGACCGCCGCGCGCCTGCTCGGCCTGGGCTATCAGGTGTTCCGGCTGAATTTCCGCGACCACGGCGGCACGCACCACCTCAACGTGGACCTGTTCCACTCCGATCGCATCGAGGAAGTGGTCAATGCGGCGGGCGATCTGTGGCGGCGGTTTCCCGCGCCGCAGTTGCTGGCGGCGGGCTATTCGCTGGGCGGCAATTTCGCGTTGCGGCTGGCGCTGCGGGCACTGGCGGCCGGGCTGCCGCTGGCGCGCGTGGCGGCGGTGTGCCCGTTGCTGGATCCGGCGGCGACGATGCTGCAGCTGGAGAAGGGCCCGCAGTTCTACGATTGGTATTTCCGCCGCAAATGGCGCGAGTCGCTGCTGCGCAAGCGCAAGCTGTTCCCCGATCAGCACGGCTACGACGACGCCACGCTGGCGCTGGACATGCGCGGGCTGATGGCCTGGCTGGCCGAGCAGCACACTGGGCATGGCTCGCTGGAAGCGTATTTCGACAGTTATTCGATCGCCGGCGAGCGCCTGGCCGGCCTGCAGGTGCCGGTGGACATCCTGATGGCCGAAGACGACCCGGTCATTCCGTTCGAGGATTTCGCTGCCTGGCAGCTGCCGGCGCATGCGCAGCTGGAAATCGCGCGCTGGGGCGGCCACTGCGGCTTTCTGGAAAATGCCCGCGGCGATGGTTTCGCCGAACGCTGGGTGGCCGAGCGGCTGGCGGCGCAGGCGTAGGTCGGCGGCACCCCGCGCATCGTTACAATAGGCGTTTGTCCTGGACACGCCCTCCGCCATGCAAGACGCCATTCTTCAAGCCCTGCGCCGCAACGCGGCCGACGATGCGGTGGCGCTGGCCCGCGAGTGGGTCCTCAGCGCGCCCGAAAACGCCGCCACGCATCGCTGGCTGGGCCTGGCCCTGCAGCAGCAGGGTCAACCGGCGCTGGCGCTGGCCAGCATCGAAACCGCGCTGACGCTGACGCCGGAAGATGCCGATCTGCATCTGCTGCGCGCCGGCCTGCTGTTGGCGATGCGCGAGCTGTCGGCGGCGGACGACGCGTTGTCGCGCACCACCGCGCTCGACCCCAACCAGTTCAACGCCTACGTGATGCAGGCGCATCTGGCGGTGGCGCGCGGCGATCTGGACGAGGCGCAGCGGCTGAGCCGCACTGCCGCGCGTCTGGCGCCCGAGCACCCGCAGTTGCTGGCCGTCGATGGCGTGGTGGAGTTGCGCCGCGGCCAGGGCGAGCGCGCGCTGTCGCTGCTGACCCGCGCCGCCGAGCAACTGCCCGACGACCCGCGGGTGATGTTCGCGCTGGGCTTTGCGTATCTGCAGAAGGAGCATTTCGCGTTTGCCGAGCGCGCCTTCGAGCGCGTGGTCGAGCTCAATCCACCGGGTACGGCGCTGCGCGCCTTCATCGCCCAGCTGGCCCAGCGCCAGGGCCGCCTGGACGATGCGCTGGCCGCGATGCAGGGTGTGTTCGCCCAGCCCGGCGGCGATCTCCCGGCCATGCGCCGGCTCGCCGGCGAGATGGAATTGCAGGCCGGCCGCCCCGACCAGGCCGCCGCGCACCTGCGCCTGGCGCTGGCGCATTGGCCGGCCGACCGCCGCACCTTGCATGCCTTGCTGACCGCCTGGGAGCGGCTGGGCGCGGTGGACGATGCGCGCGACACCCTGGACGCGGCGCTGGCCACCTCGGCCAATGCGCACGACCTGTGGCTGGCGCGGCTGGCGGTGGAGCCGGTCGGCGGGCCGCAGGCGCAGGCAGTGATCGAGCGCTGGCTGCTGGCCATGCCCGAGCATCTGCCGGCACTGGAAGCGCTGATGCGCGTGCACGACATGCAGGGCCATGCCGAACAGGCGGAAATGGTGGCGCGCCAGATCGTGGCGGTGGAGCCGGGCCGCCTCAGCGGCGAGCAGCGCATCGTCGAGGCGCTGCTGGAGCGCGACCCGCCGGCGGCGATCGCCTGCGTGCAATCGCTGATCGACTCGCTGCCCGAGCCACAGCAGACCGTGCTGCGGCCGTGGCTGGGCAATGTGCAGGACCGCGCCGGCCAGCCCGAGGCGGCCGTGGCGACCTGGATGCAGTTCCAGCGCGAACAGGCCCAGCACCGCCTGCCGTTGCCGCCGCTGGCCGCCAAGCAGCCGATGCAATGGCCGGAGCTGGGGACCATTCCCGAGAGCGTGACGGCACGGCCGCTGTTCGTCTGGGGCACGCCCGGCTCGCATGTCGAACGCCTGGTCGCGGTGATGAGCGCGGCCACCCCGCTGGTGCGCGACGATCGTTATGGCAGCACGCCGCCGTCCGATGCGCTGCAGAGCTACCGCACTGTCGAGCAGCTGGCGTCCGGCGAGCTGGCGCCGATGGCGCTGGTGGAAGGCTGGAAGGCGCAGCTGCCGCGGCGCGGTATCGACGACGGCAACGTCATCGACTGGCTGCTGTGGTGGGACAACACCCTGCTGACCGCGCTGCGCCCGCACCTGCCCGAAGGCCGGTTGGCGATCGCGCTGCGCGACCCGCGCGACATGCTGCTGGACTGGCTGTCGGCCGGCGCGCCGGCACCGCTGGCCGTGCAATCGCCACAGCAGGCCGCCGACTGGCTGTTGACGGCGCTGGAACAGCTCGCCGTGCTGCACGAGCGCGATCTGTATCCGCACCGGATCATCCGCCTGGACGGCATCGAGAGCGACCCGCAAGGCATTTCCACCGCGCTGGAACAGGCGTTCGGCCTGCGCTTTCCGCTGGTCGAACCGCGCGGCCCGGCCCGCCTGGCCGCGGGTCGCTGGCGCAACTACCGCAATGTACTGGGCGCGCAATTCGATCTGCTCACGCTGATCGCGGTGCGCTTCGGTTACCCGCAGGACTGAGCACCGCTCAGCACGGCCGCGCTCACTGCCAGGTGAGCGCGGCCGGCGCCCGGTGCGGCATGCCGTCGGCGGCGCAGCCCGCACCACCTCGTAGGAGCGGCCCCGGCCGCGACGAGGCGTTACCGATGAACGCGGCCACCGACGATGCGTCGCCACCGATATGATGTGGCGTTACCGATAACGTCCCGTCGCGGCCAGGTCCGCTCCTACGAATCGGGGCAGATTGGCCGGCGAACGAATGTGGCGCTCACTGCCCGGTGGGCGCGGCCGGCGCCCGGGGCGGCCTTCGGCGGCGCAGCCCGCACCACCCCGTAGGAGCGGCCCCGGCCGCGACAAGGCGTTACCGACGGACGCGGCCACCGACGATGCGTCGCCACCGAATGATGTGGCGTTACCGATAACGCCCCGTCGCGGCCAGGTCCGCTCCTACGAATCGGGGCAGATTGGCCGGCGAACGAATGTGGCGCTCACTGCCCGGTGGGCGGCCGGCGCCCGATGCGGCATGCCATCGGCGGCGCAGCCCGCACCACCTCGTAGGAGCGGCCCCGGCCGCGACGAGGCGTTACCGATGAACGCGGCCACCGACGATGCGTCGCCACCGAATAATGTGGCTTTACCGATAACGCCCCGTCGCGGCCAGGTCCGCTCCTACGAATCGGGGCAGATTGGCCGGCTGAATATGGCGCTCCCTGCTACGCGCACGCGGGCGCTGCAGTGTCCACGTTGCCGATGCATGATCACGCGGCCACGGCGTTCGCTGGCGGGGTGAACCGGCCGCGATAAACCCGGCCGGGCGCACCAGAGGGTTCCATGGCGATGGCTTCCTCTGCGGCGCGGACCCAGGCACCCTGGTCGGCCTCATTGCCTCGGAGACTCCTGCATGCGCCTGACCAGCAACAGCATCGAAAACGGCAAGCCCATCGCGGTGGAATTTGCCGCCGGAACGCCCGAGGGCTTTGCGCCCAACCGCAACCCGCATCTGGCCTGGAGCGAGGTGCCGCCCGGCACGCGCTCGTTCGCGCTGCTGTGCCTGGACCCGGATGTGCCGACCGTGCCGGAAACCGTGGGCCGCGACGATGTGCAGATCCCGGTGGATCAGCCACGCACCGATTTTGTGCATTGGGCCATGGCCGACATCCCCGCCGACGTGCATGAGATCGCCGCAGGCAGCTGCAGCGACGGTTTCGTGCCCAAGGGCAAGCAACAGCCGGCCGGCCCGGCCGGTGCGCGCCAGGGCCTGAATTCGTATACCGAATGGTTTGCCGGCAATGCCGACATGGCCGGCAATTATCTGGGCTACGACGGCCCGTACCCGCCGTTCAACGACCTGCGGGTGCACCGCTATTTCTTCCGCGTGTTTGCGCTGGACGTGGCGCAGCTCAGCCTGCCCGAGACCTTCACCGCAGCCGATGTGCTGTCGGCGATCCAGGGCCACGTGCTGGCCGAGGCGGCGTTGCATGGCACCTACACGCTGAATCCGGCGCTGCGCTGACGGCAACGAACGGTTCTGCGCCACCGGTCAGGTCGGCGCGGGGCCGGTTGCGGCCCTGGTGACCTGGTGCGTGCGGCGTCAATCGCACGATCGCCGCCATACCGGTCAACCGTTGGCTTCGATCATCTGCTCGAGCACGTACACCGGCGCGCCGTCCGTGCCTGCAGCGGCCGGGTAGCGGGTGACGCGCAGCAGGGTGCGGATGCCGGCCTCGTGCTCGAAGCCTTCGATCTTGCCCTCGAAGACTTGCCAGGTCTGGGTGACAGGCTGCCCTGCCGCATCCTGTTCGCGCAGTTGCAGGCATTGGCGCGCCGGGTCGGACCCACATGCCACGGTGTCGGCCGCCACTTCGATCAGCAGCGTCTGGCCGCGGCCGCCGTAGCGGGTGTCGGCCGTGGCGACACCGCCGAACACCAGCCGGGTGCCGTCGCTGCGGGTCAGGGTCAGCTGCGGCGAGGCCTGCGCGGTGTTCAGCGCCACCGCGAAGCGGCCGGACAGCAACTCGCTGGCAGCGCGCTCCTGGGCCATCCGCCGCGGTTGCGGGCACAGGCGTTTGCTCGACACCACCCGGCCGATCTGCAAATGCGCCTGCGCCACGCTGTAGTCGGCGCCCAAGGCGTTGCAGGTCTGGCTGACCTGGATGCGGTGATCGCTGAAATCCAGCTGCAAGGGCGGTGTGCCGGCGACGAACAGGCTGCGCAAGGCAGTGCCGTGCGCATCGCTGGCCTGCTGCAGCTGCCAGTGTTGCGCCCGCAACGCGCCCTGCAGTGGCGCGTTGTCGGCGGCGATCGAGCTGGTCGTGGCCGGCTCGGCAGCAGCGGCGTCGGCGCTGGATCCGGGCGCCTGCGGCGGCGCGCTCGACCCGCAGGCCGTCACGCCCGCTGCCAGCAGGGCAGGGGCAAACAACACGGCACGCATGCGGCGGCTCCCGGTGATCGATACGTCAGTGATACCGCCACCGCGCGGCCAGGGCAATGACGCAAGTCACTGCCCGGCCATGTGCCTCGCATGCCGCGCCGTCTCACCCGGCACGACACACGACCGCGTGGCCGTCTCAGGCCAGCGCCGGCAGCCACAGCAGCAGGGCGGCGCCCAGCACGATGCGGTAGACCGCAAACACCGTGAAGCGGTGCTTCTTGATGTAGCCCAGCAACCACTTCACCACCACAAAGCCGGTGATGGTCGCCGCCACGAAGGCCACTGCTACATCGGCCCAGTTCTCGCTGCCGAAGCCACCTTCCTTGTACATCTCCAGCAGGGCATACCCGCTGGCCGCGAACATGGTCGGGATGCCCACCATGAACACGAAATCCGCTGCCGCCGAGCGCTTGCTCAGGCCCAGCAGCATGGCCAGGAAGATCGCCGAGGCCGAGCGCGAGGTGCCGGGGAACACGCCGGCGACGACCTGCGCCAGACCGACCGCGATGGCGACCTTCCAGGTCACCACGTCGCGCTCGGGCAGTTTGCCGGCGAAGTGCTCGGCCACCAGCATCCACAGCCCGCCGATCAGCAACGCCCAGGCCACCGGGTGCACGGTTTCCGGCAGCTGCCAGCCGGCCTTGCGCACGATCAGCCCGACCACCGCGGTAACCAGGAAGGCCACGCCGATCTTCAGCACGTAGTCGCGGTTGTCGCGCTGGCCCAGGCCGGTGGCCAGGGTCCACAGCTTCTGCCGCAGCGCCAGGCAGATCGCCAGGATCGCGCCGGCCTGGATGACGATGTTGAAGAAGTCAGAACGGCGTCCGAGCCATTGTTCGGCGATCAGCAGGTGGCCGGTGCTGGAGATCGGCAGGAATTCGGTGAGGCCTTCGAGAATGCCCAACAACAGGGCGGAAATCAGATCGGACATCGGACTGGAGAGGGGATGGGGGAGGCGTCAGGATAGTGCATTGCGGCATGCACCATATCGGTGCAACATGCGATTGATTAGCACCTAAAAGGTGCTATCTAGGCGTGAGCGGCCTCAAGCGATGCAAGCAAAATCAAGGACTTGTGAAGATCCGGCGCTTGGCATGGTCCCTGCTGTAGTTCCGCTCACGAGCCACTTAACTCCTGCAGAGGTTTCTTCCGATGTCCGTGGAAAATGTTGAAAAGCTGATCAAGGACAACAAGGTCGAGTTTGTCGACCTGCGCTTCGTCGATATGCGTGGTGTACAGCAGCACATCACCTTCCCGGCCAACATCATCGAGCCGGCGCTGTTCGAAGAAGGCAAGATGTTCGACGGCAGCTCGATCGCGGGTTGGAAGGGCATCAACGAATCGGACATGGTCCTGCTCCCGGACGCCGGCACTGCGTATCTGGATCCGTTCTTCGCCGATCCGACCATCGTGCTGACCTGCGACATCCTCGATCCGGCCACCATGCAGAGCTATGAGCGCGACCCGCGCGGCATCGCCAAGCGTGCCGAGGCTTACCTGAAGTCCTCCGGCACCGCCGACCAGGCGTTCTTCGGCCCGGAGCCGGAATTCTTCATCTTCGATTCGGTGCGTTTTGCCAACGACATGGGCCACACCTTCTTCCAGGTCGGCTCGGAAGAGGCTGCCTGGAACACCGGCGCCAAGTACGACGGCGGCAACAGCGGCTACCGTCCGGGCGTGAAGGGCGGCTACTTCCCGGTCCCGCCGACCGACACGCTGCACGACCTGCGCGCGGAAATGATCAAGACGCTGGAACAGGTCGGCATCGAGACCGAGGTGCACCACCACGAAGTGGCCACCGCCGGCCAGTGCGAGATCGGCACCAAGTTCAGCTCGCTGGTGCAGAAGGCCGACGAACTGCTGACGATGAAGTACATCATCAAGAACGTCGCCTACCGCAACGGCAAGACCGCGACCTTCATGCCCAAGCCCATCGTGGGCGACAACGGCTCGGGCATGCACGTGCACCAGTCGCTGACCAAGGGCGGCGTCAACCTGTTCTCCGGTGACGGCTACGGCGGCCTGTCGCAGATGGCGCTGTGGTACATCGGCGGCATCTTCAAGCACGCACGTGCGATCAACGCCTTCTCCAACTCCGGCACCAACAGCTACAAGCGCCTGGTCCCGGGCTTCGAGGCGCCGGTGATGCTGGCCTATTCGGCCCGCAACCGCTCGGCCTCGTGCCGCATTCCGTGGGTCACCAACCCGAAGGCGCGCCGTATCGAAATGCGCTTCCCCGATCCGCTGCAGTCCGGCTACCTGACCTTCACCGCGCTGATGATGGCCGGCCTGGACGGGATCAAGAACCAGATTGACCCGGGCGCGCCGAGCGACAAGGACCTGTACGACCTGCCGCCGGAAGAAGAGAAGCTGATCCCGCAGGTCTGCTCCAGCCTGGATCAGGCGCTGGAAGCGCTGGACAAGGACCGCGAGTTCCTCAAGGCCGGCGGCGTGATGAGCGACGACTTCATCGACGGTTACATCGCGCTGAAGATGCAGGAAGTGACCAAGTTCCGTGCTGCGACCCACCCGTTGGAGTACCAGCTGTACTACGGCAACTGAGTTCCACCGCGGTGATGGCGGAGGCCCCCCCTCCCACCTCCGCCATCGCCGCACATGTTTGATCGCTCCACGGCACCGGCCGGGGAGCGAAGGGGTATTGAGAGAGCACACAGTTCGCGACGCGCGGGCCTGACCTCTCCCACGGGGCGGATGCATCTGCATCGGCCGAGGTCTGCGTAATCGCGAACGCGCGGATGCCGGGGTTGGCATCCAGGTGAATGACACCGCCGGGCGGCGCAATGCCGGCCGGTCTTTTCCACCATTCGGGGTATGCGCATGAAATTGATCACCGCCATCATCCGGCCGTTCAAGCTCGACGAGGTCCGCGAGGCCCTGTCCGCAGCAGGCGTGTCGGGCATCACCGTGACCGAGGTCAAGGGTTTCGGGCGCCAGAAAGGCCACACCGAGCTGTACCGCGGCGCCGAGTACGTCGTCGATTTCCTCCCCAAGATCAAGATCGAGACGGTGGTGACCGACGACCGGCTGGACGCAGTGGTCGAGGCGATCCAGAACGCCGCCGGCACCGGCAAGATCGGCGACGGCAAGATCTTCGTGACCGCGATCGAGCAAGTCGTGCGCATCCGCACCGGCGAGATCGGCGCCGATGCGCTCTGAGTCCCCCACCCCCGGAGTTCTTATGAAGACAGCCCTTTTTGCCGGGTGGAAAGCCCGGTTCTACAGTGTCTGCATGCTGATGCTGTTCAGCGCGCTGGTGGTGGGCGGCATGGGCAGCGCGCACGCGCAGTCCACCCCGCAGGTCACCCCGCTGCCGACCGAACCGGTCACCACCGAACCGCTGCCGTCGGCGCAGCCGCCCGCCGCACCGGTGGCCGCCGCCGAAGCCGCGCCGGTGGTGGAGAAGGGCGATGTCGCCTGGATGCTGACCTCCACGCTGCTGGTGCTGCTGATGGTGGTGCCGGGCCTGGCGTTGTTCTACGGCGGCATGGTGCGCGCCAAGAACGTGCTGTCGGTGCTGATCCAGGTCGCGGTGGTGTTCTCGCTGCTGACCATCCTGTGGGTGGTGTACGGCTACAGCCTGGCGTTCTCCGGCGAAGGCCCGTGGATCGGCAATCTGGACAAGGCGCTGCTCAAGGGCGTGACCATCGAGACGCTGGCGGCCACCTTCACCAAGGGCGTGAGCCTGCCGGAATACGTGTTCGTGGCGTTCCAGGCGACCTTTGCCGGCATCACCGGCGCGCTGATCGTCGGCGCCTTTGCCGAACGCGCCAAGTTCGCCGCGGTGCTGCTGTTCTCGGTGATCTGGTTCACCTTCGGCTACCTGCCGCTGGCGCACATGGTCTGGGCCACCGGCGGGTACCTGTTCGGCCTGGGCGCGCTGGATTTTGCCGGCGGCACCGTGGTGCACATCAACGCCGGTATCGCCGGCCTGGTCGGCGCCTACTTCGTCGGCAAGCGGGCCGGCCTGGGTCGTGAGGCGATCAAGCCGCACAACGTGACCCTGACCTTCGTCGGTGCCTCGCTGCTGTGGGTGGGCTGGTTCGGCTTCAACGCCGGCTCCAACCTGGAAGCCAATGCCGGTGCGGCCCTGGCCTTCCTCAACACCTTGCTGGCCACCGCGGCCGCCATCCTGGGCTGGTCGCTGACCGAGAAGATCATCAAGGGCAAGTCGTCGGCGCTGGGCGTGGCTTCGGGCATGGTCGCCGGCCTGGTCGGCATCACCCCGGCCTGCGGCACCGTGGGTCCGTTCGGTGCGATCGTCATCGGCCTGGCCGCCGGCGTGCTGTGCGTGTGGGGCGTCACCGGCCTGAAGCGCCTGCTGGGCGCAGACGACAGCCTGGACGTGTTCGGCGTGCATGGCCTGGGCGGCATCATCGGCGCCATCCTGACCGGCGTGTTCTCGGCGGCCTCGCTGGGCGGCCAGAAGGGCGGCGATTACGACATCGTGCATCACGTCGGCATCCAGGCGCTGGGCGTGGGCATCACCCTGGTATGGATCGGCGTGGTGTCGGTGGTGGGCTTCCTGGTCGCCAAGCTGGTGTTCGGGCTGCGCGTCACCGAAGAAGCCGAACGCGAGGGCCTGGATATCACCTCGCACGGCGAAGCGGCATACGAGTCCTGAGCATGCACACCCGCGGCCACGCTGCCGCGGGTGGCGCAACGACCCGGCCGGGACAGCCATGCCGGGTCCGTTTTCCCCGTTGCCCCACTGGGCGCGGACCAACTGCCGAGGTGCCTGCATGACCAGCCCCACGCCTGTGACTGTCGGCGCGGATGTCCGCTGGATCGGTGCGACCTGCTGCCGTCCGGCCCCGATTCCTTGCCTGCATGCTTCGTTTTGCGCGCCATATGCGCAGGCCGATCATGTTTGCACTAAATTGGTGCAATGCTGATGTCGTCCATCCTCCCGTCGCTGGACAGCCTGGGCACGCCTGTGGCCTGGGCCGACCGCGAGGGCCGCGTGCTGGGCGTCAATCCCGCCTTCGCGCGCTGGCTCGGGGTCAGTGCGCGGCGCCTGGTCGATCAACCGCTGGCCGCGCTGGAAGTGCAGGGCGATGCGCTGGCCCGTTTCCTGCTCAACGACGAGCGCGACGTGCTGCGCCTGCATCGGCTGGCATTGGGCCTGCCCAATGACGCGCCGCGCTTTGCCGAAGGCTGGCTGTCGCGGCTGGACGACGGCGGCTGGCTGCTGGAAACCCATCCGGTCGACGAATTCCCCGCGCTGGATCCCACCCACGCGCTGCCCAATGCCTTGAGCGCCGCGCTCAAGGGCCTAGCGCACGAACTGCGCAATCCGCTGGCCGGGCTCAAGGGCGCGGCGCAGTTGCTGGCGCGGCGCTCGGCCGGGCGCGACGAGGACGAGCGCGAGCTGATCGAGTTGATCGGCACCGAGATCGAACGCCTCAATACCTTGCTCGAACGCCTGCTCTCGCCCACGCCGGCGCGCCCGCACGACCGCCTCAACATCCACGTCGTGCTCGAGCGTGTGCTGCGCCTGGCCGAGGCCGAGGGCGGCTGGTCGGTGCAGGTGCAGCGCGATTACGACCCCAGCATTCCCGACATCCTCGGCGATGGCGACCGCCTGACCCAGGCAGTGTGGAATCTGGTGCGCAATGCGTTCCAGGCCGGCGCCACGCGGGTGACCCTGCGCACCCGCGTCGAGCACGGCCAGCGCATCCGCGACCGCGTGCATGCGATGTCGCTGCGGCTGGAGATCATCGACGACGGCGGCGGTGTGCCGGAGGAACTGGCCGAGCACCTGTTCCTGCCGCTGGTCAGCGGCCGCGCCGAGGGCAGCGGCCTGGGCCTGGCGCTGGCCCAGCAGGTCTCGCGCGAACACCACGGCACGCTGACCTACCGCTCGCGGCCGGGACATACCGTTTTCACCCTGCTGTTGCCCGAGCTGGCCGGCGATCACGACAAGGAACATCTGCATGGCTGAGGCCGCCGCCGCATCCCACCACATCTGGGTGGTCGACGACGACCGTTCGGTCCGCTTCGTGCTGTCCACCGCCTTGCGCGATGCCGGCTACGCCGTGGATGGCTTCGAGAGCGCCGCCGCCGCACTGCAGGCACTGGCCATGCGGCCCACCCCGGATCTGCTGTTCACCGACGTGCGCATGCCCGGTGAAGACGGCCTGAGCCTGCTCGACAAGCTCAAGTCCAGGCACCCGCAACTGCCGGTGATCGTGATGTCGGCCTACACCGATGTGGCCAGTACCGCCGGCGCCTTCCGCGGCGGCGCGCACGAGTTCCTGTCCAAGCCCTTCGATCTGGACGATGCGGTGGCCTTGGCCGCACGCGCGCTGCCGGATGCCGATGCCGGTGTCGAGGAGATCATCGGGACACCGTTGGCAGAAGGCTCGGCCTCGCTGATCGGCGACACCCCGGCGATGCAGGCGCTGTTCCGCGCGATCGGCCGGCTGGCGCAGGCACCGCTGTCGGTGCTGATCAATGGCGAGACCGGCACCGGCAAGGAACTGGTGGCGCGCGCGCTGCATAACGAATCGCCGCGCGCGCGCAAACCCTTCGTCGCGCTCAACACCGCCGCCATCCCCGCGGAACTGCTGGAAAGCGAGTTGTTCGGCCACGAAACCGGCGCCTTCACCGGCGCCACCAAACGCCATATCGGCCGCTTCGAACAGGCCGACGGCGGCACGCTGTTCCTGGACGAAATCGGCGACATGCCGCTGCCGCTGCAGACCCGCCTGCTGCGCGTGCTGGCCGAGAACGAATTCTTCCGCGTCGGCGGGCGCGAGTTGATCCGCGTCGATGTGCGCGTGATCGCCGCCACCCACCAGGACCTGGAGGCGCTGGTCGAACAAGGCCGCTTCCGTGCCGACCTGTTGCATCGCCTGGACGTGGTGCGCCTGCAATTGCCGCCGCTGCGCGAGCGCCGCGGCGATATCGCGCAGCTGGCCGAGAATTTCCTGGCCATGGCCGGGCGCAAGCTCGACATGCTGCCCAAGCGGCTCTCCTCGGTCGCGCTGGAACAACTCCGCCAATACGATTGGCCCGGCAACGTGCGCGAGCTGGAAAACGTCTGCTGGCGCCTGGCGGCCCTGGCTACTGCCGACATCATCGACGTGGTGGACGTGGAATCGGCACTGGCGCGCGGCGGCCGCCGCCAGCGTGCCGGCCGCGGCGACGGGCAATGGGACGAGATGCTCTCCAGCTGGGCTGCGCAACGCCTGAGTGAAGGCGCCCAGGGCCTGCACGCCGAAGCCCGCGAACGCCTGGACAAGACCCTGCTCGAAGCCGCCCTGCAACTCACCCAGGGCCGCCGTGCCGAAGCCGCCGCCCGATTGGGTCTGGGCCGCAACACCGTCACCCGCAAACTCGGCCCAGGCCGCAAACGCCGCTGATCTGGCGCTAAAGCCCCTCTCCGATGGGAGAGGGGTTGGGGTGAGGGTCCCTGTGCCGATGGAAGCGCTGCTGCACGCGCATCTATTGCAACGATGCCTTGATCGAGCTGAGGCTGCCCGACACTACCCGCGGCAAGCGTTGATCAGTGACACGCCGCCGCGTCCTTGCGCTCGATGACGCCATCGCAGTTCTAACGTGCCGACGCCATCGTCCAAGCAGCTCACGACACGTGTACTCGGCGCCCCGCACACCATCCCAACAACCCGCATCCCATCGACCCGCACCTCCAACAACCCGAGCATCCGCACCAACCCCGTAAACTCCTGTACTGCCAGCGCGCGCATTTCATGACATGTGAACATGCGCCCGCATAGGTTTCCAGCCTGATCAGGAGAACAGCTCGATGCGTTACCGGTCGTCCACGATCGTTGCCCTCACCGCGCTGGCGCTTGCCGCCTGCAGCAGCACGCCACCGCCTCCGCCACCACCGCCCCCGGCGGCGCGCGTGGTACCCGTGCGTCCGGTCCAGCAGGCCGAAGCGGCGCTGGCATCGGCGTCGGGCAGCCTGGTCAGTGGTCGGGTGGTGCTGGTCCCTGCGCTGCAAGGCATTCGCATCACCGGCACGGTCGGTGGCCTGCGCCCGGGCGGCGTGGCCGGTTTCCATGTGCACGAACGCGGCGATTGCAGCGCCGCCGACGCCAGCAGTGCCGGTGCGCATTTCAATCCGACCGGTGCGGCGCACGGACGTGCCGGCAACACTCCCCACCACGCCGGCGACATGGACAACCTGCGTGCCGATGCCGAAGGTGTCGCGCATCTGGACATGATCGTTGCCGGCATCACCCTGGGCGATGCCGCGCCCACCGACGTGGTCGGCAAGTCGCTGGTCGTGCATGCCGATGCCGACGACTATCGCAGCCAACCCAGCGGCAATGCCGGCGCGCGCCTGGCCTGCGGCGTCATCCGCGTCACCCAGTGGCGCACACCCCCTTCGCAGCCCTGAGTCGGGGCACCCCTGGCTGCAGCTGCGGCCTTTCTACAGGAGTTTTCTCATGCGCATTCTTCCAACGACGTTGTTCCTGGCCACCGCGCTGGTGCTGACCGCGTGCAAACGCGACGAACCCGCGCCGGCCGACCCTGCACCCGCACCGCAGGCCGGCGCAGCGGCCGAAGCGGCGCATGGCGGTGAGCACGCCGCGTCCATGGTCACCGAAGCGGCGGCCACCACCACCGCCACCGCCGAGCTCAAGCCGACCAAGGGCAACGACGTCAAAGGCACGGTGAGCTTCAAGATCGTCGACGGCGCGCTACGCGTCACCGGCCAGCTCAGTGGCCTCAAGCCCGACAGCGAACACGGCTTCCATATCCACGAAAAGGGCGATTGCAGCGCACCGGACGGCAGCAGCGCTGGCGGCCACTTCAACCCGGCCCAGTCCGATCACGGCGCCGTCAGTGCCGATCCGCACCACGGCGGCGACATGCCCAACATCAAGGCCGATGCGCAGGGCAATGCCAGCATCGATGGCCCGGTGTCGAGCAACGTCAATCTGGGCAAGGCCGATCAGTTCGATATCGCCGGCCACGCGGTGATCGTGCACGCCGATGCCGACGACTACAAAACCCAGCCCACCGGCAACGCCGGCGGCCGTCTGGCCTGCGGTGTGATCACCACCGACAACGCCCCAGCTGCAGCCAAGTAAGCAGGACAGGCCAGCAGCCAGGCAAAACGCCGCGGTGATCGATTACCGCGGCGTTGTTGTTTCTGGGCTACGGTGGGGGAGCGATCCGGTCCTGCGGCGTGCCGACGCTAGTGCATCCGGCACGCCGCATGTCGCGCGCTGCATGCTTCCTGTTGAATTGTCGGTACATCTCGAACCGTCGATACACCGCACACCGGGCGCACCGCACAGGCGACCAACGTCGATCGCTTGCGCAAGACCCGCGTCATCGGCACTCAGTAATTCGGCCACAGCCCCGGCGTCGCCAGCTCCAGCAGATGCGCATCCGGATCGCGGAAGTACAGGCTGTGCCCGCCGCCCGGCCATTGCGTGCGGCCCTCGATGGGCACGTGGCAGGATTGCAGATGTGCCTCCCATCCGGCCAGCTCATCACTGGCGATGGCGAATGCGTAATGCGCGCGCCCGCTGCCATCGTGCGGCGGAATCGTGCCGCCCGGCAGCGTGACCGTGGAGGCGGTGCTGCCCTGCAAGAACAGCAGCAACACCTGCCCGGGCGCGATTGCGTACGCGGCCATGCGCGTGTCGCGATACATGGCTGCCAGTCCCAGTACGCGGGCATAGAACGCGCATGCGCGCTCCAGGTCGGCCACATACACGCCGGTTTCCAGTACGCCCTGCAACGCCGGCGCTGTGGAAGCCGGCGTCTGGCTCACGCGGCCAATGCCTGGCGCGGATCCTGGCCCGGTTCCACATGCACGTACAGTACCGGCAGGCCATGCGCTTCCAGCACTGCGGCCATCTGTCGCTGACGCGAGAGGAATTGTTCGTAGACGCCGCGCAGGCGTTCGCAATTCTCGCGGTCGTGCGCGTAGTAATCGCACCAGCCGGCCGGGTCGAACAGCGCGATGCGCACTTCGCCCTCGACATAGCGCAGCACCGGCTCGGGCGGCTGTTCCAGCCACTCTTCGGTATGCGGCGCCAGCAGGGCGGCTTCGATCAGCGGCCACAACGGGGCCAGGCCCTGGTTGTCGTACTGCATCGAAATCATCGCGGCCAGATCGTTCGCGGTGAGATACCGCGCATGTTCGATGCGTGCGCCGAAGCTTTCCTGCGCCAGCAGCGCGGTATCGGCCTGCGCCATGCCCTGGGCCAGCAGCACTTCTTCCATCGCATCGGCCACCGTCGCCACGACCTGCGGATCGCCGGACAGCAGGAACGGCAGCACGCGCAGGCCGCCGCCGGTCAGCTGTGCGTCGGCCTGGAAGGGCAGGGGGATCTCGCCCTGCGCATCGGCGCCGAACGCCAGCACGCGCGGGCCCTGATCGCGCCCGGGCGCGCGCGCATGCAGCTCGTCCAGCCGGCGATGCAACGGCCAGCCCGGCCGCAGCACTTCGGCCGGGTCGAAGTGCGCCATTGCCACGCTGAGCTCGAGCTCGCGGACTTCGGGGATCCACTGCGCCAGGTCGCGGCCGATGCGTTCGGCCAGCATGCCGGCTTGCTCGGGCGCCAGGGCGCCGCGCTCGGGGGCGGTGCCGCCCGTCAATTCCAGCGCCATCACACCCATGGCGGTCACGCCGTGTTCGGTCTTGCTCATGATTCGCGGTTGGCCCATCACGGGGTCGAAGCTACACTGCGGCCATTATGCCTGCCGGCCCTGTGCAGGCCATGTCCCCGAGTCCTCCATGCCAGGTCAACCGATGCCCGCAGCCCGTCCCGTCGCCATTCTGGGCGGCGTTCGTATCCCGTTCTGTCGTCAGAACACCGCTTACGCGGACGTGGGCAACCTGGGCATGTCGGTGCGCACGCTGGGGGCGCTGGTCGAGCGCTTCGGGCTGCACGGGCAGCAACTGGGCGAAGTGGCGATGGGGGCGGTGATCAAGCACTCCTCGGACTGGAACCTGGCGCGCGAGGCGGCGCTGTCGTCCGGGTTGTCGCCGCTGACGCCGGGCATCACCCTGCAACGCGCCTGCGGCACCAGCCTGGATTCGGTGATCACCATCGCCAACAAGATCGCGCTGGGCCAGATCGATTCAGGCATCGGCGGCGGCTCGGACACCACCTCCGAAGTGCCGATCGTCTACGGCAAGAAGCTGCGCGCGCGGCTGATGGCCGCCAACCGCGCCAAGGCCACCGGCGACAAGCTCAAGGCGCTGCTGCGCGGCTTCAAGCTGAGCGAGCTCAAGCCCGAATTCCCCGGCGTGGCCGAGCCGCGCACCGGCAAGAGCATGGGCGACCACTGCGAGGACATGGCCAAGGAATGGAACATCTCGCGCGACTCGCAGGACGAATGGGCGGTGTCCTCGCACCACAAGCTGGCCGCTGCCTATGAGCGCGGCTTCTTCGACACGCTGATCGCGCCGTTCCGCGGCGTCTCGCGCGACAACATCCTGCGCGCCGACACTTCGCTGGAAAAGCTGGCCACGCTGCGCCCGGCCTTCGACAAGACCTCCGGCCGCGGCACGTTGACCGCGGCCAATTCCACCCCGCTCACCGATGGTGCGGCCGCGGTGCTGCTGTCCAGCGAAGCCTGGGCGCTGGCGCATGGCCACACCCCGATGGCCTATCTGCGCGATGCGCAGGTGGCGGCGGTGGATTTCGTGCATGGCGAAGGCCTGTTGATGGCGCCGACCATTGCGGTGCCGCAGATGCTGGCGCGTCAGGGCCTGACCCTGCAGGACTTCGACATCTACGAAATCCACGAGGCCTTCGCCGCGCAGGTGCTGTGCACGCTGCGCGCCTGGGAAAGCGAGGATTACTGCCGCAATCGCCTGGGGCTGGAAGCGCCGCTGGGCCGTATCGACCCGGACAAGATCAACCCGCTGGGCTCGTCGCTGGCCACCGGCCACCCCTTCGCCGCCACCGGCGCACGCGTGGTGGCCACTGCCGCCAAGCAACTGGAAGAACGTGGCGGCGGCCGTGCATTGATTTCGATCTGCACCGCCGGCGGCATGGGCGTGGTGGCCATCGTCGAGCGCTGACGCTGCTGCGCAGCGTGGGATTGGGCATTCGGGATTGGGGATTCGCAAAAGCAGCTGCGGACTCCTGATTTTACGAATCCCCAATCCCGAATCCCCAACCTGCAAGGACGCATGGATGTCGAACATTGATTCACACGAGCCCCCTACGCTTTATTTGCCCCCGACGCACGGCGCCGTCTGGCGCGAGGGCGATGTGCTGGTGTGCACGCCGGGCGCCGATCTGCCGCCGCGTTGCGTCAAGTGCAACGCGGCCGCGGACATCTCGCCGCGCCGCTACATCTTCCATTGGCATCACCCGGCGATCTATCTGACCCTATTGATGGGGGTGCTGCCGTATCTGATCCTGGCCATCGTGCTGCGCAAGCGCAGTGCGCACGTGCTGAGCCTGTGCGCGTGGCATGAGCGCCGCCGCGTGCGGTGTGTCGCCATCGCGATGGCGTCGATCGTGCCGTTGTTGGTCGGGGTGCTGTGGATCGGTGGTGCGACCGGCTGGCTGACCGGTGCCGGTGTGACGGCGGCGATGCTGTTGATCGGCAGGCGCGGTTCGCGCGTGTTGTCGGCGCAATCGGTCGATCACGAGCAGGCACGTTATTTCGGTGCCTGTGACGCGTTTTTGCGCGCATTGCCAGCGCCGCCCCGGGAATCGCGCGATGGGTGATCTGCGCCGCTATGTTTGCAGATAGCTTTGTAACGTCAATGCGTTGCCATCCCCGCGGACGTGAGGACGACGGGCCGGCAAACGTTGCCGGCGGCGCTTCTGCCCTGATCTAGAAAACCAAAAGCCCCGGACATGCCGGGGCTGATGGTGAGTCCACGCATCGCCGCAACGGCGATCAGACCTCAGGTCAAAGCACGCGATCGTCCGGTGCGAGCGGATCGGCCGGCGGCGTGGCATACGCCGAGACGATCGGCCCGTGCAGCGACTGCTGCGGCAAGCCCTCGTGCACCGGCTCGCCGCGTGCGGCGCGCAGGGCGTTGGCGTAGCAATGCTGTGCAGACAGCAGATCCCCCGCGGCGGCAAAGCCGTGGCCGAGTTCTTCCCAGGCCTCGCTGCCCGCGCCATTGGCCACCGCGCGATGCAGGAACTCTTCGGCCTGCGACCACTGCTGCTGGTGACGGGCCAGGCGCGCCAGGGTCAGCAACAGGCCCGGGCTGTCCGGGTACTGGGCCAGCCAACGCTGCGCACTGGCGCGGCGCGAATCGTATTTTTCCAAGGGCAGCACGCCGTACAGGCGCACCAGCGATTCGTCCCACTGCGTGTCCAGCGCCTGCTCCAGGCTGTGCACTGCCGCGTCGTCCCAATGCAGCGCCGCGGCGCGCTGTGCATAGGCGCCTACCACCGCAGGATAGGTACGCAGCGGTTTGGGCAGCGCTTCCCAGCGTTCGGCCAGGGCATTGGCATCGCCGGCCTGCAACAGCGTCTGCTCGGCCAGCGTGGCTTCCAGGGCGCTGTAGGCCTCCGGTGCCAGTACCGCCTGCTGACGCAATGCGCCCAGCTGGCCGTAAGCCTCGTCGGCGCGGCCGATCTGCGCCAGGGCGTGCGTGCGCAGCAGTAGGCCACGCGCCGGCAGCGGCTGGGCGTTGGCATGATCGAGCGCATTGATCGCCTCGACCGGGCGTTGCCGCGCCAGATGCCGCTCGCCCTGCAGCAACGCATGTGCGGTGGGGTCGCGCTCTGCCAATTGCTGGGCCAGCGCGTTGGCCGCCACCTCGTCTCCGCGTGCATCGGCAACCCGCACCGCGCTGGCCAGGGCGATGCCGCTGACCTCCGCATCCTCGCTGGCGTTGACCAACAGGCGCTCGGCACGCTGCCACTGGCCGTGATCGGCTGCGCGCAGGCCTTCGATCAGGCGGGCGCGGCCCTTCCTGCGGCGGTACTTGCCCCAGACCCGGAACGGCAGGCTGACCAGCGTCCACACCAGCCACAGCACCAGCAGCGCGATGACCAGGATCAGCAACGCCTGCGGCATGGCGGCGCGGTAGTCGTTGCCGCCGACGCTGACCACCACATTGCCCAGGTCGTAACTGGTCTGATGCGACAGCCATTGCGCACCGAGCACGCCCAGCGCCACGGCAACCAACAGGATCAAGACGGTACGCAACACTTTCATTGGGTGGATCTCCCTTCACGCATGGCCTGCAGTTGCAGCAGGGTGGTGCCCAGTTCCGGCAGGCGCGGACGCAGTGGCGCTTGTTGCAGCGTGCGCAGGCGGGTACGTGCCTGGCGACGTTGTGGTGAATCCGGCCACAGCCGGGTGGTCCAGGTGTCCACCCGGCGCAGCGATTGCGCAAAGCCGGCGGCATCGCCGCGCTCGGCCGCAGCGCGGGCCAGGCTGACCTCGATCTGCAAGGCGTCGCGCGCGGCATGGCGATCGCCGCCGGTCAGCAGTGCATCGCCTCGGCTGGGACGGATGTCCACCAGCGGTGTGAGTGCTTTCTGCCACCACGGCTGCGCTGCTTCGCTCTCTTGAGCGGTCTGTTCGGGCAGGCGCAGCAGGTCGCCGGCCAACTGATCCAGGGTGTGGCCGGCCTGCGCCTGCGGACCGGCGCCCAGGCGATCCAGTGCGTCGCGTTCCTGTACCAGCGCCTGGCGCAGGTTGAGATAGCCGGGATCGTCGATGCCATTGAGTGCGGCATTGGCCAGTGCGTAGGCGCGGCGCGCACCGTCGGCGTCGCCGGCGATGCTCAGCCGCTGCTGGCCCAGCCGCAGCAGCAGTTCTACTTCATCCAGCCGCAGCGCCTGTGCACCGTGGCGGTTGGGATCGGCAAGCTTTTGCACGGTTTCTTCGAGCAAGGCGCTGCGTTGGCTCAGGCCGAGCATCTCGTCGCGCAGCACGCGGTTGGTGGCTGCCGCATCCGCCAGGCGTTCGTTGGCCAGGCGTTGGTCGCGGCGCAAGGTCTCCAGCATCTGCTGCGTGCCATCCCAGCGCTGCTGCTGCGCTTCGGCGGCCTGCAGCTGCGCACTTTGATAGCCCTGCCACGCGCGCCAACCGAAGAATAGCGCCACGCCCACGGCGGCCAGCGCGACGACGAGCAGCAGCCATGCCAGGGGAAAGCGTCGCGTGGAAGCGGGCATTTCGGTCATTCGTCCATCCTCGCGCGGTCACGACGGGTGCAGGTGCCGCAGTCATCTGCCACAGCATGGCGTGCAGCGGCAGACAGCCGCAAGCCGTGCTTGAGTTCGAAGTTCAGCAAGATCGCGATGGTGTCACGATCGCGGCGGCGGCAGCGGCCAATTGCTCGGGCAAGGGACCCGCAGCGCGCACCGCATGCTGGAAGCCGGCGGCGTGTGCGGCTTGCAGCATGCGCTCGCTGGAGGCCACCAGCGGGCGTTGCCGCAAGGCGTCGATCAGCGGTCCGGGCAGTTGCTGCAGCACCAGCGTCAGCGCTTCGGCGCTGCTCAGCGCCAGCACGCTAGCGGGCAGCGCGTTCGCCAGGGCACGCACTGCCGATGCGCGCAGGCGCAACGGCACGCGCTGATAGACATCGGCGCGCAGGATGCGGGCGCCCCGCTGCTCCAGGGCCGGCGCCAGCATGCCGCGCCCGCCCGGGGCGGTGACCAGCCCGACGGCCTGCAGCGGTTGCCGGAACAGCGGCAATGCGAGCAGGCCCTCGCTGTCCATGCGCTCCGGGCGTATCACCGTGTCGATGCCGCAGGCCTGCAGCGCACGCGCAGTGCCGTCTCCCACGCTCACCCACTGCGCCTGCGCCGGCCGCTGCAGCGGCGCCAGGCGATGCGCTGCGTGCACTGCGGCTGGGCTGGTGAACACCGCGATCGGCGCATGCAAGGCCTGCCGCAATGCAGCCCGTGCCTGCGGGGTGTCGTTGGTCTGCAGCCGCCACGGCGACAGCGCCAGCAGCCGTCCGCCGTGCCGCGCGGCGGCCCGCCGCAGTGGCGCGTGTTCACCGCTGGGCCGCAGTGAAATCAGGGTCCAGGCGTCGGCAGCTGGGGCGGGAGGTGTCATCCAGTGATTATGCGAGAGCCGTGCGTTATCGGGGGCGGGTGTCGCGCGCTGCGCTGGCGCTGGCGGCGATTCGATCCTCGCGCGCTGTCTGGCCTTTGCGTGCCTGCTCGACGCCATGCCTGCGTTTCTGCGGCCAGAACCTCGTCCCCGGGTCTGTGCCGATGACCGCTACCGCCCACGATCCGCCACGACGATCGAGCTGGAGTGGCGCCGTGATCAAGTCCTACCTCATCAACATGCAGCGCAGCGGCGAGCGCCTGCAGGCGATGTCGACGCGGTTCCAGGCACTGGGCCTGCCGTTCGAGCGGATTCCCGCAGTCGATGGCGCCACCCTGACGCCTGCGCAGATTGCCGACTTCGCACGCGAGCGGCCGCTGGAAGGCTCCGGGGATGCCTTCAGCACCGGCCCGCGCAAGTGGACCGCCTCCAACATCGGGTGCTTCCTGAGCCATCAGGCCGCGTGGCGCATCGCAGCCGACTCCGACGACGCCTACACCGCCATCTTCGAAGACGACATGCATCTGTCCGACGCGCTGCCGGCGCTGCTGCGCAGCAGCGAGTGGCTGCCGGGCGGCAACAGCATCGTGCGGCTGGAGCCGTCCTACAACCGCATCAAACTCGATGCCAAGGTTGCCGAAGTCGGTGGCCGGCAGCTGCGCCTGGTGCGTCCCTCGACCCACCAACACTGCTGGCCGGTCTGCGCCGGTGCGCTGATCCTCAGCCGCGATGCGGCGCGCCTGCTGCTGGCGGCCGAGGCACGCTGGCACACCATGGCCGACATTTTCCTGTTCGGCTGGAACGAATCGCCGGTCGCACAGCAGCTGTCCACCTATCAGCTGGCGCCGGCGGCCTGCATCCAGGACAAGTTCTTCCACGCCGCTCCGGAGCAGATCGTGTTCACCAGCACCATCGATGCGCCGTTGACGCACGTGCAGAGGCAGCGCAGCGCGCATTGGAAGGCCAAGGCCACCGCGTTGCTGCGGGTGGCGCAGGGTTATCGCAAGGTCGTGTTCGCGCCCTGAGCCGGGCGAGACCCAGGCGTGCGACGACGCGATGCCGTACGCGTTCACCATGCGGTACCGCATGTCATCCCAGTGCACAAGACGCTCGCGGAACATTGCGGCATGATGCCGCCCTTCGCCGTCTTTCAGCCTTCGCCGATGACTCCTTCGTGCACGCTCGCATCCGCCCTGCAGTCGCTGCAGCAACAGTTCGTCGCCATGCCGCCGGTCCTGTCGATGGGCATTGCCGTCGACGGCTTGCATGACGGCGCCTTGCGCTTGCGCGCGCCGCTGCAGGCCAACGTCAACGACAAGGCCAACGCGTTCGGCGGCAGCCTGGCTTCGTTGATGACGCTGGCCAGCTGGGGCTGGCTGACGCTGCAACTGCAACTGGCCGGGCACAGCGCCGATGTCTACGTGGCCGACAGCCAGCTGCGCTACGTCGCGCCGGTCTACGAGGACCTGGTGGCCAATGCCGAGCCGTCCGAACTCGGCAGCTGGGAGGCGTTCCTGGCCACCTTCCGGCAACGCGGCAAGGCGCGCATCGGCATGCGTGCGCAGATCGCGCTGGGATCCGGGGCGGCGGCGGCCACCCTGAGCGGGCGCTTCGTGGCGTTTCCAAAACGGTAGGATGCGCGCTGGACTTGGGGGAATGCGCATGCGTGCAGTGATCGGGGCAATGCTGTTGCTCGGGCTGGCGATGGTCAGCGGGGGGGCGTCTGCCGGCAGCCGTGCCCAGGCACGCGCGCTGGAAACTACCCAGGCCGCCTACACCGCCGCGGTGCGCTGGAGCGATTTCGATGCCGCGCAGGGCTTTGTCGAGCCGACCTATGCCCAGGCGCATCCGCTCAGCGATCTGGAACGCTCGCGCTACGAACAGGTGCAGATCTCCGGCTACCGCGAGCTGCGGGTGGGCGAGGATGGCAACGGCGACCTGCGCCGCGAGGTCGAGCTGCGGGTGATCAACCGCAATACCCAGGCCGAGCGGCTGGTGCGCAGCATCGAGCTGTGGCGCTGGGATGCCGAGCGCAAACGCTGGTGGCTGGCCAGCGGCCTGCCCGATCTGTGGCAGGGCCAGTAGCCCGTGCCACCGGCGCCTGGCCGTCGCACGCGCCAGCTGTGCGACAATTCCCGCCCGCTTGACTGACCCTGACCCCGTGAATTTCGAAGAGCTGCAGGCCTTTGTCGGCCGCAACCCCATGTTGTCACTGGCCCTGGTGGGCCTGACCATCGCCCTGATCGTCACCGAGGTCGCGCGCCTGTTCCGTGGGTATCGCGCACTCAAGCCGGCCGAGCTGACCCGTTTGATCAACAGCGAGAACGCGTTGGTGATCGACCTGTCGCCGACCGCCGATTTCGAAAAAGGCCATATCGCCGGCAGCCGCAACGTGGCGCTGGCCAAGTTCGACCCGGCCGGCAAGCTCCTCGCCAACGCCAAGTCCTCGCCCGTGGTGGTGGTGTGCCGCAATGGCAATGCCTCCGCGGGCGCGGCCAGGACGCTGAAGAAAGCCGGTTTCGAGCAGGTCTACTGGCTCGATGGCGGCGTGGCCGCCTGGCAGATGGCCGAGCTGCCGCTGGTCAAGGGCCGCGCCTGACCCCACCTTGTGAGGCGCCGGGCAAGTCCCCATTGCTGGCGTGAGAGACTCGCACTTTCACGTCTGCATCATTCAACGCTGCATCCACCGAACCGTTTCTGGAGTTAGGAATGTCCGACGAAATCATCAACGGCGCGGTTGCGCCGGCCGACGCCGCTGCTGGCCCCGCTTTCACCATCGAGAAGATTTACGTCAAGGACGTTTCCTTCGAATCGCCGAACGCGCCGTCCGTCTTCAATGACGCCAACCAGCCCGAGCTGCAGCTGAACCTCAACCAGAAGGTGCAGCGCCTCAACGACAACGCCTTCGAAGTGGTGCTGGCCGTGACCCTGACCTGCACCGCCGGTGGCAAGACCGCCTACGTGGCCGAAGTGCAGCAGGCCGGCGTGTTCGGCCTGGTCGGCCTGGAGCCGCAGGCGATCGACGTGCTGCTCGGCACCCAGTGCCCGAACATCCTGTTCCCGTACGTGCGCACCCTGGTCAGCGACCTGATCCAGGCCGGCGGCTTCCCGCCGTTCTACCTGCAGCCGATCAACTTCGAAGCGCTGTATGCAGAAACCCTGCGCCAGCGTTCGCAGGGCGAAGGCACCTCGCTGGCCGATTCCGAGCCGGCTGGCAACGCCTAAGCCTTGCGTGCGCCGATGAGCGATTCGACGCAGAAGATCGCGGTTCTCGGCGCCGGCTCCTGGGGCACGGCCCTGGCCGCGCTGCTCGCCAGGCACGGTCACCCGACCGTGCTCTGGGGACGCGATGCGGCGATGGTGGATACCATCGACCGCACCCACGAAAACGCGCGTTATCTGCCGGGGATTGCACTGCCCGAGAGCCTGCGCGCGACCACCGACCTGCAACTGGCCATTGCCGATGCTGGCTGGATCCTGGTCGTGGTGCCCTCGCACGCATTCACCGAGACGATCCGGTTGATCGCCCCGTTGCGTCCGGCCGGTGCCGGCGTTGCGTGGGCGACCAAGGGCTTCGAGCCCGGTTCTGGGCGGTTCCTGCACGAAGTGGCGCGCGACATCCTCGGTCCCGGCGTTCCGCTGGCCGTGGTGACCGGGCCGTCCTTCGCCAAGGAAGTCACGCTCGGCCTGCCGACCGCCATCACCGTGCACGGCGACGATGCGGCGTTTGCGCAGGTCGTGGCCGATGCCATGCATGGCCCCACTTTCCGCGCCTATACGGGCGATGACATGGTGGGCGCCGAGCTCGGTGGTGCGATGAAGAACGTGCTGGCGGTGGCCACCGGCGTGGCCGATGGCATGCAGCTCGGCCTCAACGCCCGTGCCGGCCTGATCACGCGCGGCTTGAACGAGATGCTGCGTCTGGCGGCGGCGATCGGTGCACGGCCGGAGACGTTGATGGGCCTGGCGGGTCTGGGCGATCTGGTGCTCACCTGCACCGGCGATCTGTCGCGCAACCGACGGCTGGGGCTGGCCCTAGGGCGCGGACAGAGCCTGAACGATGCGATCCGCGAGATCGGCCAGGTGGTTGAATCGGTGCAGACCGCCGATGAAGTCATGCGTCAGGCCGAGCATCACGGCATCGAGCTGCCGATCTCCAACGCCGTGCGTGCGGTATTGCATGGCGAGATCACCCCGGAAGCAGGCTTGAAGGAATTGCTGGCACGCGAGCGCAAGCCCGAGTACCCGCAGACCTTGTTCACCTGATCGTGGCATCGCGCGTTGACGCGCTGCGCAGAAACAACAAAAAGCCCGGCATTGCCGGGCTTTTTGTTGGTGTCGATCGCAAAGGTTGGCGGCAAGCTGTAGCCGCTTGAGCGCGCTGGATCGTGCTTCTACAGCAGCCGCATTGCGCACATGCCGCTATAGCGCGATGTGCGCAGCGCCAGCCGATCGCCCAAAAGAAAGAAGCCCGGTCGGGGGACCGGGCTTCCAATGCAACGCGGGAGAGAGAGTCGCGTTGCAGTCAAACGTGCGGCTTACCAGCTGAAGCGCGGGCCGACCGACCATTCCTTATTGCCGTCGCCATCCATACGGATGTCGCCGTTGATGCCCCAGTTCTGGTTCAACTTGACCTGGGCGCCGAGGCGGCCGTAGAAGTTGTCGCCGATGTCGATGCCGCGCTTCTTGGAGAAGTCTTCGTAGCCAGCCAGGGCGTAGACTTCGAAGTGCTCGCCGAAGGCGTTACGCAGGCCGGCTTCAACGCTGTAACCGTCGAAGCTGATGTTCGGGGTGTCCAGGTCCAGCTTGCGGTAGGCAACGCGAGCAACGAAGTCGGTGCTGGTGGCGATTTCCTGGTTGTAACCCACGCCGACGCCCCACTGCTGGAAGTCGGAGTTGGAGCTTTCGAACACGTTGTCGTTGTCGTCAGCGTTCTGCTTGCTGTAATCGCCGAACACGTGGAAGTTCGGAGCGACGGCGTAGGACGCCTTCACGCCCCAACCATCAGCGTCGCGGCCTTCGGTCGGGGTGCGCACGTAGTCACCTTCGACGAAGTTGTAGGAGAGGTTTTCAGCAGCGGAGGCCGCAAACGGCAGGGCTGCGAGAAGGCCGAGGGCCAGCAGGGAATTCTTCATGATCGATACCTGTACTTATGGTTTGGGCCGGCGCTGAGGCGGATGCCGTTCGCTGCCGAGATGTAAATTCTCCGTTATTCGATGGAACGCGACATGAATTTTGGACTGACTGGTCCATGAATCATCGCGCCCAGTTCAGCTCCGCTTCCTTGTCATCAAATTGCAATGCGCGTAGCGCACGCGCAAAGCGTGATGCATTGGCGGTTACATCGCGTCGATGTGATGCGCATGTATAGAAGCGGCTGTTTTGCAGTGATTTTTACTGCGTTTGCAGCGTGCAAGCACATTGCGCTGACACTGTGACTGGGAGCATGCAAGGCTTGTCGAACAAGCGTGGAGCTGCATCGTGGCGAAGAAAAAGACGTTGGCGCGGTTTCTGGCCGAGACGCTGCAGAGCGCGGGGGTGGAGCGGATCTGGGGGTTGACCGGCGACAGCCTCAACGGCCTGACCGATGCCTTGCGCGAGATGCAGACGATCGAATGGATGCACGTGCGCCACGAAGAGGTGGCTGCGTTCGCTGCCGGCGCCGAGGCGGCGGTGACCGGCAAGCTGGCGGTGTGTGCGGGTAGCTGCGGGCCGGGCAACCTGCACTTGATCAACGGGCTGTTCGATTGTCATCGCAGCCGCCAGCCGGTGCTGGCGATCGCCGCGCATATTCCCTCGTCCGAGATCGGGCTGAACTATTTTCAGGAGACGCATCCGCAGGAACTGTTCCGCGAGTGCAGTCACTTTGTGGAATTGGTGACCAATCCGGCGCAGCTGCCGGAAGTGCTGCACCGCGCGATGCGTGCGGCCATCCTGCAGCAAGGCGTGGCGGTGGTGGTGATCCCCGGCGATATCGCACTGCTGGAAGTGGACAAGCACATCCCCACGGCGTGGCCGCAACTGCGCCAACCGCGCGTGCTGCCGGCTCCCGAAGATGTGCAGCAACTGGCCGCGCTGCTGCAGCAGAGCGAAGCGATCACGCTGTTGTGCGGCAGCGGTTGCGCGGGCGCACACGATGCGGTGGTGGCATTGGCCGACACCCTGGGCGCGCCGATCGTGCATGCCTTGCGGGGCAAGGAACACGTGGAGTGGGAGAACCCGTTCGATGTCGGCATGACCGGCCTGATCGGTTTCAGCTCCGGCTATCACGCGATGCTCAACTGCGACACCTTGATCATGCTGGGCACGGATTTCCCGTATCGGCAGTTCTACCCGAAGGACGCGACCATCGTGCAGGTGGACCGCGACCCGAGCGCGCTGGGGCGGCGTACGCCGTTGCAGCTGGGCATCGCAGCGGATGTGGGCGAAACCATCGCCGCCTTGCTGCCGCAGCTGCAGCGACGCGAGAAACGCGACTTCCTGGACAAGGCGCTGGCGCACTATCGCAAGGCGCGCGAGGGACTGGACGATCTGGCGGTGCCGGCCGATCCAGGCGAGCCGCTGCATCCGCAATTCGTGGCGCGCATGATCAGCCAGATCGCCGACCAGGATGCGGTATTCACCTGCGATGTCGGCACGCCAACGGTGTGGGCCGCGCGCTACCTGCGCATGAACGGACAACGCCGCTTGCTCGGTTCGTTCAACCACGGTTCGATGGCCAATGCAATGCCGCAGGCGCTGGGTGCGCAGTCGGCGTATCCGGGCCGTCAGGTAGTTGCGCTGTCAGGTGATGGCGGTTTTGCGATGCTGATGGGCGATTTCATCTCGCTGGCGCAGCTGCGCCTGCCGGTGAAGATCGTGGTGTTCAACAATGCCTCGCTGGGATTCGTGGCGATGGAAATGAAGGCCGCCGGCTATCTGGATACCGGCACCGAGTTGCGCAATCCGGACTTCGCAGCGATGAGCAATGCGATGGGCATCCTGGGCATCCGGGTCGATGAGTCCGCGCAACTGGAGCGGGCGTTGCGGCAGGCCTTCGCGCACTCTGGTCCGGCGCTGGTGGATGTGCGCATCGCCACGCAGGAACTGGCGGTGCCGCCGGCAATCAAGCTGGAACAGGCCAAGGGCATGGGCCTGTATCTGCTCAAGGCAGTGATGAGCGGGCGCGGCGACGAGGTGATCGATCTGGTCAAGACCAACATGCGCTGACACAGTTACCGCGTTCTGAAACCGCACGTCTTTACCGGACCCTCGCATGCCTCGTTCGTTGTTGCGCCAGTTGCTGCTGATCTGGGTGGTGATCCTGGCTGCCTGCGTGGGCGTGGCCACGATGTTGTATGGCCTGTACCGACAGACCGAAGGCGTGCGACTGGACGATGCGCGCCAGCAATTGACCGCGCAATGCGCACGCATCGTGCAGCGCTACGCCGGCGCGAGCGAGGCGGCGCGCAGCGGCGACAACGGCGCCGGGTTGGCCGCGGTGGTGGTGCAACTGGTGCTGGCCGATGCGCCCGGTGTGGAGGGCGGGGTGTGGAACCTCGACAAGGGATTCGTTGCCTACGCCTATCCCACCTACGACGGCAGCGATCACAAGACCGATATCCCGGCCGCCGAGTGGACCACGATCGTCAGTACCGCGCGGCAGAGTGCGGTGGGCAACAAGGCCGTGGATTTTCGTCGCGACGGCAGCCGCGAAGTGGTGCTGATCAGCGCCTGCCCATTGGCCGCGGGAACCGCCGCTTGGACCATGTCGCGGGTGCCGGCCAGCACCTCCGATGCCTGGCGGCCACTGGCGATCGGCATGCTGCTGATCTTCGCCATGGTGGCAATGTCGGCGATTGCCCTGGGCGTGGTGGTGCGGCGCTGGAGTCAGCGCCTGCAGCGCATCCAGCAGGCGCTGGCCGCCGATACCGAACTTCCGCAGATTCCGGTCACCGGCGCACCCGAGCTGGACCGGCTGGGCGCTGCAGTCAGCGATTACGCACAGCGCAATGCGCAGGCCTTGGCGCAGACGCGGCGGCTGGCCGACGAGCTGGCACGGCACGAGCGGCTGGCCGCACTCGGGCGCCTGACCGCCACGGTGGCGCATGAGATTCGCAACCCCATCGCCACGATGCGCCTGGCCGTGGAGAACGAAATCGCCACGCGCCAGGGCACGCCGGACGATGCCGCGCACGCTGAGCTGATGCTGGGGCAGATCCGTCGCCTGGATGGGGTGGTCGAAAGCCTGCTCGGCATGGTGCAGCCGATCCGGCTGCAGCTGGAGACGGTGGTGGTGCAGGACTGGCTGGCGAGCTTGCTCGATCCTGCCGTGCTGCCGCCGGGCGCGCCGGCGCCACAGCTGCGCGTCCCGGACGCGCCGCTGCAGTGGATGCTCGATCCGCAGCAGCTCGGCCGTGCCGTACACAATCTGCTGCGCAACGCGCTCCAGCACGCCGATGCAGGCAGCGCGGTGACGCTGGAGGCCAGCGCCAGCGATGGGTTGCTGCAGCTACGGGTGAGCAATCGTGGCGCGGCCATCGCCGATGCCATCGCTTCGCAATTGTTCGAGCCGTTCGTCAGCGGTCGCGCCGACGGCAATGGCCTGGGGCTTGCGCTGGTGCGCGAGATCGCCCGTGCACATGGCGGGCAGGTGCGTTATGCACACGCCGACGGTATGACCCATTTCATTCTGGAGCTGCCATGGCGCGCATCCTGATCATCGACGACGATGCGGCGTTCCTGGCCACCTTGCAGGCAACGCTGCGCTCGCTCGGCCATACGGTGATCGCGGTCGACAACGGCGCCGATGGTTTGCTGCGCCTGAACGAGGGCGGCATCGAGCTGGCGTTCGTGGACTTCCGCATGCCCGGTATGGACGGCATCCAGGTGCTGCGTGCGCATGCGGACGATCCCCGCGCGCGCCAGGTGCCGCTGGTGATGCTCACCGCGTACGCCTCCAGCGGCAACACCATCGAGGCGATGACGCTGGGTGCATTCGATCACCTGGTCAAGCCAGTGGGGCGTGCCGATATCGTCGAGGTGGTGGAGCGTGCATTGGCGAGTCGCGCCGATGCCGACGCCGATGCCGATGCCGATGCCGCAGCGAGCGAACCACCCGACGACGACGACGGCCTGGTCGGCCACAGTCCGGCGATGCGTACCGTGCATAAACGCATCGGGCTGGCGGCAGCCTCCGATCTGCCGGTGTTGATCACCGGCGAAACCGGTACCGGCAAGGAGCTGGTCGCGCGCGCCCTGCATCGCGCCAGCGCACGCGCAAATGCGGCGTTCGTGGCAGTCAATTGTGCGGCGATCCCGTTGGAGTTGATGGAAAGCGAATTGTTCGGCCATCGCAAGGGCGCCTTTTCCGGGGCGACCAGCGACCGCATCGGCCTGATTCGCGAAGCCGATGGCGGCACGTTGTTCCTGGACGAGATCGGCGACATGCCGCTGCCGATGCAGGCCAAGTTGTTGCGCTTCCTGCAGGAGGGCGAAGTAACGCCGCTGGGCGGGCGCGGCGCGCAAAAAGTGGATGTGCGCGTGCTGGCAGCCACGCATCGCGATCTGGCGGCGTGGGTGGCGGCAGGACAGTTCCGCAGCGATCTGCGCTATCGCCTCAATGTGGTGCCGATCGAACTGCCGCCGCTGCGCGAACGCGGGCAGGACATCGTGCTGCTTGCGCAGTATTTTCTGCGCAGCGGCGAAGGCGCGGCGCGCGCGCTGTCGGCGGATGCGCAAGCGCGGCTGCTGGCCTACCCGTGGCCCGGTAACGTGCGCGAGCTACGTAACGTCATGCAACGCAGCCAGCTGCTGGTGCGCGGCCACAGCATCGTTGCCGCGGATCTGGACGACGCGCTCGAGTACGATGCCGAGCAGCCCACGACGACAGCGCCACCGGAAGGCACCTTGCCCGAGGCGGTGGCGCGGCTGGAAAAGCAGATGATCCAGGACGCCTTGGCGCACAGTGGCGGCAACCGCGCCGAAGCCGCGCGCCGGCTCGGCATTCATCGCCAGCTGCTGTACCGCAAGCTCGATGAGTACGGCCTGCAGTAGGCGCAGCGATCACCGGACGCGATGGTTGCAGGCTGCCGCCTCGGTCACGACGCAATACGCGCACAGCAGCACGTGCACCTGTTGTCATGCGCACCTGTTGGTTGCATGTCGCCGCTGCCACTCGCAGCATTGGCTACGGCCTTGCACCAGCAAACGGTGCAGCCGGAAAGCGCAGCACCACGCGTTCGAAATCCAGCCCGGACATCGGCACGCGCACGCCACCGTCGAGCGTGCCCGGCACGCTCTTGCCTTGCAGGGTCGAAACACAACCCGAGCTGCAACGTGTCTGCAAAGCGGACAGTGGTGGATGAAACGCAGACGACTGTCCGCGCGCGTGCAGACACAAAACCCTTATAAAACAACGGACTCGCTGTTGGCACGATTGCTGCTTTATCTCCAGGGCGAGCGGCGCTCCTGCCGCGTTGGAGACATCGCATGATTCGTCAGACCGCACTTGCTTTCGCACTGGCCTGCAGCGTGGCGACCGCTGCCGCGCAGGCTCCCACACCGCCGGCAGCACCGATGGCGCCGCGCGCGCCGGTCGGCACGCCACCGCCGGCTCCGCCGGTGCCGCCCGCACCGCCTGCGCCGTTGGCCGCCACCCCGGTGCGCATCACCGGCACGGTCGAGCGCTTCATGCTCAATCCCAATGGCGAGGTTGACGGCCTGTGGTTGCGCGATGGCACCCAGGTGGCATTTGCACCGCATCTGTCCGCACAGTTGCAGGCTGCGGTGCGCCGGGGCGATACGGTGAGCGTGCAGGGCTATCGCCTGGGCAGCCTGCCGGTGCTGCGCGCCAGCAGCATCCGCTCCAATCGTGGTGGGCGCGAAGTGGTCGACCAGCCGCCGACGGGCGCCATGCCGCCGGCGCCACCAGCACCTGCCGCGTTGACGCCGTTGCAGGCGGAAGGACGCATCGAGCGCTTGGTTTACGGCCCGGGTGGCGAGACCAATGGCGCGTTGCTGAGCGATGGCACGCTGGTGCGGATGCCGCCGCATCTGGCGCTTCAGTTCGGTGATCTGCTGCGGGCCGGCGCGCCATTGAGCGTGAGCGGCTTCGGGGTTGCCACCGCCAACGGCCGCGCCATCGAAGCCACCCAACTGGGCCGCGATCGCGCCTCGCAGCGTGCGCTGTTCAGCCCGCCGCGCCCGGACGGCCCGGTGCCGCCCGCACCACCGGCCCCGCCTGTCCCGCCGGCCGCACCGCCAGCGCCGGCTCCGGCGCCGCGTTGATCCAGGGCGCCGCCGCCCACGCGGCGGCGCTTACCCGTCGCGTTCCCCTCTACGCGCCTGTTCACCACGCCGCATGCGTGGCGACGGGCGCGGCTTGCCGGCATCGGCCGGTTCTCACTTCTCTGGAGTTTTTCATGCATTGGGTCGACCCTGATTTCCTTCCCGAAACCCGCGGCACGCTGGCGCGCTTTCTGCTCAATCCCAAGGCCGATATCGACGGCCTGCTGCTGACCGACGGCACCGAGGTGCACACGCCGCCGCACCTGTCCGCCGCCTTGCTCAAGGCGCTCAAGCCCGGCAGCACCTTGAGTGTGCGTGGCCTCAAGCCGCGCGATGTGGACATGCTGGTGGCCCTGGCGATTGATCCGGAGGGTGGCAAGCGTATCGTCGATGAGGGCCCGCACGGGCCGCATGCCAAGCCCAAGCCCAAACCGCCCGCCGGCAAGCCGCCCAAGCCGCAGCTCACCCAGCACAGCGGCACCATCGCGCGCCTGCTGCACGGCCCGCACGGGCAGGTGCATGGCGCGTTGCTGGACGACGAGGTCACGGTGCGGTTCCCACCGCATGCCGGAGAGGACTTCGCCAAGCAGCTGGTGGTCGGCAAGACGCTGGTGGCCGAAGGCGATACCAGGACGACCCCGCACGGGGTACTGATCCACGCGCATGCCCTGGGCGCCAAGGCCGCGTCGCTGAAGCAGATCGAGCATCCGCATGGTCCGGGTGCGCATAAGCCGAAGCCGAAGCCGAAGCACTAGCAGCCTGCAATGCGACTGCCGTGCTGGCGCCGTGCGACCGCGATTGGGTCGCACATGCCGCCCAGCATGCGCAGTCGCCTTTCATCGTTTCGTGGAGAGCGCCGATGCGCATGAGCACACCGCGTCCCCGTGGCAGCCGCGCACTGGAGGCGCTGCATTTCAGCGTGGCCGATGTGCAGGACGGGCTGGGGCCATTTCTCAGCGTGTTCCTGCAATCCAGGGGCTGGTCGGTGGCGGCGATCGGCACGGTGATGAGCGTGGGCGGCATCGCCGGCATGCTCGCCACCACCCCGGCCGGTGCACTGGTCGATAGCACCCGGCGCAAGCGCGCCGTGGTGGTGGTGGGCTGCCTGGCGATCCTGTTGGCCACGGCGCTGATCTGGCTGCATCCGACCTCCTCCGGTGTGGTCACCGCGCAGATCGTCTCGACGTTGGCGGCAGCCGGCATCGGCCCGGCACTCACCGGCATCACTTTGGGGCTGGTGCACGCGCGCGGATTCGATCATCAACTGGCGCGCAATCAGGTCGCCAACCACGCCGGCAACATGCTGGCTGCGGTACTGGCCGGCTGGCTGGGCTGGCGCTACGGGTTTGCGGCGGTGTTCGTGCTCACCGCCGCGTTCGGTGTGCTGGCGGTCGCGGCGGTGCTGCTGATTCCGTCTGCGGCCATCGACCATCGTGCCGCGCGCGGCCTGGGCCATGCCGACGGCGCGGACACCCTCAGCGGCTGGCGGGTGTTGCTGACCTGCCGGCCACTGGCCTTGCTGGCCATCACCCTGGGGCTGTTCCACCTGGGCAATGCGGCGATGCTGCCGCTCTACGGCATGGCCATCGTGGCCGCGCATGCGGGCGATGCGAGTGCGCTGACGGCGACCACCATCGTGGTCGCGCAGGCCACGATGGTGGTGGTGGCATTGCTGGCGATGCGCTGGATCCGCGTGCACGGGCATTGGTGGGTGCTGCTGGTGGCCTTCATGGCCTTGCCGCTGCGTGCATTGGTGGCAGCGTCGCTGATCCATGGCTGGGGCGTGTTTCCGGTGCAGATCCTCGACGGACTCGGCGCCGGCCTGCAGGCCGTGGTGGTGCCGGCACTGGTGGCGCGATTGCTGCAGGGCACCGGGCGCGTCAATGTCGGCCAGGGCGCGGTGATGACGGTGCAAGGTGTGGGCGCGGCGCTGAGCCCGGCCTTGGGCGGCTGGCTGGCGCACGCCTTCGGCTATCGCATCGCGTTTCTGGCGCTGGGCGCCATCGCCCTGCTGGCGGTGGCGCTCTGGGCAGGCTGCCGCGGCATGTTGCAGGCAGCGACCGATGCCCAGGCGATGCAATGAGGTCATGGCAGCGGCGCGGAGCAGCACGCAAACGGCAACGCCCGCGACTGGCATACGCGCGGAGCACGCGTTGAGTGACAGACCGGTACGGGAACCATGCTGCGCGCCGGGATCGGGGCGGACGGTGCCGCAGTCAGCCAGCCGTCTGCATCGCCACGGTTTATCGGCCGCCGCTGAAGTCCCACTGACGCCACGCTTCGAACACCATCACCGCAACGGTGTTGGACAGATTGAGGCTGCGGTTGTCCGGGCGCATCGGCAGGCGCAGCCGGTGCTGTGGCGGGATCGACTCCAGCACGTCGGCGGGCAAGCCGCGTGTTTCCGGACCAAACAGGAAGGCATCGCCATCGGCAAATTGCGGTGTGTCGTAACGCACGGTGCTGCGCGTACTCAGTGCAAACACGCGCTTGGGCGCGATCGCGGCCAGGGCGGTGGGCAGGTCGGCATGCACCTGCAGGCTTGCGTATTCGTGATAGTCCAGGCCGGCGCGTTTGAGCTGCTTGTCGCTGAGGTCGAAGCCGAGCGGCTCGATCAGGTGCAGGCGCGCGCCGGTGTTGGCGCACAGGCGAATTACATTGCCCGTATTGGGCGGAATTTCCGGCTGAAACAGGATGACATCGAGGACGGGGGCTGACATGCGCGCAGTGTAGCTGCGCGCGTGCTCAAAGGCTGATGGCGGCGTTGACCAGCGCTTCCAGTTCGACCGGCGACGGCTGCAGCTGCGGCACCGGCAGGTTGACGATGACCTGGCCCATCAGCGCGCCGATGGCGGCAGCGGCCTGGCCGGAGGTGCTCTGCGCGCTGGCAGCGGCGTTGCGGGTCACCAGGTCGGCGCGCTGGTCGGCGGACGGCCGCACCTGCACCGCAGCGAGGGTGAGGATGCGCGGGCCGGCCTGCTCGGCGGCGAGGGCGGCCAGCTGCTCGGCCGACGGACGCACCTGCACGGCGGCCAGGGTAGGGATGTCGCTGTTGCGCTCCAGTGCCTGCTGGGCGATCTGGTCGGCCGACGGGCGGACCTGCACGGTGTCCAGCGTGGTCAGGCTGGCGGCCTGGGCGAAACCGGCTAGGGCGGTACCGGCAAACAGGGCGGCGGAGAGGGCGATGCGCAGGGTCTGGGTCTTCATGGCGAGGTCTCTTGGTGTGGGCGATCAGTGGTGTGGTAGTAAGGTAGTACACCGTTCCGGTAAGTGCAATAACTTTCGCGGCGCAGTTTTACTTATTCAGCTGGCGGTCATTTTCATTGATCGAGGTCGCTTCCCGCTGCTTGCCCATGCCATGCAGCAAACCGCGTGCCAGTTCCAGTGGATTGTTTTTAAAAGGATTTATGCGCGGCAGCGGTGTCCGCGTCCGGACACCCGGACGCGGTTGCGGGCGCCGGACACCGGCCGAAGCGAGAGAACACGACGATCTGCTTGGTGTTCAGCGCGCTGAATGCGCGGCGTGCGGTCATGCAGCGCACGCCGATCGCCACCCGGCAACTGCGGCACAATCCGGCTTCGTCCTCAGGTGTCTAAGACTTATGCGCGTGCTGATGCTGTCTGTTCTGGTTGCCACCACTGCCACGGCCTGCACCTGGGTGCCGATCGAGCAAAGCGGCAAAGGCGTGCAGGTGCTGCCCGCAGGCCCTGTGCCAGCTGGCTGTCAGCAGCAGGGCGAGGTGGTGGTGTCGGTCAAGAGCAAGGTCGGCTTTTACAACCGCAACCCATTGCGGGTGCAGGAAGAACTGGAAACGCTGGCACGCAACGAGGCGCCGGGCGCCAATGCCAATACGGTCCAGGCGCAGGGCCAGCCGGCCGATGGCAGCCAGCGCTTCAACGCCTTCCGCTGCCCGCCGCGCTGAACCGTTGGGCTGGGGCGCGGCCGCTGCAATTGTAAAGATGCGGTAAAACCAGCCAGCGGCTAGACTAGCGCCCCCTCGCCTGACGCCATGGCGCTACTTCGATGCTCTTCCAGAATGTCTCCATCGCGGGACTGGCGCATATTGATGCGCCGCACACGCTGACTTCCAAGGAAATCAACGAGCGCCTGCAACCGACCTACGACCGCCTCGGGATCAGAACCGACGTGTTGGGCGACGTTGCCGGTATCCATGCACGGCGCTTGTGGGACCAGGATGTCCAGGCCTCGGACGCTGCCACCCAGGCTGCGCGCAAGGCGCTGCTCGACGCCGGCATCGGCATCGAGAAGATCGGCCTGCTGGTCAACACCTCGGTGAGCCGCGACTACCTGGAGCCGTCCACCGCCTCCATCGTGTCCGGCAACCTCGGGGTCGGCGACCACTGCGTCACCTTTGACGTCGCCAACGCCTGTCTTGCCTTCATCAACGGCATGGACATCGCCGCCCGCATGCTTGAGCGCGGCGAGATCGACTATGCGCTGGTCGTCGATGGCGAAACCGCCAACCTGGTGTACGAAAAGACCCTCGAGCGCATGACCTCGCCCGACGTCACCGAAGAAGAGTTCCGCAATGAACTCGCTGCGCTGACCTTGGGCTGCGGTGCCGCAGCGATGGTGATGGCGCGCACCGAGCTGGTGCCCGATGCCCCGCGCTACAAGGGTGGCGTGACCCGCTCGGCCACCGAATGGAACAAGCTGTGCCGCGGCAACCTGGACCGCATGGTCACCGACACCCGCCTGCTGCTGATCGAAGGCATCAAGCTGGCACAGAAGACCTTCCTGGCCGCCAAGCAGGCGATGGGCTGGGCAGTGGACGAGCTGGACCAGTTCGTCATCCACCAGGTCAGTCGCCCGCATACCGCTTCATTCGTGAAGTCGTTCGGCATCGACCCGGCCAAGGTCATGACCATTTTCGGCGAACACGGCAACATCGGCCCGGCTTCGGTCCCGATCGTGCTCAGCAAGCTCAAGGAGCTCGGCCGCTTGAAGAAGGGCGACCGCATCGCGTTGATGGGAATTGGTTCTGGCCTGAACTGCTCGATGGCGGAAGTGGTCTGGTAATGCGTGTGATAGTGCCCGGCCGATGCTCTTGCACGCCGGGCAATATCGCTGCTTAAGTAAAAAAGTGGTATCTAAGTTTCCTCGCAGGAATAGTTGCGGTCTGTAAGGAAAGACGATGGCTCAGCGCATCACTGGACACTATGTTGCTGGCGCTCTCGCAGGGAGCCGTTACCAGGCGTTCGTCCCTGATCCGTTGCCGCGAGTGCCGGCACTGGATTTCGCACAGGCCGAACTGGTGGCGCGCAAAGAGCGCGCCGACCAGGCATTGGGGCGACTGGACGGCATCACGCTGATGCTGCCGGACCCGGAGCTGTTTCTCTATCAGTACATCCGCAAGGAAGCCTTGCTGTCGTCCCAGATCGAAGGAACCCAGTCATCGCTCTCGGACCTGTTGCTGTTCGAGATGGATGCGGCACCGGGCGTGCCTGTCGACGATGTCGAAGAAGTGTCCAACTATGTCGCGGCCCTCAACCATGGTTTGCGGCGCCTGCGCGAGGACGATTTCCCGCTGTCGCTGCGTTTGATCCGCGAGATGCATGCGCTATTGCTGCAGGGCGGGCGTGGAGCCGGCAAGCAGCCAGGTGAAATCCGCCGGAGTCAGGCGTGGGTAGGCGGGGCCTCGCCTGCACTTGCGCACTTTGTTCCGCCACCGCCAGATGCATTGCCCGACGCGCTGTCGGCACTCGAACAGTTTCTGCATGCGCCGCAGGGGCAGATGCCGCCGTTGGTGAAGGCGGCGCTTGCCCACGTGCAGTTCGAAACCATCCATCCCTTCAGCGATGGCAATGGGCGCCTGGGACGGCTGTTGATTACCTTGATCCTGTGCAGCGAAGGCGTGCTGCGGGAGCCCAGCCTGTATCTGAGCCTGTATTTCAAGCGCCGTCGTGCCGATTACTACGATCGCCTCAATGCGGTGCGACTCAACGGTGACTGGGAAGGATGGCTGGGTTTCTTTCTGGATGGTGTGGCAGAGACCGCGCAACAAGCCGTCGGCACCGCGCAGCGCCTGCTGGCACTGTTGGCACGTGATCGGGCCCGCATTGCGGCTTTGGGCCAGCGAGCAGGTAACGTCGGCTTGGTGTTTGAGCAGTTCGCGCGGCGCGTGGTGTTGGCAGTGCCGCAGGTGGCGCCCGCCCTGTCGTTGAGTGCGCCCACCATCCGTGCTGCGGTACGCACCCTGCAGGAGCTGGAAATCGTCAACGAACTCACCGGCCAGCAGCGGCATCGTATTTTTGCCTATCACGCCTATCTCGACATCCTCAGCGAAGGGGCGCAGCCGCTGTGAGCGATGCGTTTGCGCGCGGCTGTTGCCGACGATGCAGAGACATCCAGCGTATTTTCGATACTGTCGTGGCGATGTAGCTGGCGACTTGCCACGCACCCAGCCCAAGCTTCAGCAAATAGAGAGATCCATGAACTACCCCGGCTATCCCTTCACTCCCCAGCGCCTTGAGGTGCGTCCCGGCATTGCGATGTCGTATCTGGACGAAGGTCCGCGCGATGGCGAGGTGGTCGTGATGCTGCACGGCAATCCGTCGTGGAGCTATCTGTGGCGGCACCTGGTGAGCGGCCTGTCGGATCGTTACCGCTGCATCGTGCCGGACCATATCGGCATGGGACTGTCCGACAAGCCGGACGATGCGCCCGACGCGCAGCCGCGTTACGACTACACGCTGCAGTCGCGCGTGGATGATCTGGACACGTTGTTGCGGCATCTGGGCATCACCGGTCCGGTCACGCTGGCGGTGCACGACTGGGGCGGCATGATCGGGTTCGGCTGGGCGTTGTCGCACCATGCGCAGGTCAAGCGGCTGGTGATCACCAACACCGCTGCGTTCCCGTTGCCGCCGGAAAAACCGATGCCGTGGCAGATCGCAATGGGGCGGCATTGGGGACCGGGCGAATGGTTCATCCGCACGTTCAATGCGTTTTCCTCCGGCGCATCCTGGTTCGGGGTGTCGCGGCGGATGCCGGCGGAGGTGCGTCGCGCCTATGTGGCGCCCTACAACAATTGGCGCAATCGCATCTCCACCATTCGCTTCATGCAGGATATTCCGCTGTCGCCCGCCGACCAGGCCTGGTCGCTGCTGGAGCGCTCGGCGCAGGCATTGCCGTCGTTCGCCGATCGCCCGGCGTTCATCGCCTGGGGCCTGCGCGATATCTGCTTCGACAAGCATTTCCTGGCCGGCTTCCGCAAGGCATTGCCCAATGCCGAGGTCACCGCGTTCGACGATGCCAATCACTACGTGCTGGAAGACAAGCATGAAGTGCTGGTGCCGGCGATCCGTACATTTCTGGAGCGCCACCCGCTGTAAGCGCTGCTGGCATGGCCACGCAGGCGCTCGCTCGATGAGTGCCTGCTGCATGCAGAGCGCGGATGCACGAACGATGGGGCCGGCCATGCCGTCGGTCTGTTGGTCGTTGCGTGTGGATGCCGCGCTCACTCGCAGCGATGGCCGTTACAACGGTGGCAGCGGATTGCGTTGCGCCTCGTCCACGCCCAGCCAGTCGGCCTCGGTCAGTGCGTGCAGGCCGTGCGCCAGCCGGGATTTGTCGCACTGCGCGCTGCGCTGGCCGAATTCCAGCGAGGCCGGCACGGCAGCACAGGAGGAGGGCCGACGATCATGGATGCTGCAACGGCTGTAGCGGCCGATGTCCGCGTCCAGTGCGATGCAGCGCGGCTGCGATTGCGAGGTGCCGCGCATGACGCGTTCGTGGGTGCGCAGCGCATCGGTCAGCTCGATCGGCACCCTGCCGCCCAATGCGGGATCGGCTTCGCTCCAGTGGAAACTGACGCGGAAATAGGCGCAGCAAGCGCCGCAGGTAAGGCAGGGATGTGCCATGGAATGCCGGGCCTTGCGCGGCGAAACAACGTGGTGAGCGCGGCATTCTGACCGAACCACGCTGCGATACAAGTGGCGCGGCCGTGCGCCGGTTAGCGGTTCATCTGCATCGCTCGACGCAGCGCGTGTGTGCAAGGCGCTGCGCCTTGCGCGGGCAGGCACCTCGCGCGCGCGCGGTGTTGTTATGGCCCGACGACGCGCAATCGCCGCGTCAGCCATCGCTGCGCTGGGAGCACGCACCAGCGCAGCTGACCTGAGCGCGGTCAAGCGGCCGGCACCGTCGGCGCATGGGTGATAATGCGGCAATGACTACGACGACTCTCTGCAATATCGCCGTCACCCTGCCGGAACTCGCGCGCGAGCGCCCCGCGCAGATCGCCATCCGTTGCCCGGGCCGCCGCGCCGCCAACGGGTTTGCCGCCTACGATGTGACCTTGAGCTATGCCGAGCTGGACGCGCGCAGCGATGCGATCGCTGCCGGTCTGGCCCTGCACGGCATCGGACGCGGTGCGCGCGCGGTGGTGATGGTGCGCCCGTCGCCGGAATTCTTCCTGCTGATGTTTGCCTTGTTCAAGGCCGGTGCGGTGCCGGTGCTGGTGGATCCGGGCATCGACAAGCGTGCGCTCAAGCAATGCCTGGACGAAGCGCAGCCGCAGGCGTTCATTGGCATTCCGCTTGCGCAGCTGGCGCGTCGTCTGCTGCGGTGGGCGCGCTCTGCAAAGCAGATCGTCAGCGTCGGTGGCCGTTACGGCTGGGGCGGGGTGACACTGGCGCGCGTGGAGCGCGATGGCGCCGGCGCCGGCAGTCAGCTGGCCAACACCGGGCCGGACGATGTGGCCGCCATCCTGTTCACCAGCGGCTCCACCGGCGTGCCCAAGGGCGTGGTGTACCGCCACCGGCATTTCGTCGGCCAGATCGAATTGCTGCGCAATGCCTTCGGCATGCAGCCCGGTGGCGTGGATCTGCCGACGTTTCCGCCGTTTGCCCTGTTCGATCCGGCATTGGGGCTGACCTCGGTGATTCCGGACATGGATCCGACCCGCCCGGCCACTGCCGATCCGCGCAAGCTGCACGATGCGATCGACCGCTTCGGAGTCACGCAGTTGTTCGGCTCGCCGGCATTGATGCGCGTATTGGCCGACTACGGCCAGCCCTTGCCAAACGTGCGCCTGGCCACCTCTGCCGGTGCGCCGGTGCCGCCGGACGTGGTGGCCAAGATCCGCGCGTTGCTGCCGGAAGATGCGCAATTCTGGACGCCGTATGGCGCCACCGAATGCCTGCCGGTGGCAGCGATTGAAGGGCGTACGCTGGACGCCACCCGCGCGGCCACCGAGGCCGGTGCCGGCACCTGCGTCGGCCAGGTCGTCGCGCCGAACGAGGTGCGCATCATCGCCATCGACGATGCGGCCATTCACGAGTGGAGCGGCACGCGCGTGCTGGCGGCGGGCGAGGTGGGCGAGATCACCGTCGCTGGCCCCACCACCACCGACACCTACTTCAACCGCGACGCGGCCACGCGGATTGCCAAGATCCGCGAGCGCAACGCGGATGGCAGCGAACGCATCGTGCATCGCATGGGCGATGTGGGCTACTTCGATGCCGAAGGGCGCTTGTGGTTCTGCGGGCGCAAGACCCACCGCGTGGAAACCGCCACCGGCCCGCTCTACACCGAGCAGGTGGAGCCGGTCTTCAACGTGCATCCGCAGGTGCGGCGCACCGCCTTGGTCGGTGTCGGCGCACCCGGACAGCAACAGCCGGTGCTGTGCGTGGAATTGCAGCCTGGCGTGCCGGCATCGGCATTTGCACAAGTGGAAACCGCATTGCGCGCGCTGGGCGCTGCGCACCCGCACACGGCTGGAGTCACGCGTTTCCTGCGCCATTCCGGATTTCCGGTGGACATTCGCCACAACGCCAAGATCGGCCGCGAAACGCTGGCGATCTGGGCGGCGCAGCAGCGTGGTTGACCTGTGGATGCGTATCGCGCACGCAGCTGGCCGCATCGCCAATTCCGGCCGCGCCCGTTATCGTGTGCGTCCTTGCGATGGAGGTGATGCGTGCGCATCCTGGTAACCGGTGGTGGTGGCTTTCTTGGCCAGGCGTTGTGCCGCGGCTTGATCGCGCGTGGGCATGAGGTGGTGAGTTTCCAGCGCGGCGATTACCCGGTGCTGCAGAGTTTGGGCGTGGGCCAGATCCGTGGCGACCTGGCCGATCCGCAGGCGGTGCGGCATGCCTTCGCCGGTATCGATGCGGTCTTCCACAATGCCGCCAAGGCCGGTGCGTGGGGCAGCTACGACAGCTATCACCAGGCCAATGTGGTGGGCACGCAGAACGTGCTCGACGCGTGTCGGGCCAATGGTGTGCCGCGCCTGATCTATACCTCCACGCCCAGCGTGACCCATCGCGCCACCAATCCGGTGGAAGGCCTGGGGGCCGACGAAGTGCCGTATGGCGAAGATCTGCGCGCGGCGTACGCGGCGACCAAGGCGATCGCCGAGCGCGCGGTGCTGGCGGCCAACGATGCGCAACTGGCGACGGTGGCCTTGCGTCCGCGCCTGATCTGGGGCCCGGGCGACAATCATCTGTTGCCGCGCCTGGCCGCGCGTGCGCGCGCTGGCCGCTTGCGCATGGTCGGCGATGGCAGCAACCTGGTGGACAGCACCTACATCGACAACGCCGCGCAGGCGCATTTCGATGCGTTCGCACATCTGGCTGCAGGTGCTGCGTGTGCGGGCAAGGCGTACTTCATCTCCAACGGCGAGCCCTTGCCGATGCGCGAGTTGCTCAATCGCCTGCTGGCTGCGGTGGATGCACCGGCGGTGACGCGTTCGTTGTCGTTCAAGACTGCGTACAGAATCGGTGCAATCTGCGAGACCATGTGGCCACTGTTGCGTCTGCCTGGCGAAGTGCCGTTGACGCGTTTTCTGGTGGAACAGCTGTGCACGCCGCACTGGTACAGCATGGAGCCGGCACGTCGCGACTTCGGCTATGTGCCGCAGGTCAGCATCGAAGAGGGGCTGCAACGGCTGCGATCCTCATCTTCCAACGACATCGCCATCACTCGATAAAGACCGCCGCATCTTCAGGATACGTCTGCGCCGATTCGGCACGACAACTTCTGGAATCCTTGCCATGCTGCATTACGCCATCATCTTCTTCGTCATCGCCATCATTGCCGCCGTGCTGGGCTTCAGCGGTATCGCCGGTGCGGCGACCAACATCGCCTGGATCCTGTTCGTGGTGTTCCTGATCCTGGCTGTGATCTCGATGTTCCGTCGCGGCAAGGTATAACGCCTAGCTGCGATACGTCACGGCAGCGGCGCTGCCGGTCGACGCTCGCATGGCCCGCTTCCGCAAGGAGGCGGGCCATGTGCGTTGTGGACGCTCCATCGTTGAATCGCTTCTGTTTCAAAGCAGTTTTTCGAGATATTGCACATGCTTGCCGTTGCCCAGCAGCGCGTCACCGACCGGCTGGAAACCCAGCTGCAGATGCAGCGCCAGCGATGCCGGATTGGGTGGGAGCAGGTTGACCTCGCAGACCAGCCGCGGTTGCCCCGCTGCACGCGCGGCGTGGATGAGCTCGTCATACAGCTGCCTGGCAAGCCCGCGCCGCTGCGCATGCGCGGCGATCACGATACGGTCGATGTAGACAAAGCGCGCGAAGCGTTGCGCCATCCATGCAAAGTTCGGGTTGGCGTAAGCCGCGCCTTGATCCAGCGCGATCAGCAGGCCATCCGCCGGCGCGACGAGGCGTGCGTGCCACGCCAGTTGCAGCAATGCAGCCAGCCCGTCGGCATCCAGCAACGACAGCTCGGTGGCATGCGCATTGTTGAGCGCAAGCAGTGCGCGGTGGTCGTGCGGTTGCACGGCGCGCACACGGGCCTGGCTCATGCGCCTGGCTCGACCGCGCTGCGCAGCAGCTGATCGTCAGCATGCCGTTGCAGTGCCAGCTCGATCAGCTGCGTGATCAAACTGCAGTAGTCCAGCCCGCTTGCCTGCCAGAGCTTGGGATACATGCTGATCCGGGTGAAGCCCGGCAATGTGTTGACCTCATTGATCACGATGCGACTATCGGCGCACAGGAACACGTCCACACGCGCCATGCCGGCGCAGTCCAGCGCCTGGTAGGCCTGCACCGCAATCTGCTGGATGCGCTGCTGCGTCTGCGCATCGATGTCGGCCGGGATCACGATGTCGGCGCCGTGTTCGCTGATGTACTTGGTCTCGTAGGAGTAAAACGCGTCGTGCACCACCACTTCGCCGCACACGCTGGCCTGCGGGGTGGCATTGCCCAGCACGGCGCATTCGATCTCGCGCCCAGCGATTGCCGCTTCCACCAGCACCTTGTGGTCGTATGCCAGCGCCAATGCGAGCGCGTCGGCAAACGCATCGGCGCTGCGCACCTGACTGACACCGACCGACGAACCCTGGTTGGCTGGTTTGACGAACAACGGCAAACCCAACTGCGCGATCAACGCATCCACGTCGGCATGTGCGGCGGTGTGGCGGTTGAAGCAGGCGAACGGCGCCACCTCGAGCCCGGCATCGCGCAGCACGCGCTTGGCCAGGTCCTTGTCCATCGCCAGCGCCGAGCCGAGCACGCCGGAGCCGACGAAGGGCAGATTGGCCATGCGCAGCAGCCCTTGCAGCGAGCCGTCTTCGCCGAGCGTGCCATGCACGATCGGAAACACCACATCGATCTGCGCCAGCGCCTGCTCCGGCTGGGTCGGGCGCAGCTGTTGTTGCTGCGCGCCCGGTAGCAGGGCCACGCCGCGACCGCTGCGATGCAGGGCGATGCGGGCCGGGTCGTCGGCATTGAGCAGGAAGCTGTCGGGGTCGTTGACGTGCCACTGGCCCTGCTTGTCGATGCCGATCAGCACCGGCTCGAAGCGCTGCGGATCGAGCGCATCGAGAATGTTGCGCGCCGATTGCAGCGAGACCTCGTGCTCGGCCGATTTGCCGCCGAAGATGAGACCGACCCGGATCTTGCGCATTGCCTGCTCCTGCCACCTGCGTGATGAGGTCGCCAGCATGCCCGCGGCAGGGGCGCCGAAGGAAGTCCTGCATGATCGACGCACGCGGCCTGGCCGCAAGGCGCCCTGACATGATCGCCACCCCGGCCTCCGGCTTGCACTTGCCACACCACCGTCAAGCAGTGGCGACATGCGGGGACGGTAGAATGCGCCCATGCCCGGATCCCTGTTCAACTCACTCAAGCCGCTCGCCGGCCAGGCCCTGCAAGCCGCGCTCAACCGCGCGCTGGCACTGGACCCCGATACCCGTGATGCCCTGCTGCCACTGGAAGGCCAACGCATCGCACTGACCCTGGAGGCGCCTGCGCTGGCCCTGCAGATCCGCGTGCACGAGCGCCGCTTGCTGGTCGGCCCGGTGGACCAGGCGCAGGAGCCGGACCTGGCCGTGCGCAGCAGCCTGGCCGGCTTGCTCGGCCAGCTGCCGTTCCTGGCCAACGCGCGCCGCAGCGGCGCACCGGCCGGGCGGCTCAAGGTCTCCGGCGATGCCGAGCTGGCGCGCCAGCTGCAGCAACTGGCCGGCCGCTTCGATCCGGATTGGCAACTGCCGTTCGTGGCGGTGTTCGGCGAGATCCTCGGCGTGCAGATCGCCAATGCGGTGCGTGCAGCGCTGCAGCAGGCACGCCGCAGCGCGGTGGATCTGGCGCATAGCGCGGCAGAATTCGTGACCGAGGAATCGCGCGACGTGGTGCCGCGTGCCGAACTGGACGCCTTTCACGACGATGTCGACGAACTGCGCGACGACGTCGAACGGCTGGCCGCACGCGTGGCGCGCCTGCGCGCGGCCGGAGGTGCGGCATGAAGGCGCTGCTGCGGGCCAGCCGCATCGGCCGGGTGATCCTGCGCTATCGCCTGGACGACCTGCTGCAGGACACGCCGGCCGAGCGCTGGCTGCGCCTGGCCAAGCCGTTCGTGCCGCGCGCCAGTGCCGAAATCGCCGCGCAATCGCGCGGTGCGCGGCTGCGGCTGGCGTTGCAGGAACTGGGGCCGATCTTCGTCAAGTTCGGGCAGATCCTGTCGACCCGGCGCGACCTGATTCCGGCCGACGTGGCCGATGAACTGACCCTGCTGCAGGACCGCGTCAAGCCCTTCGACGGCGAAGCGGCGCGGCTCATCGTCGAGCGCGCGCTGGGCCTGCCGGTGAGCGTGGCGTTTGCCGCGTTCGACACCGTGCCGCTGGCCTCGGCTTCGATCGCGCAGGTGCACGCGGCCACCTTGCCGCCGGATGCCAACGGCGTGCGCCGCGAGGTGGTGGTCAAGGTGCTGCGCCCGGACATCGAGCGCCAGATCGATGCCGATATCGCGTTGCTGCAGTCGCTGGCCACGCTGGTCGAACGCACCCACCCGCGCGCTGACAAGATCCGGCCGCGCGAAGTGGTGGCCGAGATCGAAGGCACCCTGTCGGCCGAACTCGACCTGCAGCGCGAAGGCGCCAACGCCAGCGTGCTGCGCCGGTTCTGGGAAGGCTCGGACGATCTGTACGTGCCCGAGGTGATCTGGTCGCACACCGCCGAGCGTGCGCTCACGCTGGAGCGCGTGTACGGCATTCCGTCCGACGACATCGCCAAGCTCGATGCGGCCGGTATCGACCGCAAGGCGCTGGCGGCCAAGGGCGTGCGGGTGTTCTACACGCAGGTGTTCCGCGACAATTTCTTCCATGCCGATGCGCATGCCGGCAACATCTGGGTCGACAGCGACCCGGAGCGCCGGCTCAATCCGCGTTTCATCGCGCTGGATTTCGGCATCATGGGCCAGCTCTCGCAGGAAGATCAGTACTATCTGGCCGAGAACTTCATGGCGATCTTCCACAAGGATTACCGCCGCATGGCCGAGCTGCACGTGGAGGCGGGCTGGATGCCCGACAACGTGCGCATCGACGAACTGGAGGCGGCCGCGCGCTCGGTGTGCGAGCCGTACTTCACCCGCCCGTTGTCGGAGATTTCGCTGGCCGAAGTGCTGATCAAGCTGTTCCGCGTCGCGCAGCGCTACGAACTGACGCTGCAGCCGCAGCTGATCCTGTTGCAGAAGACCTTGCTCAACATCGAAGGCGTCGGCCGCCAGCTCGACCCCAGGCTGGACATCTGGGCGGTGGCGCGGCCGGTGCTCGAACGCATCCTGCGCGAGCGTTACAGCCCGCGCCGCGTGCTCGGCGAGTTGCGCAAGCGCCTGCCGGAAATCATGACCCATGCGCCGGACATGCCGCGCCTGGTGCACAGCTGGTTGAAGCAGCAGGTGGAAGGCCGCCACCAGCTCGACATCCGCTCGGCCGAGCTGCGCGCGCTGGACCTGAGCCTGCGCAAGCTGCAGACGCGCGTGGTCACTGCCATCACCGGCAGCGGCCTGCTGGTGGTGGCTGCCGTGCTGTATGGCCTGCACCCGAATGGCTGGTACCTGGGCACGGTGCCGGTATGGAGCTGGGTCAGCGGCGGCGCCGGCTCGGTGGCCCTGCTGGTCGCCTGGCTGCGGCGCTGAAGCACTCAAGCACTGCGCAGGTGGCCTGCCGCATCCGGCTGGATAGCGGCAGCGCCTGCAGCGGCACGATGACGAAGCCGTCCCCGGCGAGGTAGCGATGATCGATCTGCAGGCGTTGAAGGACGAACTGGCGCGGTTCGGTAGCGACAACGATGCGCACCAGCCGGAGCGTGGCCGGCGCATGCTCAATATCACGCCCGACACCGGGCAATTGCTGGCCGTGCTGGTACGCGCCACCGCTGCGCGGCGCGTGCTGGAAATCGGCACCTCCAACGGTTATTCGACGCTGTGGCTGGCCGAAGCGGCCGCCGCAATCGGTGGGCACGTCACCACGGTGGAGCTTGCGGCCGACAAGGTGGACCTGGCGCAGGCCACGCTTGCACGCAGCGGCCTGGCCGCGTCGGTGGAGGTGGTGCACGGCGACGGCGGCGCGTGGCTGACCCAGGCCGCCAGCGCGAGCATCGATCTGGTCTTCCTGGATTCGGCGCGTGGCGAGTACGTGCGCTGGTGGCCGGCACTGCGCCGCGTGCTGCGCGGCGGCGGCCTGCTGGTGGTCGACAATGCGCTGTCGCATGCCGACGAACTGGCGCCGTTCACCGCGCTGCTGGCTGACGATCCGGCAGTCACCTGCAGCGTGGTGCCGGTGGGCAAGGGCGAATTGCTGGCGGTGTGCGGCGCGGCCTGAGCGTGCGCGGCCGAGCTGCCACGCCCTCAGGCCTCAAGGCGCGTGGTCGGCATGCGCCATATGGCGCGGCGACGCAGTGGCATGCGGTGTCGACGATGCGGATAATCCGCCGGTGAGCACATCCCCCAAGCACTTGCAGATTCTCTTCCAGGACGAGCTCCTGGCCGTCGTCGACAAACCCGCCGGGCTGATGGTCCACGACAGCAAGCTGGCGCGCGGGGAGGACGACTTCCTGGCCGACCGCCTGCGCGAACAGCTGGGCCGGCCGATCTTTCTGGTGCACCGGCTCGACCGCGCGACCAGCGGCTGCCTGCTGCTGGCGTTCGACCGCGAGGCCGCCAGCGCGCTGGGCAAGGCCTTGATGGCCGGCGAGTTGGAGAAGGACTATCTGACCGTCTGCCGCGGCTGGCCGGCCGAGGAGCGCTTCATCGTCGACCACGATCTGGACGGCGGCCCCGGCAAGCCGGTCAAGAAGCCGGCGGTGACGCACTTCCAGCGCCTGGCGACCGGCGAGCTGGAGATCCCGTCCACCGGTTTTGCCACCTCGCGCTATGCGCTGCTGCGCTGCCAGCCGCAGACCGGGCGGTTCCGGCAGATCCGCCGGCACATGAAACACCTGTCGCACCACATGATCGGCGACACCAGCCACGGCGATGGCCGGCACAACCGCAGCTTCCGCATGCTCGGCATCCACCGCATGCTGCTGCACGCCGAGCGGCTGGGGTTTCCGCATCCGGCCGACGGGCGGCGCATCAGCGTCACCGCGCCGCTGGATGTGGAATTTTCCAAGGCCTGCGCATTGCTCGGGTGGGAGATGGCCGCGCTGGGAGCGGTGCAGACGGCTTGATGCGGTGCGCGCGGCTAACGGTCAACACGCCCACACGATCTGCTGGAAATCCACACAACCGTACCCTCACCCCATCCCCTCTCCCGCAGGAGAGGGGCCAAGCGCCTCCTCACCGAGTGGGACAAGCGGGTTGGCGCAATCGTCGTCAGCGCCACCACCGCCACCGTCGCAAGCAGCAACCGCCACAGCAGGCACGCTGTTCCGATTCCCCAATCCCGATTCCCCCATCCCCGCCCTTCAGGGCTTCTGCGGTGCCGCCGCCGGCGTATTGACGATCTTCTCCAGATCCTTCTGCAGGTCGGCAAACAGCGGCAGCATCTTCTGCTGGATCGCGCCCATCAGGTTCTGGGTCAGTGCCGGGGTCTTGTCCAGCAGGCTCTGGCCGGCCGAGCTCTCGTAGAACTCGGCCATGGCCAGCACATCCTCGCGCGAGAACGAGCGCTTGTAGATGTCCACATACATTGGCCGCAGCTCCGACCACGACAGTGCCTTGCGCACGGTCTGGCGGGTGCGCTCCTGGATACGCTGCAGCTGGGCCTGCTGGTCGGCGTCGAGCTGGCGCTGGGCGGTGAGCTGGGCGAATTGCTGCTGCTGCATCGCTTCGATCTGCGGCAGCATCGTGTCCAGCATGGTCTGCGCGCGCGAGGCGGCCAGCAGGCGGTTGATGTCGGCATCGCTGGGCGCCTGCGCAAACGCGGCGGGCGTGGCCAGCGCCAGCGCGGCCAGCACGATCAGGCGGCGCGCCAAGGCGCGGGCGGCGGCAACGGAACGGGGCGGTGTCATCGGAGCATCCTGCACAGTCGGGGGAACCGGCCGCAGCATACGGGAAGCCGGCGTTCGCGCGCGCGTCCATGCCGGTGCCGATACAATCGGCCCGATGGCCAGCGACCCGATCCAGATCACCCCCAGCCTGACGATCCCGCCCAGCGAGATCGTCGAGCGCTTCGTGCGCGCCAGCGGCGCGGGCGGGCAGAACGTCAACAAGGTCTCCACCGCGGTGGAACTGCGTTTCGACGTGGCCGGGTCGCCGTCGCTGCCCGAACCCCTGCGCGCGCGGCTGCTGTCGCGGCGCGACCGGCGCATGACCGCCGATGGGGTGCTGGTGATCGACGCGCAGCGCTTCCGCACCCAAGACCGCAACCGCGAGGATGCGCGCGAGCGGCTGGTCGAGATCATCAGTGCCTGCCTGTCGGTGCCCAAGCGCCGGGTCGCCACCAAACCGAGTCATGGTGCCAAGCTGCGGCGGCTGGATGCCAAGCGTGAGCGCAGCCATATCAAGCGTGGACGCTCTGCGTCCCACTGGGAGTAAGCGTGAGTCACACCGACCCGTCGTTGCCACCGGTAACACAGGCCAACATCCTGCTGCAGCCCTCTCCACCCACAATGCCACGCGCCCATGGCCGCTTCGGCCGCTGGCTGGGGCGCACGGCACTGCGTCTGACCGGCTGGCGCCTGCTCGGGCGGCTGCCCGACGAACCCAAGCTGGTGATGATCGTCGCCCCGCATTCGTCCAACTGGGACGGCTTCCTGGGCTTTGCGGCCAAGTTCGCGCTGGGCTTCGACGTGCGCGTGCTGGGCAAGGCGCAGCTGTTCTGGTGGCCGCTGGGCCCGCTGCTGCGCAAGCTTGGCGCCATCCCGCTGGACCGCAGCTCGCCGCAGGGCACCATCGGCCAGGCGGTGCGGCTGATCCGCAATTCCGAACAGATGTGGTACGTGATCACCCCCGAGGGCACCCGCAAGCGGGTGGAGCACTGGAAGGCCGGCTTCTGGAAGATTGCCTCCGATTCCAAGGTGCCGATCCTGCCGGTGTATTTCGACTACCCCAGCAAGACCGTGGGCATCGGCGAGCCATTCTGGACCGGCACCGACATGGCCGCCGATATCGCCGCCATCCGCACCTGGTACCGGCCGTGGCGCGGCAAGCATCGCGATACGCTGTGACGATGCGGCCGCGCGCTTGAAAGGTTTTTGTCGCTGCCGGTCGCCTGCATTCATGACCGCCGCCGCCGGGCACCTCGCTGCCTCCACCGAGGAAACACCATGATGGGCTTGTCCGCACGCGCACTGTGTTTGTCGCTTTCCCTCCTGCTTGCTGCCGGCCCGGTGCTGGCGGCCACGCCGATGCTGGTGATCCACGGCGGCGCCGGAGTGGAGAAATCCAGCCTTTCCAGCGAGGAACAGGCGCAGGCGCGCGAGGCGATGCAACGCGCGCTGCGTGCCGGGCACGCGGTGCTGCAAGGTGGCGGCAGTGCGGTGGATGCGGTGGCCGCCACCATCTCCGTGCTGGAGGATGCGCCGCAGTTCAACGCCGGGCGCGGTGCGGTGTTCACCCATGACGGCAAGAACGAACTGGATGCCGCAATCATGGACGGCGCCACCGGCAAGGCCGGCGCGATTGCCGGCGTGCACACGGTCAGGAACCCGATCCAGCTGGCGCGCAGCGTCATGGACCATTCCAAGCACGTGATGCTGGTCGGTGACGGCGCCGAACAATTCGCGCGCGAGCAGGGCGTCACGTTGGTCGACCCGGGTTATTTCCGTACCGACAAGCGCTGGCAGCAGCTGCAGAAAGCGCGCAAGGCCGAAGCCGGCGACCGTCAGGCGCAGGCCGAACTGGACCTGGAAACCGCCAAGCATTTCGGCACGGTGGGCGCGCTGGCGCTGGATCGCGCGGGACACCTGGCCGCCGGCACCTCCACCGGCGGCATGACCAACAAGCGCTATGGCCGCGTCGGCGATGCGCCGATCATCGGCGCCGGCACCTATGCCAACAGCCAGTGCGCGGTGTCCGGCACCGGCTGGGGCGAGTTCTACATCCGCGCGGTAGCCGCCTACGACATCTGCGCACGCATGAAATACGCCGGGCAGTCGTTGCAACAGGCCGCCGACACGGTGATCGACCAGGAGATTCCCAAGGCCGGCGGCGACGGCGGTGCCATCGCGCTGGATGCGCAGGGCAACGCCGCATTCCCGTTCAATACCGAAGGCATGTACCGCGGCTGGATCGGCGCCGACGGCAGCCCGCACGTGGCGATCTTCAAGGATGAGACGCTGTAGCGCGCGCATCCCCAATCGCACCCATCTTCCCAATCCAACGGCACATGCCGACGCTGCGCAAACCCGCTAGCGTGACCGGCTGCGCTACCCACTCAGGAATCACACGCCATGTCGCGTACCGTCGTTCTGGCCGCTGCCATCACCCTGGCACTGGCTGCTTGTTCTGGAAAAGATTCGTCCGGTAAGGAGTCCACCACCGTGCCCGAAAAGACCGCCACCACCCCGGCCGCGGATGCTGCGCCGAACCCGCTGCTGACCGCCAGCACGCTGCCGTTCCAGGCGCCGCCGTTCGACAAGATCAAGGACGCCGATTACCTGCCGGCCTTCGAGGAAGGCATGCGCCTGCACCTGGCCGACATCCGCAAGATCGCCGACAACCCCGAGCCGCCCAGCTTCGACAACACCATCGAGGCGATGGAGCGAAGCGGCGAGACGCTCACGCGCGTGTCGCGCATCTTCTTCGGGCTGGTGCAGGCCGATACCAGCGATGCACGCCAGAAGATCCAGGAAGAGATCGCGCCCAAGCTGGCTGCGCACCAGGACGAGATCAATCTCGACCCGAAGCTGTTCGCACGGGTCAAGACGATCTACGACCAGCGCGACACGCTGAACCTGGAGCCGGAGCAGAAACGTCTGGTCGAGCGCGACTACGAAGAGCTGGTGCGCGCCGGTGCGCAGCTGTCGGAGGCCGACAAGGCCAGCCTGCGCAAGCTCAACATCGAAGAAACCACGCTCTCCACCCAGTTCCATACCCGTCTGGTGGCCGCCTCGGCCGCCGGTGCGGTGGTGGTGGACGACAAGGCCAGGCTCGACGGCCTGAGCGAGGGCGACATCGCCGCCGCCGCCGATGCGGCCAAGGCGCGCAAGCTCGATGGCAAGTATCTGCTGACCCTGCAGAACACCACCCAGCAGCCGGTGCTGGCCTCGCTGAAGGACCGCCAGCTGCGCGCCGATGTGCTCAAGGCCTCGGAAACGCGCGCGGAAAAGGGCGATGCCAACGACACCCGCCAGACCATCCAGCGCCTGGCGCAGCTGCGCGCACAAAAGGCCAAGCTGCTCGGCTTTGACAACTACGCCGCCTACAGCCTGGGCGACCAGATGGCCAAGACCCCGGACGCCGCGCTCAAGCTGCTGACCGATACCGTGCCTGCGGCCACCGCCAAGGCGCGCCGCGAAGTGGCCGAGATGCAGAAGGTGATCGACGCGCAGAAGGGAGACTTCAAACTCGCCGCCTCCGATTGGGACTTCTACGCCGAGCAGGTGCGCAAGGCCAAGTACGACCTGGACGAGGCGCAGATCAAGCCGTATTTCGAGCTGGACAACGTGCTGCAGAACGGCGTCTTCTACGCGGCCACGCAGTTGTACGGCATCACCTTCAAGCAGCGCACCGACATCCCGACCTATCACGCGGACATGAAGGTGTATGAAGTGTTCGACGCGGACGGCACCTCGATGGCGCTGTTCTACACCGACTACTTCAAGCGCGACAGCAAGTCCGGCGGCGCCTGGATGGACGTGTTCGTCGAACAGGACGGTCTCACCGGTGCCAAGCCGGTGGTCTACAACGTCTGCAACTTCACCAAGCCGGCCGCCGGCCAGCCGGCGCTGCTGAGCTTCGACGACGTCACCACGCTGTTCCATGAGTTCGGCCACGCGCTGCACGGCATGTTCTCCAAGGTGAAGTACCCCTCGATCGCCGGCACCAGCACCTCGCGCGACTTTGTCGAGTTCCCCTCGCAGTTCAACGAGCACTGGGCGTCCGATCCCAAGGTCTTCGCCAATTACGCCAAGCACTACCAGACTGGCGCGGCGATGCCGGCCGAGCTGGTGGAGAAGATCAAGAAGGCCAAGACCTTCAACAGCGGCTACGCCACCACCGAGTACCTGTCGGCCGCGTTGCTCGATCTGGCCTGGCACACCCAGCCGGCCGATGCGCCGCTGCAGGACGTGAGCAAGTTCGAAGCCGACGCCCTGAAGCGCTTCAAGGTGGACCTGGCCGAAGTGCCGCCGCGTTATCGCAGCAGCTATTTCGACCACATCTGGGGCGGCGGTTATTCGGCCGGGTACTACGCGTATTTCTGGTCGGAAGTGCTCGACGACGATGCGTTCGAATGGTTCAAGGAAAATGGTGGCCTGACCCGCAAGAATGGCGACACCTTCCGCGCCAAGATCCTTTCGCGCGGCAATACCGTCGACCTGGCCACGTTGTATCGCGATTTCCGCGGCAAGGATCCCAGCGTCAAGGCGCTGCTGGAAAATCGCGGTCTGACGGAGTGAGCGACTGGATGACGCGCCTGCGTCGTTGGCGCATGCGTGTGCAGTAGCTGCAACAGCAATCGAAACGGGATGGCCACGCGCCATCCCGTTTTTGTTTGTGGATGCGTGCACCGCACTGGCTAGCGCGGCGCCACCAGGCCATCCGATGCCTGAGTTGCAGCATCCTGTCGCCACCAACGCAGGCGATTGCCGGGCGCATTCAGATCCACCCGCTCGCCCATGCGCGGCGTCGCCAGTGCAACGCCGGCGCTGTCGGCCAAGGCCACGATCCGGTCCAGCGGTTCCTGCCACGCGTGCATGGCCAGGTCGAAGGTGCCGTTGTGGATCGGCAGCAGGGTCTGCCCGCCGACGTCCAGGTAGGCCTGCAGGCTCTGCTCCGGCTGCATGTGCACATGCGGCCACTGCTGGTCGTAGGCGCCGTTTTCGATCAGCGCCACGTCGAACGGACCGAGCTGTTGGCCGATGGTCTTGAAGTGCGGCCCATAGCCGCCGTCGCCGCTGAAGAACACGCGCAGCTCGCGCTCCTGGATCGCCCAGGAGCACCACAGCGAACGCCCACTGTCGAACAGGCCGCGCCCGGAAAAATGCTGCGACGGGGTGGCGGTGAGTTGCAGGCCATCGATGTTGATCGTGTCCCACCAGTCCAGCTGGCGCACCTTGGCCGGGTCCACGCCCCAGCGCACCAGCAGATCGCCCACGCCCAGCGGCGCGACGAACACGCCGACGCGGTCGGCCAGGGCACGGATGCTGGCGCGGTCGAGGTGGTCGTAATGGTTGTGCGACAGGATCACCCCGGCCAGCGGCGGCAGCTCGTCCAGCGCGATCGGGGGCGCATGGAAGCGCTTGGGCCCGGCGAACGGCACCGGCGAGGCGCGCCTGGAGAACACCGGGTCGGTCAGCCACAGGCCACCGCCCAGCTTCATCAGCACGGTGGAATGGCCCAAGCGATACAGGCTGCGATCGGGCGCGGCAAGCAGCTGCGCGCGTGTCAGCGGCTGTACCGGCAGCGGCGCGGACGGCACCGTGGTGCTGGGTTTGTCGAAGAGGACGGTCCAGATCAGGCCGATCTGCTTGCGCAGGCTGAGCGCGGTGGTCGGCAGCGGCAACGCATTGCGGAACCGGCCGCGGCGAAACTGCGGCGAATCGGCATACGGGGAAGGGCGAGAGGAAGCCATGGGGAGTCCGACCGGGGCAGGGAACAACAGCAGGAGGAAATTACACCGAGCAGTGTAGTTTCATTCGGCTGAAAGTAAACTGTCGGGTGTAAAATGATCCGATGTCGAGCGCATCTTCCCCCCGGCCCGCGCCGCAGCGGCTGACCGACCGCAAGCGCCACGCCATCGTCGAGGCGGCCATTGTCGAGTTCCGCCAGCATGGCTTCGAGGCCACCAGCATGGACCGCGTGGCGGCCACTGCGGGCGTGTCCAAGCGCACCGTCTACAACCATTTCCCCAGCAAGGACGCGCTGTTCGGCGAGATCCTGCGCGGGCTGTGGCAACGCAGCGCCGACGCGGTGAATCTTGTCTACCGGCCCGACCAGCCGCTGCGCGCGCAGCTGATCCAGCTGCTGCAGCAGAAGCTGCACCTGCTCGACGACCCGGCGTTTATCGACCTGTCGCGCGTCGCCATTGCCGAAGGCATCCATTCGCCCGAGCGCGCGCGTGCGCTGATCGCGCAATTGGGCAGCAAGGAAGAAGGCACCACCACCTGGGTGCGCGCCGCACTGGCCGACGGCCGGCTGGCGGGCGTGGAGCCGGAGGTCGGCGCGCAGCAACTGCAGGCATTGATCAAGGGCTTCGCGTTCTGGCCGCAGATCGCCATGGGCCAGCCGCCGCTGTCGCCGCAGCAACGCGCCCAGGTGGCCGAATCGACGGTGGCGATGTTCCTGGGTTTGTACGGGCGCGAGTGATGGTCTGCGATGCGCGTGCCGGCGCGACGTGTCACGTCTACTGACGCCGCGCCGTGTTTCAGCGCTGCCTCGTCAATGCGGGCGGTTGCCCGCGCCCAGCACGTTGGCGGTGACGGTGTGCCGGCCGCGTTGCAACCAGGCCACCATCGGCGAGGCCATCACCGTGGTCACCAAGGTCATGCCAAACAGCAGGGTGAACAGGTCCGGCCCGATCACGCCGCTGTCCAGGCCGATCTTGATCACCACCAGTTCCATCAGGCCGCGTGCGTTCATCAGCGAACCCACGCTCAGGCTATCGCGCCAATCGTGGCCGCTCAGGCGCGCGCCCAGGGTGCAGCCGAGCAGCTTGCCGGTGACTGCCACACCGACCACCAGCGCAAAGCCGGCCACACCTGCGCCGACGAACACGCCGGGGCTGGTGGCCTGGCCGGCGACCGCAAACAGCACCGGCATCAGCAGGGTGATCGCCAGGGGTTCGATGCGCCCGGTCAGGTGTTCCAGCAGGCGGTCATCGCGCGGTACGCAGATGCCGAACAGGAATGCGCCGAAGATCGCATGCAGGCCGATCCATTCAGCCGCCGCGGCGCAGGCCAGCATACCGATCAGCACCCACACCAGCGCAGTCGGCGCATAGCTTCCATCGCTTGCGCGCGGGGTGAGCACGCGCGCATACACCGGCTTCAACACGCCGAACACCACCGCAATCAGCACCACCGCACCGGCCGCAGTGAACGCAATGCCGCCATGGCTGTTGCCGCGGGTCAGGGTGAGCACGATCGCCAGGAACATCCACACCGTGGCATCGTCGATCACCGCCGCGCCCAGGGCCAGGCGGCCGGCCGGCGTACGGGTCATGTTGCGGTCCTTGAGGATGCGCGCCAGCACCGGAAACGCAGTCACCGACATCGCTGCGGCAATGAACAAGGCGAAGGGCCAGAAGCCGATGCCCTGCGGAGCAAAGCGCGCAAATAACCATGGTGCGGCGGCCAGCCCCAGCAGCAACGGCAGCACGATACCGGACAGCCCCACCAGTACTGACGCGCGCACCTGCGCAGTAGTGCCTTCCGGCGCACGCAACTCCACGCCGACGATGAACATGAAAAGCACCACGCCGATGTTGGCCAAGCCCGATAGTGGCGGCAAGCTGCTGGAGGCGAACAACACGCCATGCAACTCCGGCAGCCACGCGCCGAATGCGATCGGCCCCAGCAGCAGGCCGGCGGCCATTTCGCCGATCACCGGCGGCTGCCCGAAGCGTTGCAGCAGCGCACCGCATGCACGCGCCGCGCCCAGGATCAGCGCCAACTGCACCAGCAACAGCATGGTCGGATTCATTGCGTTAGCCTTGGTTGGTTGAGTCGGCTCGCCCCTGCAGTGCGGGACGGCTGCGCATCTGGTCAGTTGTTTCCCCGGACTGATCAGCGGTGACATGCCGTCCCCACAGCATCGGCCTAGTCTATGACGACAACCGCCGTGCCGTTGCATCGAGCCGACATGCTGCGGCAATGTGGCGTGGTTCGCGCTGCAGGCGGGAACCGTCGTCGGTGCTGCTTGTGTGCGCTTGCACGGCTTGATCGAACGACGCCGTCAACGGCAACCCGCATGTCGCACACGGGATCGCAGATGGAGAGCGCGTGGCGGCCTCATGCCCGGTGCCTGGCGAGCAAGCTCAGGCGCGATGCGAACTCACGCGCGCACAGCCGGCAGCAGACTCACCGCTCCGAATCGCCACTCTCGTCATACCCGCGCGGGGTAAACAGGTCCGGCTGGATCAGCTCGATAAAGGCACGCGCCTGCGGCGACAGATACTTGCCCTTGCGCACCACCACGCCGTAACTGCGGGTGGGGAAGTAGTCCTTGAGCGAGCGGGTGGCGAGTTTGTCGCGGTCTGCATCGGTGACGCAGATCGCGGTGACGATGGAGATGCCCATGTCCATCGCCACGTATTGCTTGATCACTTCCCAGCCGCCCACCTCCAACGCCACGGTGTAGGGCACCCGTGCCTGCTGGAAGATCAGATCGACCAAGCGATAGGTCACCTGCCGGCGCGGCGGCAGGATCAGCGGATACGGCGACAGATCCTGCAGCGTGACCGTGGACCTGCTGGCCAAGGGGTGGTCGGGCGGGGTGATCAGCAGCTGTTCGAAGCGATACACCGGCGCGTAGTTGAGGTCGGCCGGCACGTCCAGCATCGAACCGATCGCCAGGTCCACCGCGTCCTCGCGCAGCAGGTCGGTGCCGTCGGCGCTGATGGCGTTGTGCAGGGTCAGCCGCACGTCCGGGTGGCGCGCGCGGAAGTTCGCCACGATGCGCGGCAGCAGGTACAGGATGGTGGAGCTGTTGGCGGCGATATTGAGCTCGCCCGCATCCAGCCCGCGCACCTTCTCGCGAAAGCTCGCCTCCAGTCCATCCAGGCTCTCCACCAGCGGCAGCGCCATGTCGTAGAGCAGCTGGCCCTCGCGGCTGGGTGCCATGCGGCGCCCCGAGCGCTCGAACAGGGCCACCCCCAGGTCGCGTTCCAGCGCCTGCAGTTGCAGCGTCACCGCCGGCTGGCTCACGTACAGCGCCTCAGCCGCCCGTGAGACAGACCCCAGACGCACCGTCTGGCAGAACGCACGCAGGGGCTTGAGCCGGTCGGATTTGTAGGAAAATCGCGGGGTTGGCGACATCTGGGTGTGTTCTGAAACCCAATATAAGTCAGGCTTATTTACAGCATTGATAAAACTGCTTTGTCAAATAGTTTCCGTCGGCGCACGGTACAGGTCCGGATGCACAAGGACTCCCCGACATGTCTGCCACCGCTTTTGCCCCACGTCCCACCGAACGCGCCACGCCCGGGCTGTCGCTGACCACGCAGATCGCAGGCCAGGCGGAACTGCTGCCGGCCGCCGCGCTGGCCTTGCTGGTGTCGTTGCACCGCGCGATCGAACCCGGCCGCCAGCAGCGCCTGGCCCGCCGGCGCGCCCGCCAGGCCGAGTTCGATGCCGGCCAGCTGCCGGATTTCCGCCCCGATACCCGCGCCATCCGCGATGGCGACTGGCGCGTCGCCGCACTGCCGTCGGCGCTGCAGGACCGCCGGGTGGAGATCACCGGCCCCACCGATCCGAAGATGGTCATCAACGCGCTGAACTCCGGCGCCAAGGTGTTCATGGCCGACTTCGAGGATTCCACCGCGCCGACCTGGCGCAACCTGCTGGCCGGCCAGCGCACGCTGGCCGCTGCGGTACGCGGTGATCTCAGCTTCGATGCGCCCAACGGCAAGCATTACGCGTTGCGCCCGGAAGCCGAGCGCGCCATGTTGATCGTGCGCCCGCGCGGCTGGCATCTGGATGAGAAGCACGTGCTCATCGATGGGCAGCCGCTGGCTGGCGGCCTGTTCGATGCGGCGGTGTTCGCCTTCCATAACGGTCGCGCGCTACTGGCCAAGGACCGTGGCCCGTATCTGTATCTGCCCAAGTTGCAGAGCATGGAAGAAGCCGCGCTGTGGGAGACCGCGCTGGCGCATATCGAAGCGATGCTGGGCCTGCCGCACGGGCAGATCAAGGTGACCGTGCTGATCGAAACGCTGCCGGCGGTGTTCGAGATGGACGAGATCCTGCACGCGCTGCGCGAGCGCATCGTCGGGCTCAATTGCGGCCGTTGGGATTACATCTTTTCGTATCTGAAAACTTTCCGCGCGCATCGCGACCGCGTGTTGCCCGAACGTGGCCAGGTCACCATGACCCAGCCCTTCCTCAAGGCGTATTCGGAACTTTTGATCAAGACCTGCCATCGCCGCGGCGCCCATGCGATGGGCGGCATGGCGGCGCAGATTCCGATCAATCACGACGAGGCCGCCAACGAGCAGGCGATGGCGCGCGTGCGTGCCGACAAGCTGCGCGAAGTCAGCGCCGGCCACGATGGCACCTGGGTGGCGCATCCGGCGTTGATTCCGGTAGCGATGAAGATCTTCGACGAGCACATGCCCACTGCGCATCAGCAGCATGTCTTGCGCAACGACGTGCAGGTGACGCGCGACATGCTGATCGCGCCTTCGCCAGGCACCGTCACCCGCGCCGGGTTCGAAGGCAATGTCGAAGTCTGCGTGCGTTATCTGGCGGCCTGGCTGGACGGTAATGGATGCGTGCCCATCCACAACCTGATGGAAGACGCCGCCACTGCCGAAATCAGCCGCGCGCAGCTGTGGCAGTGGTTGCATCACGGCCAGCACCTGGACGATGGCACTGCGATCGATCAGCCCCTGTTGCAGGCCACGTTGCGTGCGTTGCCGGCACGCCTGGGCGCGACCGATGCACTGCCCGGCGCCGCACGCATCGACGACGCCATTGCACTGCTGGACACGCTCAGCCGTGCCGATGCGCTGGCCGACTTCCTCACCGTGCCGGCATATCGCCTGATCGATTGAGCCAACGCTGCAGCGACACGCCAGCGCTTGCCCGCTGTCGCTGCAGTCCATCCACGTCATGCACCACACCGCCGGTTGCGCCCACGCGCGCAACGACGGCCTTGCCATGCCCGGCGCGCGTGTCATCGCGCCATTCATTCCTCGTTGCATCCGTCGTATCCCTGCCAGGAGAACGCACCATGAGCAGCACACTACAGACCGCCGAACAGATCCAGCAAGACTGGGCCAGCAACCCGCGCTGGGCCGGCATCACCCGCAACTACACCGCCGCCGACGTGGTGCGCTTGCGCGGCACCGTGCATGTCGAGCATTCGCTGGCGCGGCTGGGCGCGGACAAGTTGTGGAATGCGTTGCACGCCACGCCGTTCGTCAATGCGCTGGGCGCGTTGACCGGCAACCAGGCGATGCAGCAGGTCAAGGCCGGGTTGAAGGCGATCTACCTGTCCGGCTGGCAGGTCGCCGCCGATGCGAACCTGGCCGGGCAGATGTATCCGGACCAGTCGCTGTATCCGGCCGACTCGGTGCCGGCGGTGGTCAAGCGCATCAACAACACCTTGTTGCGCGCCGATCAACTGCATCACGCCGAAGGCAATGACGACATCGACTTCCTGCAGCCGATCGTGGCCGATGCCGAGGCAGGCTTTGGCGGTGTGCTCAACGCCTTCGAGCTGATGAAGGCGATGATCGAAGCCGGCGCGGCCGGGGTGCACTTCGAGGATCAACTGGCATCGGTGAAGAAATGCGGCCACATGGGCGGCAAGGTGCTGGTGCCTACCCGCGAGGCAATCGAAAAGTTGAATGCCGCGCGTCTGGCGGCCGATGTGCTGGGTGTGCCCACGCTGCTGATCGCGCGCACCGATGCCGAGGCGGCCGATCTGATCACCAGCGACGTGGATGCCAACGACCAGCCGTTCACCACCGGGCAGCGCACCGTCGAAGGCTTCTTCAAGACCCGCAACGGGCTGGATCAGGCGATCAGCCGTGGGCTGGCCTATGCGCCGTACGCCGATCTGATCTGGTGCGAGACCGGCAAGCCGGATCTGGAATTTGCGCGCGCCTTTGCGCAAGCCATCCATGCCAGATTCCCCGGCAAATTGCTGGCCTACAACTGCTCGCCGAGCTTCAACTGGAAGAAGAACCTGGATGACGCCACCATCGCCAAATTCCAGACCGAGTTGGCGAGCTACGGCTATAAATTCCAGTTCATCACCCTGGCCGGCTTCCATGCCTTGAACTACGGCATGTTCAACCTGGCGCATGGCTACGCACGCCGCCAGATGAGCGCCTTCGTCGAGTTGCAGCAGGCCGAGTTCGCGGCGGCCGAGATGGGCTTTACCGCGGTCAAGCATCAGCGCGAGGTGGGCACCGGCTATTTCGACGCGGTGACGCAGGCGATCCAGCAGGGCCAGTCGTCCACCACCGCGCTGCGTGGCTCGACCGAGGAAGAGCAGTTTCACGGCGAAAAGGCCGCATAACCCAGCGCGCAGGCGCCGCGACCGCGTGCCGGCCGGCCGACGGGTGAAACGGAGCAGCGGGCTTCGCCCACCGCCAAGCCCCCGCTAGCACCGCGGAGGGTGGTGGTGGCCTGTCGAAGAGGATGGCGGGCTCTGCCGGGAGCAGGGGAGAGGGGCTCGGGAAACCGAGCCCGATTTTTTTGCCAATACCCGTCATTTCGTCTCAAGCTCAATGAGAGGGAGTGTGACCTGGTGCTGAACAAAACGCTCCTGTACGATGCTGAGGCAGGCCGGCGCTGCAGGTCGGTCTAAGGGATTTTGGGATGACGTGCCATAACACTGCCGGCGCAGTGGAGCCGACGGGGAGCGTTGCAAAGACGCTGTCGGACGGGCTGCATGCGCTCATGACTGCCGAAGAGCTGGGGTTTTTCGCCCGCTTTGGCCGCGCCCGCGAATTGGCCGCCGGCCAGGCGCTGTTCGAGCGCGGTGCAGTGGGCACGCAGATGTTCATTGTGGTCAGTGGCCAGATCGATCTGGATTTCGGCGAAGACCTGATGCTCAAGCACCTGGGCCCGGGCGAATTCTTCGGCGAACTTGGCCTGTTGATCGGCGACCATGCGCGCAGTGCCGGCGCCAGCGCATCCACCGACACCCGTTTGATCGAACTGGCGCACGAGGACTTCCAGCGCCTGGTCGATCACGACCCGTCGATGGTGGCGCATTTCCTGCGCCGCTCCATTGTGCGAGTGGTCAACAACGAGCAGTTGCTGATCCGCCAGTTGCGCCGGCGCAACCACGATCTGGAAGCGGCGCTGGACAACCTCTACGTCACCTCGCACCAGCTCAACCACACCGAAGAACTCAGCCGCACCGACGAACTCACCGGCCTGCACAACCGCCGCGGGCTCGCCCTGCATCTGCAGGAATGCCGGCGCGCCGGTCGCGTGCCCGGGGTGGGTCTGATCCTGATCGATTGCGACCGTTTCAAGCGCATCAACGACGAATTCGGCCATCTCGCTGGCGACCGCGTGCTGCAGAACGTCGCCCACGCGCTGCGTTCGGTGATCGCCGACGGCGACCTGGCCTGCCGGCTCGGCGGCGACGAATTCTGCGTGCTGGTCGCGCAGGGCACCCGGGAGCTGCTGCACCACATCGGCGAATGCATCGTGCGCGCAGTGGAAGCGCGGCTGTGCAATGGCCAGAGCGAGCAGGGCTGCTCGGTGAGCCTGGGCCTGTGCATGATCGATGCCGACGCGGCATGGAACGATTGGTACACGCTGGCCGACAGCGCGCTGTACGAAGCAAAGCGGCAAGGCGGCAATGTGCTGTGCATGCATGAAGCGCTGGGGTCTGGCAGCACGCAGCCACCCGGCAACGCAGCCACGTCGGACAATCGCTGAGCAATGAGCGCCCGCACCCACGCACGCAAGGATGCGTCGTCGGAAGCGATCCAGGCGCCGCGCTTGCGCACCTTGCTGCTGACCGACCTGTGCGACTCGACCGCGCTGGTCGAGCGCATCGGTGACAACGCCGCCGCCGCGCTGTTTCGCGAGCACGACCGGCTGGTGGTCAAACTGCAGCAGCAATGGCGTGGCCGGCTGATCGACCGCTCGGACGGATTGCTGCTGTTGTTCGATCGCCCCATCGACGGCCTGGGCTTTGCGCTGGATTACGCCCGTGGCCTCAAGGCGATGGGCGATGCCCGCGCGCTGACGCTATGCGCGCGGCAGGGCCTGCACGTCGGCGAAGTGCTGACCTGGCGCAATAGCGACGAAGCGGTCAGCATCGGTGCCAAACCGCTGGAAGTCGAAGGCCTGGCCAAGCCCACCGCCGCGCGCCTGATGTCGATGGCGCGGCCCGGGCAGATCCTGTTGTCGGCAGTGGCCGAGTCGTTGACCCACCGCGCCGCACGCGAACTGGGCGACCGCGGCGAACGCATCCTGTGGAAATCCCACGGCCGCTGGCGCTTCAAGGGCGTGCCCACGCCGATGGAGATCTATGAGGTCGGCGAAGTCGGCCTGACGCCGCTGCGCACGCCGAAGAATTCGGCAAAGGCCTGGCGCGATGTTCCGCTGTGGCGACGGCCGGCGGCATTAGTTGCAGAGTTGGGAGTCGTCCTCGGCATCAGTCTTGCTGTCTGGCTGTTTGCGCGCCCGCAGCCGGCGCTTGCGTTCGCCGAGCGGGATTGGGTAGTTGTGGGAGCAGTACGCAACCTTACCGACGACGTCATGCTGGAAAGTTCGCTGGATCAGGCTTTCCGAATCAGTCTGGAGCAGTCGCGCTACGTCAATGTGCTGAGTGAGGACAGAACGCTCAAGCTGCTGGCGCTGATGCGTAAGGACCCTTACAAGGAGCCTTTGGATCGCAAGAACGCCTCAGATGTTGCACTTCGAAGTGGCGCACGTGCGGTGTTGCTTCCTTCGGTTGGCTACGTTGGTGGACGCACGCGGTTTGTTGTGGAAGTCGTTGACCCGAAGACACAGCAGACAGTAGCAGTAAGCACTGCTTTCGGTTCCAACCCTTCTATTCTTGCTGCTGTCGACGAGGTCACTGGCGAATTAAGAAATCAACTTGGCGAAAACCGCGAGAGCATCCGCAACAATAGTCCTGCTTTGCCGGATGTAACGACTTCCAGTCTGGACGCCCTACGTGCGTACGCGCTTGGGCAAAAACGTTATGCGGAGGGGAAATATACCGCTGCATTGGATTTCTTCCAGAAAGCAGTAGAGATAGATCCTCACTTCGCATTGGCTTGGCTGGGACAAGTGCGTGCTTACTTTGCCAATGTCGATTACAGAAAGGCGACCGAAACACTCAGGGTCGCTGAAAAATTCAGATCCAGGCTTCCACCGCGTGAGGCGCTTTACGTTAAGAGCTGGGGCGTGCAGATCCTTGACCCGGCGCAGGCAGCCGATTCCTGGGTTCAGATGTCAGAGCTGTATCCAGACTATGCTCCTGCTCAAGCCAATGCAGCAATGGATCTATTTGTTGCAAACCGGTTTGCTGAGGCGTTGCTTCATGCGCGTACGTCGACGCAGAGCAAATACGATCTCTCCAGCATATCGCTTGATATGCATGGGCGTATCCTGCTTGCTCTGGGGCAATACGATCAAGCCGATCATGCAGTGGCACAAGCAGTGACTGCGGGTTGGAATGGCGCGCTGCTCCGCCAGGCCGCCGTAGCCGCCGCCAAGCGTGATTTCTCCCGTGCGCGCAGTGCGCTTGCAAAAGTGGAGACAACCAATTTTCATGCCGGCATCACCCGGGCGTCTGTCGCTCTGGACGAGGGTGATCTGCGTGGCGCGATCACGCACGCCCAAGCCGGCTTGAACGCAGGCTTGGCCAAGCGAGGGACTGATCGCATCAATTACTACGTTCCCCTGGCGACTGCATTGTTGGCGTCGGGGCAGCGCCTTAAAGCTGTAGAGGTAGCAAAAGAAGGTGCACAGCTAGCGCTGCACGACGTAAGCAAGGACGTGCCAATCGATACCATCGACAATCTTTCCACTGCCCTGGCAGCAGCATTGGTGATGGTGCGTGCGGGAGATGTATCGAGTGCGGCAAAGGTACGGGAACAGGTCAGAGCAGCGCCGCTGGTCTATGCCAACCGCCTGATCGTCGAACTGGGTGCTGTAGTGGATGCCGAAATCCTGTTGGCAAATCGGAGGCCGGACGATGCATTCCGCTCGCTCACACCCTATCTGGATTCAGCATCCCGCTTTCAGACACGGGCCACCGCAATGCGTGCGGCACGACTAGCGCAACGCAATGAAGATGCACGCATCCAAAATGACTGGATGCGGCAGCGCCGCGGCCTGGCCTACGCAGAAATCGAGTGTGGATACTGCTTGCAGCCACTCAACATAGTGGATCTGAAAGCCGCAGAAGCCTCCTGGATTGCGGAGGCGCAGGGCTGACCCTGCCACCGGTGTCGCGAATCCATCGAATTATTTGAGAGTCCTGTCGCCGTCATAACCAGCATCCAGTTGTGGAACGATGTGGGATGTTCCTGACGTGAGCATGGTGTTGATTTGTGCACGGGCGCTCGCGATCACATCCTTGTCGGCAAGTTGGATGCTGCTTGCGCAATCGCGCACAAAGGCCTCAAGGTCGTCTTCAGGTGCGGCGGTGTGTCCGACCTGCTGTAACGCTGTCATGGTGTTTGAGACGAATAACGCGCGAAAGGTGTCGTCTGTGGAGAGCAGGTCGATCAATTTGCTTGCAACCGCAGGATCAAGCTTCAGCGTCGGCATCTTTGAATTCTTCAAGTGGGTGAAGTATCACTTAGCGGCGCTAGCGTTGTCGGCTTGAGGGCTATCATGCAACAGACTCAAGTTTGGGCTGCTGGGAGACGCTATAGCTACCTCAGGTACACCTGCGTGAGGTGCACTTCATTTCGCTGGAGAAGCTGATGCGGATCAGACGTTGTGCAGTTGTCCTGCTGGAGCCACGGGAAACCGTGTTCTACACGTTGGACAGTCTTTTGCAGGGTGGCAATGGGCTACAGCATGTCATGGAGTGGTTTGCGCTAGCGCCCCATCTCGATGCACCAGTAGCAGTGACGGAAGATCAGCGCCGGTTATTGGGTGAACTCAGTCCTTCGCATTGGACGGACCGATCGCATTTTGACCAGGAAACACTGGAGGGGTTGATTGACCAAGGCCTGGTGCTGGATGAGCGAGCACCAGATGCGTCCTTTGCCCAAAACGATGAACGCCTCAGGGAATCGCATTGGCATCCGCTCGCGGCAGTGCTGCATGCTTTTACGCGCTGGGATGGTGTGGATGCGGTCAAGAACACACGGGACTCTGGAACCGAAACGGCTGTGGCGATGCGTCGTGTCCTTGGCCCCGCACCTCAGGAGGTTCAGCGGACCGTTGATAACGGTGCATTGATCGGCTTGCCATCCATGCCCCGGAACGATTTCGACGACTTGCTGGGTCGCCGGGTCACATGCCGTAATTTTGACCGGAACAAAGCAGTTCCCTTTCAGATGTTCTCCCACATGCTGCAGCGGGTTTTTGCCGCACAGGCTCAGGTGAAGGTCGGCGACGACCTGGTCTTTTTGAAAAAAAACGTCCCATCCGGCGGCGGTTTGCATCCGATCGAGGCGTATATCCTGGTCATGTGTGTGGAAGGGTTGCCGGCAGGCGTTTATCACTATCGTGCAGATGTTCACGCACTCGAGCTTGTAGCAGGGGTCGAATGCTCGGATGATTTCGTCATGCAGGCTGTCGGGCAGCAGCACTGGTTTGCAGATGCACACGTACTGATTGCGCTGGTTCCGCGTTTCGATAGGACGTTCTGGAAATACCGGCAACATGCCAAAGGTTATCGTGTGGTCGCATTGGAGGCCGGTCACCTCTCGCAGACCCTCTATCTTGCGGCTACCGATCTTGGCCTGGGTGCATTCATCACCGGCGCTGTCAACGAGAAACATCTTGAACGTGCGTTGGGACTGGACCCGATATCGCAAGGTGTTTTAGCTGTCTGTGGCTTCGGTTGGCGCGCACAGACCATGGTCACTACAGAGCTCGATCCAGCTGGCGCGATCTGGAATGGAGCAAGCGATTCCGATCAACTCAATCAGCAATAGCTCCGTGTAGGAACACGCACGCCATTGAACCAGCTAACTTATTTGATCGAAGAGCCTCCAAGTCAAAGACCGGCGGTTAGGCCGCCGGTCCCGACAACACGTGCAGATGCAGTGCGACGCCAACGCATCCTTGGCGGATGGCGCCACGACTGCCCACCTACCGCCGAATCGCCTGCGTATGCGTTTTCAATGCATCGCTCAGACCGTTCACCTTGTCGGCGCCTTCCGGCACGGTGATGCTGGAGCCGGTCAGGTCGTCGCCGATCGGTTGCACGCGGCCGCCCAGGCACTGGCCCAGGAACCCTTCGGTCACTGCGTTGAAGGCCTTGCTGTTTTCCGGGCGGCGGAAGCCGTGGCCTTCGTCGGGGAACAGCACGTAGGTGACCGGAATGTTCTTGGCCTTCATCGCGTTGACGATCTGGTCGCTCTCGGCCTGCTTGACGCGCGGGTCGTTGGCACCCTGGCCGATCAGCAGCGGCTTGCTGATCTTGTCGACATAGCTGAGCGGGGAGCGTTCGGTCAGCCACTGCTTGCCGGCCTCGGTGGCCGGGTCGCCCATGCGTTTGGTCAGCTGCTTATAGAAGCTGGCCCAGTACGGCGGCACGGTGCCGAGCAAGGTGTTGAGGTTGGCCGGGCCGACGATGTCCACGCCGCACTTGAACGCGTCCGGGGTGAAAGTCAGGCCGACCAGCGTGGCGTAGCCGCCGTAGCTGCCGCCCATGATCGCCACGTCCTCGGGCCTGGTCACGCCTTGCTTGACCGCCCATTGCACGGCGTCGAGCAGGTCATCGTGCATCTTGCCGGCCCACTCGCCGTTGCCGGCATTGGTGAAGGCCTTGCCGAAGCCGGTGGAGCCACGGAAATTCACCGCCAGCACCGCATAGCCGCGATTGGCCAGCCACTGCTCATACGGCCCGTAGCCGTAGCTGTCGCGCGCCCACGGGCCACCATGCACGAACAGCACCAGCGGCACCGGCTTGTCGGCCTTGCCATCGTGATTGGCGTCAGCCTCGGCGGGCAGCGTGAGATAGCTGACCAGCTTGAGGCCGTCGCGCGCGGTCAGTTCCTGCGGCCACATCGGGACCAGCGGCTTGCCGTCGAGCGCGGGGCGGGCGGAGAACAATTTGGTCAGCTTGCCGCCATCTGCACGGTCGTAGCGGTAGTAGCTCAGCGGTGTCTCTGCCGCCGAATACCCCACGATCCAGATGCGATCGTCGAGGGTGCGTGCGGCAACGCTGGCATCACCGCTGCCGAGTGACTTGAGCTTTTGCAGGTCGGCGGTAATGCCGTTGTCCAGCGCCTTCCATTCCTCGCGCAGATAGTCGGTGGACACGGCCTGCACCACGCCGGTCCTGGGGTCGTTCAAGGTGGCGCCGACATCCGTGCGCGGGTTTTCGAACAGCAGCGTGCGCGCATTGCTGGCGGTGTCGATGGCATACAGCGCCGCGGTGTCGCGATTGCGCGAATCCTGCATGTACAGCGTCTTGCCGTCGTCGGTCAGTCCGTCGGGCGAGGTGTTGCTGACATCCTCGAACGGGATGCGGTCCACGCGCTTCCAGCGCTTGCCATCCGGTACCAGCAGCTCTCTGCCGGCATCGTCGGTGGCGCGCGTGGCGTAGCGCAGCTGGAAGTTGCCGTCGAGCAGATAGGAATCCAGGCTGTCGGTGTTCTGCTGCACCAGGCTGCGCTTGCCCGAGGCCAGGTCCACCCGATACAGGTCATGCCATTTGGGATCGCGGTCGTTCATGCCGACCATGATCGACTCGGGGTGCTGCGCGCTGACGCGATACACCTCGGCGTTGGTCTTCTTGAACGGGGTGAGGTCCTTGCTGCTGCCATCGCTCAGATTCACCGAGAACAGATGGAAGTCTTCGTCGCCGCCGTTGTCGCGCAGGTACAGCAGCGTGTTGGGTTGATAGGTCCAGAAATAATTGCGGATGCCGCGTGCGGTGTCCTTGGTGATCGCGCGTGCCTGATCCGGTGCATCCACCGGGGCGACCCAGACATTGAGCACGCCCTCCAGCGGCGCGACCCAGCTGAGGTACTTGCCGTCCGGGCTGATGCTCACGTTCGCCCGTTCCGGGTTGCCGAACAGCGCATCACGGGTGATCAGTTCGGGTGGCGCCGCGGGTGCTTGCGCAGCGGCCGGGGCTGGCGTGGCAGCCTTGTCGGTGGTGGGCGCGGCGTTGTCGCTGCAGGCGGTCAGCGCGAGCAGCATGCTGGAAACAAGAAGCAGGCGTTGCATGGACGTCTCCGGTCTGGGGCGCGGCCACTCCGGCCGCTTTCCCCCAACGCTAGGGCGAGGGCCGGCCCCTGCGGACGTGCCGTTGGTCACGCCACCAGGCGCCGCTACGCAGACGCGGACACAAATTCCACCAACGCGACACCCTCGGCGACCAGCTCGCCCTCGGCCACCAGGTACGCCGCCACCGTGCCGTCGCCGGGCGCGTGCAAGGTGTGCTCCATCTTCATCGCTTCCAGCACCACCAGGGCCTGGCCGCGGGTGACCGACTGCCCCACTGGGGCGACCAGCGACACGATGCGGCCCGGCATCGGTGCGGTCAGGCCACCGGTGTCGTGCGCGGGCTGATCGGCTTCGGCCAGCGTGTCATGGTGGCGGAAGCTCGCCCGCTGCGTGGCATCGCGCAATGTCAGGGTGTCGCCGTCGCGCAGGACCTGCATGCGCCATTGTCGGCCATCCATTTCCACGCGCAGTGCATCGCCCTGCAGGTGGTAGCGCAGCGTGTAGGTATCGCCTGCAGTCGTGACCTGCCAGCCATCGCCAAGCGGGCGCACGCCGAACTGGCGGCGCTCGCCTGCGGCCTCCAGCGTCATGGCGTGCGCGGCATGCGCACCGATGCGCCAGCCATCGGTGTGTTGCCATGGCGAAAACGGGTCGGCCGGATCGGCGGCGGCCTTCGGCAACGCGTCGGCAATCAACGCCGCTGCCAGGCACCACCAGGCATTGGCCGGACTGACCGCCTGGGGAAACAACACGGCCTGCTCGCGTTCGATCAGCGCGGTATCCAGATCGGCAGACGCAAACGACGCCGTGCCGATCAGGCGCGCGAGGAACGCGCTGTTGGTGGTGACGCCCACTGCATGGAATTGCGCCAGCGCCTCGCGCATGCGTGCCAGGGCGGCAGGGCGATCCACATCCCATACGATCAGCTTGGCGATCATCGGGTCGTAGTAGGGGCTGATGCTGTCGCCTTGCTCCACCCCGGCATCGATGCGTACATGCGCGCCGGCTGCGGGAAATTGCAGCTGCCGCAGCGTGCCGGTCGACGGCAGAAAGCCGCGGTCGGCATCTTCGGCATACAGGCGCGCTTCCAGCGCGTGGCCATGGATGCGCAGGTCCTGCTGACGCAGCGGCAACGGCTCGCCCGCGGCGACATGCAATTGCCACTCGACCAGGTCGGTGCCGGTGATCAACTCGGTGACCGGGTGCTCGACCTGCAGCCGGGTGTTCATTTCCATGAAATAGAAATCGCCATCCGGGCCGGCGATGAACTCCACCGTGCCGGCACCGACATAACCCACGGCGCGCGCGGCATCCACGGCGGCCTTGCCCATGGCGGCGCGGCGTTGTTCGCTCATGCCGGGAGCAGGCGCTTCTTCCAGCACTTTCTGATGCCGGCGCTGCACCGAACAATCGCGTTCGAACAGATAGACGACCTCGCCCCGGGTATCACCAAACACCTGGATCTCGATATGGCGCGGCCGCTCGACGTATTTTTCCACCAGCACCTGCGCATTGCCGAAAGCCGATTGCGCCTCGCGCTGGCAGCTGGCCAAGGCCTCTTCGAAGGCCGCGCTGGTATCCACCCGGCGCATGCCCTTGCCGCCACCGCCGGCGCTGGCCTTGATCAGCACCGGATAGCCGATCGCGTCGGCCTGCGCACGCAGGAACGCCGGCGCCTGTTCGTCGCCGTGGTAGCCCGGCGTCAGCGGCACGCCGGCGCGTTGCATCAGCGCCTTGGCCGCACTCTTGTCGCCCATCGCGCGGATGGCGGCCGCCGGTGGGCCGATGAACACGATGCCAGCCTGCGCGCAGGCATCGGCAAACGCCGCGTTTTCCGACAGGAAGCCATAGCCCGGATGGATCGCCTGCGCGCCGCTTGCGCGTGCCGCCTCCAGGATCGCATCGCCACGCAGATAACTCTGCTGCGCCGGTGCGGCGCCGAGATGGATCGCTTCATCGGCCAGCCGCACATGCCGCGCATCGCGGTCGGCATCCGAATACACCGCCACGGTCGCGATACCGAGCTTGCGACAGGTGGCGATGACCCGGCACGCGATCTCGCCGCGATTGGCGATCAGGATCTTGTCGAAATAGGGCGGTCTTGCTGCGGTGGCGAGTTCGCGCTGGGTCATGACGAAGTTCTCTGCACGCCGCCATGCTGGCAGGCGCTGCGATGGAAAGAGGGTTGCATGGATTGCGCCACACGCCGTGCGATGGCAGCTGACGCCGCTGCGCCCCCGCGCGGTGCGCTGCTCGACGCAGGCAACGCGCCCGGCCTCATGCACTGCTCCAGGCGACACGCAACGCCTTGCGTGCAGGTGTGTGTACACCGCAAGACAGCCAAGAGCAGCACCTGCAGACGGACATCATCACCTCACATCCGGAACACGCCAAAGCGTGTCGTCTCGATCGGTGCATTCAATGCGGCCGACAGTCCCAGCCCCAGCACGCGACGGGTATCGGCCGGGTCGATGATGCCGTCGTCCCACAGGCGTGCGCTGGCGTAATACGGATGCCCCTGCTGCTCGAACTGCGCACGGATCGGCGCCTTGAATGCAGCTTCCTCTTCGCCCGACCAGGCGCCACCTTTAGCTTCGATACCGTCGCGGCGCACCGTGGCCAAGACGCTGGCCGCCTGCTCGCCGCCCATCACGCCGATGCGCGCATTCGGCCACATCCACAGGAAGTTCGGCGAGTAGGCGCGACCGCACATGCCGTAATTGCCGGCACCGAATGAGCCGCCGATCACCACGGTGAACTTGGGCACCTTGGCGCAGGCCACCGCCATCACCAGCTTGGCCCCGTCCTTGGCGATGCCGCCATGTTCGTATTTGCGCCCGACCATGAAGCCGGTGATGTTCTGCAGGAACACCAGCGGAATGCCGCGTTGCGTGCACAGCTCGATGAAGTGCGCGCCCTTGAGCGCTGACTCGGAGAACAGGATGCCGTTGTTGGCGATGATGCCCACCGGATAGCCATGCAGATGCGCGAAGCCGGTGACCAAAGTGCTGCCGTAGCGCGGCTTGAATTCGTCCAGCTGCGAGTCGTCGACGATGCGGGCGATCACCTCGCGCACATCGAAGGGCTTGCGCGTGTCGGCAGGAATCACGCCATACAGCTCGTCGGCGGCGTAGCGCGGCGGCAGCGGTGCCTGCAGTGCCAGCGATGCAGCCGGCTTGCGCCAGTTGAGCTGCGCGATGATGGCGCGCACGCGCGCCAGGGCCTGCAGGTCGTTGTCGGCAAAGTGGTCGGCCACGCCGGAGATGCGCGTGTGCACATCCGCACCGCCGAGTTCTTCGGCACTGACTTCTTCGCCGGTGGCCGCCTTGACCAGGGGTGGACCGCCGAGAAAGATCGTGCCCTGCTCGCGCACGATCACCGTTTCATCGCTCATCGCCGGCACGTAGGCGCCGCCGGCGGTGCACGAGCCCATCACGCAGGCGATCTGCGGGATGCCGTTGGCCGACAGGTTGGCCTGGTTGTAGAAGATACGCCCGAAGTGATCGCGGTCGGGAAACACTTCATCCTGCAGCGGCAGGAACGCGCCGCCGGAATCGACCAGGTAGACACATGGCAAGCGGTTCTGCTGCGCGATTTCCTGCGCGCGCAGATGCTTCTTTACCGTCATCGGGTAATAGGTGCCGCCCTTGACGGTGGCATCGTTGGCCACGATCACGCACTCCACCCCGGACACGCGCCCGATGCCGGCCACCACACCGGCGCACGGCACCTGATCGTCGTACATGCCGTGCGCGGCCAATGGCGCGATCTCCAGCAAGGCGCTGCCCGGATCCAGCAAGGCATCGATACGCTCGCGTACCAGCAACTTGCCGCGTGCGCTGTGCTTGGCACGCGCAGCCTCACTGCCGCCCAGCGCGGTCTGCGCCAGCGTGCGGCGCAGATCCTCCACCACGGTGCGCATCGCAGCAGCGTTTTGTTGGAAGCTCTCGCCGCTGACCTGCAGCTGGCTGGTGATCACGCTCATGGTGGCTCCGTCAGGCGGTGCGTTCGAACAGCTCGCGGCCGATCAACATGCGTCGGATCTCCGAGGTGCCCGCGCCGATTTCGTACAGCTTGGCATCGCGCCACAGGCGCCCGGTGGGGTAGTCGTTGATGTAGCCGTTGCCGCCCAGCACCTGGATCGCCTGGCCGGTGAGCCAGGTGGCTTTTTCGGCCGCGTAGAGAATCGCGCCGGCCGCATCCTGGCGCGTGGTCAGGCCGGCATCGCAGGCGCGCGCCACCGCATAGACGTATGCGCGGCAGGCGTTGAGCCCGACGTACATGTCGGCCAGCTTGGCCTGCATCAACTGGAAGGTGCCGATCGGCGCGCCGAACTGCTTGCGCTCGTGCACGTACGGCAGCACCACGTCCATCGCCGCGGCCATCAAGCCCAACGGGCCGCCGGCCAGCACCACACGTTCGAAATCCAGCCCGGACATCAGCACGCGCACGCCGCCGTTGAGCGTGCCCAGCACGTTCTCGGCCGGCACTTCGCAATCGGTGAACACCAGCTCGCAGGTGTTGGAGCCGCGCATGCCCAGCTTGTCGAGCTTCTGCGCGGTGGAGAATCCCGGCATGCCCTTTTCGACGATGAAGGCGGTGATGCCGCGTGCGCCGGCATCCGGGTCGGTCTTGGCGTACACCACCAGCACATCGGCGTCCGGGCCGTTGGTGATCCACATCTTGCTGCCGTTGAGCACATAGCGGTCGCCGCGCGCATCGGCGCGCAGCTTCATCGACACCACATCCGAGCCGGAGCCGGCCTCGCTCATCGCCAGCGCGCCGACATGCTCGCCGGTGCACAGCCTGGGCAGGTAACGCTGCTTCTGTTCCGGCGTGGCGTTCTTGCGCAGCTGGTTGAGGCACAGGTTGGAATGCGCGCCGTACGACAGGCCGATGGCCCCGCCGGCCCGCGAGATCTCTTCCATCGCCACCACATGCGCCAGGTAGCCCATGCCGCTGCCGCCGTATTCTTCTTCCACGGTCAGCCCGAGCAGGCCTTGCTCACCGAGCAGGCGCCACAGCTGGGCAGGGAAGACATTGTTCTGGTCGGCCGCGGCGGCGAGCGGGGCAATATGGTGACTGGCGAAGGCTGCCACGCTTTCGCGCAGCAGATCGATGTCTTCGCCAAGCGCAAAATTCAGGGACGGCACGTGCATGGAGCGACTCCGCAGGGATCGGGATGTGCCGGGTGGGAGCGGGCAGGCCGCACGGCGTTTGTGCGCAGCCTAGCGGTCCGCAATGAAAAAGTGAACTAAAATTCAACTATTGAACCCAGAATCACACCATGGCTTATCGACGCTCCGCCCTGATGGAAGAACGCCTGGCCGGCAATCGCGAACGCATCCTGCACGCGGCCCGCGCCCTGATCGCCGAAGGCGGCTACCGCAATGCGCCGGTGACCGCCGTCGCCGCTGCCGCCGGCGTGTCCACCGGGCAGATTTATCGCCACTTCCCGTCCAAGGCCGAGCTTTTCGTGGAAGTTCTCAACGCGGCAGTGCAGCGCGAGATGACCATCCTGCGCGCCATCACCACCACCCGGGCCAGCGCTGCCGAGCGCCTGCGCAATGCGATCGCCACCTTTGTGCGGCGCGCGTTGGCCGGCCCGGCGTTGGCGTACGCCTTCATCGCCGAGCCGGTGGAAAGCGAGGTGGACGCCGAGCGCATCCGTGGCCGGCGCCTGTTTGGAGAGGTGTTTCGTCAGTTGCTTGCCGAAGGCGTGGCGGCTGGCGAGTTTCCGTCGCAGTCGCTGGACGCGGCGGCGGCCTGCATCGTCGGCGCCTTCACCGAAGCGCTGGTGGGACCAATCGCCCCCAGTCGCGGCGACCCGCAGCAGGGCGAGCAACTGGTCGAGGCGATCTGCGGGTTCTGCCTGCGCGCGGTGGGAGCGCACCAGCCGACGGGCTGACAGTGCACTGACTGAGCGTCCGGCTGGGCTGTATGGGTGCTGCTGACTGTGCATATACTGTGCACTCGTCCTGCTGGAGTCGTGCGATGGTCGCCGTTCTCAATCCCCCGGCCCTGACCGAACGCCTGCGCGTACCGGATAGCACCATCCTGTCGCCCTCGGCCATGGCCGGCCTGCTGGATCTGTCGCAGCAGGAGCTGGCCGAGCTGGCGGGTGTGCATCGCAACAGCCTGCGCGTGCATCCGGAAAGCCCGCGCGTGCAGGACCTGCTACGCAACCTGTCGCGCCTGCTGGTGGCGATGACGCAGCTCCAGCCGGACGAACGCCAGGTGGTGTTCCACCTCAAGAACACCCCGATCCCCGCGTTCGAATTCGCCACCTTGCTGGAAGTGGTCAAACAGGGCCGTACCGACGATGCGCTGACCTATCTGCGCACCGTCGCCTCGGGGGCCGCCGGTTGAAGCTGAGCGCCCCGGCGCACTGCACGCTGTATCGCGCCTTCACTCCGCGCTGGGCCGCCGAACCGCTGAGCGGCGCCGGTGCGGCACGCTCGGGCGGGCGCTTCAATCGTTTCGGGCAGCCTGCGCTGTATCTATCGCTGCAACTGGAAACCGCTGCCGCCGAATACGCGCAGGCCGCGCTGTTCCTGCCGCCATTGACCCTGGTCAGTTACGCCGCCGAGCTGCCGGCGTTGGCCGATCTGCGCCTGCTCGATGCAGGCTGGGATCCGCTCTGGGCCGATTGGACCGAGGACTGGCGCAAGGCCTTGGTCAACAAGATCGAACCGGTGAGCTGGGTGCTCGGCGACATGCTGCGCGAGGCGGAGATACCGGGCGTAATCTTTCCCAGCATGGCGTTGCCGGAGGGCATCAACGTGGTGCTGTTTCTGGACATGCTGCAGCCCAAAGACGTGTTGCGCGTGCTCGACGATGGCCGCCTGCCGCGCGATGGGCGTAGCTGGGGCGATCCGCCGATCGAGGCGTAGCGAGGTCCTTCAACCCAGCAACAGCTGCAGCGCACCCGCCAGCACCGGCGCGGCCACAGCCGTAGGCAGAATCAACCCACGCCGATACGGCAGCAGCCACAGCGACAGCAGCGCGGCAGCGCCGGTCAATGTGCCCAGCCACAACACCGGGCCGATGCCCCAGCCTTGCGCGTGTACCGCCAGGCCGAAGGTGAGCAGCAACAGCAGCCAACCCAGCACGCGCAGTTGCCGCGAACGCGCGGCGCCAAGCGTGCGGCCACGCACTTCCTGCTGATGCTTGTCCATCGCCAGGCACAGCGCGGCGAATCCGGAAAAATTCAGCGCCAGCAACAGCCACACGCTCATGCGCTTTCCTGCATCGGCACGCTGCCCTGCGCAGACGCGGCGGCAGTGGCGCGCGCACGTCGTGCCGATGCCGGTTGCGGCGCCCTCCAGTGTTGCAGGCGCCATCCCGCGATCCCCAGGGACACGCCAAGGAACAGGCAGACCAGATCGACCCCGGCCAGCGTCCATTGCCCGGCCGGCAACGTCACGCCCAGATGCACATCGGTGGTGATCGCATTGACCACCGGCACCAACGCGAACAAGGCCGCACCCAGATACAGCTGCCAGCTCCACATCGCGCGCCGTGGCCACACGAACGCGGCCAGCAATGCGGTGGCCCATGCGACGAAGAACAGATTGGCCTCCATCGCCGCGCGCCCCTCCAGGCCCACCGGCAACAAGCGGTTGGCCCAGAAGAAACTGGCAAAGGCGATCGGCAGGCCGGCGACCGTGCCGATGTTGAGCGCATCCACCAACCGCAGCCCGAAGCCGATGCGCCCGGCCTTCAGGTGTTTGGGGCGTTCCTTCACTGCCCACATCACCACGCCGCTGGCCACCATCAGGCAACCGAGCAAGCCGGAGCCGAAGAACAGCGCGCGCATCCACGGCCCGGCGAAGTGGGCGATATGCAGGCCTACCATCACCCCACGCGTCTGGCTGGCACCGCCCGGCGGCCCGCTGCGCTGCAGGCGCTGTCCAGTGATTGCATCGAACAGGATGGACGGCGCATCGGTGGAGAGGTTGCCAGCGCGCTGGGTGACGCCGACCGCCGCATGCGCGTCGTTGGGAAGCGACACCGCCACGTTGCCCACCTCGCCGCCACGCCAGTCGCTGCGCGCACGCGCCACGAATTGTTCCAGCGGCAGCATGCGCGCCGGCGTGCCGGAGGCGCTTCGCGTATCGGCCACCCGGTTGGCTGACTCTTCGTAGAAACGCATTTCGTTGTCGGGGTACTGCGCCTTGATGCCCCACGGCAGGTACATGAACATCAAGGTCACGATGCCGGTGTAGGTGATCATCGCGTGGTACGGCAACGCGGTCACCGCGCTGACGTTATGGAAGTCCAGCCACGAGCGCAGGCCCTTGCCCGGGCGAAAGGTGAAGAAATCCTTGAAGATCTTCTTGTGCGTGATCACGCCGCTGATGATCGCCACCAGCATGAACATCGCGCAGAAACCGACGATATAGCGCGACCACATCACCGGTAGATAATGCAGATCGAAATGCAGCCGGTAGAAGAATTCGCCGCCCAGGGTGTCGCGTGCGGCGATTTCCCTGCCGGTGGCCGGGTCGATGATGGCGGTGCCGTACATCTGCCGGCGGCTGGCCGGTTTGCCATCGGCTGGCGCAGGGTTTTGCCAGTACATGCTGACTACCGGATTGCGCGTGTCCGGCAAGGTGATGTTCCAGCTCTGCGCATCGGCTGCATGCGTCTGCAGATACTGCTCGGCACTGCGCAGCGCGGTTGCGTTGCTCACCGTGGTGGTGGGCAATTCCGGGCGCATCCAGCGGCTGATTTCGTCGCGGTAATAACTCGCCGTGCCGCCCATGAAGATCAACAGCAGCACCCAGCCGACCAGCAGACCGGTCCAGGTATGCAGCCACGCCATCGACTGGCGGAATCCCTGCTTCATGCCACGCCCCGTTGCAGCCATGCGGCCAGTGCGAACATCAGCGCCGCCGGCACCGCGATGCCGGCCCAGGCGCGCCACACGCTGGCGGTGGCGAAGGCCCATAGCGGCGCGCAGGCGCACACCACGATGCCGACCAGCATGCTGGTCAACACCGCCTCACTGCGTGGCATCGGCAGGACCAGCGCCAGCAGCAGATTGGTGGCGCTGGCGAGTGCATAGCCGCCAAACATCGCCGCCAGCGTGCGGCCAAGCACGCCCAGCCAGGGACGCCTGAACCAGGGAAGCGGCAGGGACGGTGCGGTGGACATCGGATCAGCCAGGCGTGTGGCCGACTTACTCGGCCAGGAAGGTCAACGTGCTGATGTGATGGATCATCGACACCTGCTTGCCGGCGATCTCACGCTTCACCGGCTCCTTGTTGGTGGCGACCAGGATGTGCCGGCCGGCGCGCAGCGTGGGCAGGGTCACCTGGCCCTTGGCGTCGGAGGTCAGCGTCTTCTGCCATTTCTGCGGGTCGATCACCGTCACCTCGACCTTGGGCAGCGGCTTGTTGCGATAGAGCACGGTCAGCGTGTTGCTGTTGGCGGCGGTGGGCACCAGTTCGAAATCGAGCTTGGCCGAGGGCGTGGCGCGCCCGGCGCGCGCGTAGTAGCTCACCGTCTCGAAGCCGCCGGCCTCGCCCTTCCACGGCTCGAACACACTGTCATCGCTCAGCCAGGCATCGCCGGTGCCGGACAACGGCGCGGTGAGGAATTCGCTGCCGCGCTGCAGGGCGCCAGCCTTGCCGGCGCTGCCGAACACGGTCGGCTTGACCACGCGCTTGATCTCGTCTTCGCCGTGATCCAGGGCCTCCTGCGCCGGCTCGCCGAAGTAGATGCGCACCGGACCGCTGCCGTCGCGCTCGATCCAGATCTCGTGGGCCTGGGCAGACAGACTGATGCTGGCCAAGGCCAGGCAGGACAGCAGGAAGGACTTCATCGCGGCGACTCCTCGTCAGCGGGACCGGGCGAGGCGAGGACCGCATCACCGTGGATTGATGGGAATGATACGCAATTCCCTCAAGCGCGACCAACGTCTCATGCGGCATTGCGGCAATTCATCGGGCTGCGCGGACCGGCGTGCCTGCAAGACCCATAGCGCGCCAGGGCGCAGCGCACACCGCTGCAATCACGGTCATGCACACTGGCCAGACGGGCGCGAACTGTGCTCTATACTCCGGCGCTAGCAGAGGTCTTCGACCAACAGCCAGGGGTGAGCGCGTGCGGAATTACGACCTCGAGTTCCTGAAGAAATTCTCGATGGTGATCGGACTACTGGTGGTGATCACCCTGGGCCTGATTGCCCTGGCAGCCTATTTGCAACGCGCCATTCCCGACGAAGTCTCCCCCACCGCGGCCAAGCGCGTGCAGCAACGCATCGCCCCGGCCGGCGCGGTCTATGCCGGCACCACCGGCGCGTCCGCACAGGCCGCAGCCCAGGCGGCAGCGCTGGCCAAGGCCGCCTCGCAGTCCGCCTACGGCGGCAGCACCGACGGCAAGACCATCTTCGACAACCTGTGCACCGCCTGCCACACCACCGGCGTGGGCAAGGCGCCGACGCTGGACCACGCGCATTGGGACGCGCGCATCGCCCAGGGCAAGGACACCTTGTACAAGCATGCGATCGAGGGCTACACCGGCCCGGATGGCGGCATCATGCCGCCCAAGGGCGGCAACCCGGCGTTGACCGAAGAACAGGTGCGGGCCACGGTCGACTGGATGCTGAGCAATCTGAAGTAAGCGCCTGCAGCGCAGCAGGCGGCTGACACGAGCGGTCGGTGTGCAGCCAGGTGGCAGCGCGCGCCGTGCGCGGGTGCGTCGACCGGTCAATCGCCAGGCTTGCACGCGCTGGAGCACGCTTTAGCTTTTGTAGGCCAGCACCCATTGCGCGAGCGTTTGCACTCGCTGCACGACGTGCTTGCACGACAACGTCAGCCTTGGACGCCCGGGCCGGCGCAAGTGCTTCGGGGAATGCCTGCAGTTACCGGCATCTGTAGATCGGCCACGCTACCCACGCAGCAGCTGGTCGCCACTCGCAACGTTTTGCTAGCCTGTCGCGGTTCTCGCGCGCCGCCTTCGGGGCGGCGCTTGCATGTGGTCTACGTCTTTCTGGAGTGTGTCGATGTCGCGTTGCTCGCTGGTTGTGCTCGGTGTGATCGGTCTGTTGGCGCCACTGCTGGGCAGTGCCGCCGAGGGCGCGCCGCAACGTCTGTCGATCGCCGACGTGCAAGGCGAAGACACCCGTAGCCCCTACGACGGCCGTGTGGTCGACGTGGAGGGCATTGTCACCGCCGATACGCGTACCGGTCTGGCCGGGCTGTTCGTGCAGCAGCCCGGCTTCGAGCCGCGGCGCTCGCACGGTCTGTTCGTCACCGGTGCCGGCAATGCCGAGGTGGCGGTGGGCGACCGCGTGCGCATCGTCGGCACCGTGCGCGAGGTGTCGGCAGGCGGCGAGGCGAGCCTGACCACGGTGGATGCCAGCAGCATCGAGCGACTGGCCAGCGGCCAGCCGGTGCCGGTGCGCATGCTCAGCGGGCCGCCGGCCAACTGGGAAGCGCTGGAAGGCGAGCACGTGCGCATCGCTGCGCTGACGCTCAACGGCAGCGATCGTCTGGACACCTATGGCGAGCTGGTCGCCGCGTTCGGCGGGCGCTTGTGGCAGCCCAGCGAAGTGGCCGCCGCCGGCACTCCGGCCTTCGCGCAGGTGCAGGCCGACAACGCCCGTCGCCAGGTGTTGCTGGACGACGCGCGCAACGGCCGCAGCCCCAAGACGGTGGCCTATCTGCCGGCCGATCCGGTGCTGCGCAGCGGCAGCCTGCTCAAGTCGGTCGACGGCATCGTCGACCAGCGCTACGACGGCAACTACCGCATCCAGGTACTGAGTCCGTTGACGCTGCCGGCCATGCCGACCGCGGTGGCGCCACAGGTGGGCGGCGACCTGCGTATCGCCTCGTTCAATCTGGAGAACTTCTTCAACGGCAATGGCCGCGGCGGCGGCTTTCCGACCAAGCGCGGTGCGCGCACGCACGAGCAGTTCCAGGCGCAACTGACCAAGCTGGTGTCCACCATCGTGCCGTTGCACGCCGATGTGGCTGCGTTGATGGAGCTGGAAAACGATGGCAATGACGCCGATGCGGCGGTGGCGCAACTGGTCGCCGCGCTCAACGCGGCTGACAAGGACAAGGACTGGCAGTTCGTCGACACCGGCAGCGGCCCGGGCGATGACGCGATCCGGGTCGGCATCGTGTACCGCAGTTCGCAGGTCACGCCGGTTGGCAAGCCGGCCACGTTGACCGGCGGGCCGTTCGACAGCCACAGCCGGGTGCCGCTGGCGCAGGCGTTTCGCAGCACCCGCGGGGCAACCTTCGTGGTGGTCGCCAATCACTTCAAGTCCAAGGGCTGCGGCAGCGCCAGCGGCGCCGATGCCGACCAGCGCGACGGCCAGGCCTGCTGGAACGCCACCCGCACCGAATCGGCCAAGCGCCTGCACCAGTGGCTGCAGACCGACCCCACCGGCGCGCAGACCAAGCTGGCTGTGTTGCTGGGCGATTTCAACGCCTACGCGATGGAAACGCCGATGCGCAGCCTGCGCGCCAGCGGCTGGCAGGACGCCTTTGCGGTGGCCGGCGTGAAGCAGCCCTACAGCTACGTCTACGATGGCATGAGCGGGCGGCTCGACCACGCCCTGCTCAGCCCGGCGATGGCCAAGCAACTGCGCGGCGCGGTGGAATGGCATATCAACGCCGATGTCATGGACGATGCCGGCTATGCCAAGCGCAATCTGCCCGGCCCGTGGCGCAGTTCCGACCACGACCCGGTGCTGCTGGGTTTTTCGCTATAGCGCGCTAGCTGGCGCACGTCCCGGCGCGGCGGCGCAGCCGCAGGTTGAGCAGGTGCGTGCTGGCCAGCAGCAGGCTACCGGTCACCGTGATCGGGGTTTCCCAACTGCCGCCGGCAACCCCGCTGGCGCCCAGCACCAGGCCGGCTAGGCCGAAGACCGCCAGCGCCCACACCGGCGCGGGCAGTGCATGCCGGCGATGACTGCTCCACAGCGCGTAGCCGCTCAGCGGCACGGCGGCCGTGGCGAACACCACATGCACCCATTCGGCCCGGCTCCAGGCACCCAGCAGCGGCAGTGCAGCGGCCAGCAATGGCAGCGCCAGACAGTGCAGCAGGCACAGGCTGGATAAGGCGATGGCCGAGTTGTCCAGCACGGAAGCGGTAACGCGCATCGGGGGGTGTCCTGTCGAACGAATGTTATATAGTAACACTTCACTCCAGCCAGGCTCTCAGGATGCCCCTGTCCCCCAAGCGCGATTCACGCCTCCCCGTCACCGTGTTGTCCGGCTTTCTCGGCGCCGGCAAGACCACCCTGCTCAACCGCATCCTGCATAACCGCGACGGCCTGCGCGTGGCGGTGATCGTCAACGACATGAGCGAGGTCAACATCGACGCGCAGCTGCTGCGCGAGGGCGGCGCGGCCTTGCGACGCACCGAAGAGACATTGGTGGAATTCAGCAACGGCTGCATCTGCTGCACGTTGCGCGACGATCTGCTGCAGGAGGTACGCAAGCTGGCCGAACAGAAGCGCTACGACTATCTGTTGATCGAATCGACCGGCATCGCCGAGCCGATGCCGGTGGCGGCCACCTTCGCGGTGCGTGATGCCGACGGCTTCAGCCTGGCCGACATCGCCCGGCTCGACACCATGGTGACGGTGGTGGACGGCAGCCGCTTCCTGCAGGACTTCGGCTCGGCCGCCACGCTGGCCGAACTCGGCCAGCAAGCCGGCCCGGACGATAGCCGCGGGCTGGTGCAGTTGCTGGGCGAACAGGTGGAATTTGCCAACGTGTTGGTGATCAGCAAGTGCGATCAGATCGATGCACAGCAGCTGCAACGCCTGCGTGCGGTGTTGCGTGCGCTCAATCGCGAGGCGGCGATCGTGGACGCGGTGCATGGCGAGGTGCCGCTACGCCAGTTGCTAGACACCGGCCGCTTCGATTTCACCCGTGCGCAGCTGGCGCCGGGCTGGATGCAGGAACTGCGCGGCCAGCACACGCCGGAGACCGAGGAATACGGCATCAGCAGCTTCGTCTATCGCGCCCGCCGGCCGTTTCACCCGCAGCGTTTTGCGCGCATGGTGCAAGGCGGGCTGCCGCAGGTGATACGTAGCAAGGGATTTTTCTGGCTGGCCAGCCGCATGGATTGGGTCGGCGAATTGTCCAGCGTGGGTGGCGCGACCCAGACCAATGCAGCGGGCTTCTGGTTTGCCGCACGCCATCGCGTGGATGCGCATGCCATCGGCGAGCCGCTGCAGACCAGCATCACGCCATTGCCGTATACCGATATCGGCTGGCAGCGTCAGCAGACGCAATGCTGGACCGCGCCGCTGCCGCAACCGCACGAGGTTGGCGATGCCAGCGAATACGCCGCGATGCAGCGGCTGTGGCACCCACTGTGGGGCGACCGTCGCCAGGAGCTGGCGGTGATCGGCGTGGACATGGACGCGCCGCGCACGCGCGCTGCGCTGGATGCCTGCCTGCTCAGCGATCACGAACTGCGCCAGGGCCCGGCGCAATGGCAACTGCTGGACGATCCGTTTCCGCACTGGCAGCGCTGATGGCGGCCTGGATCGCGCTGTCGACATCCGTTCGCGCCTGGTTCCGGATGCAATCTGCCGCAGGCTTGCATCTGCAGTGCGGCGTGCGGATGTGCCGCCACGTGGCGGTGTATCGCATGCCTCACCTGCGGCCTCCGGACAGCGCGCACAGGCAACGGCGCTGTCCGGATCTTCCGCGGTAGCCGTTGTCGCTTGCCTTGCGATGTGCTCTTGTTTTTTCGGCAGACTGGCAACGAGAGCCGTCGTCCAGGCCGGCGACGTGAGGAGGGCGGCGACGGATCTAGGCGCCGAAGTGAGCACACTGCGACGCGATGACGGCTGCCAAACAACTGACCCATGCGCATCACAGTCCCCCCTTGGGTCACTGCACGCATGATCTCCAGCGCTGCCCCTTCGAGGCGAGTGGCGAACCGGCGTCGCGCCGGCCGAATGCCGCCATCAGCCCAGCCGCATGCCCCAGGCGATCGCTGCGATTGCCGGCGCCGCCATCAACAGCCCCACCCAGCCGCGTCGGCCGATGCGTTCGCCGAACCCCAGCTTGCCGACGAGCGCTCCCAGGATGACCACGCCCAGGTTCATGCTGGCGAAGACGGTGGCCGGGCTGTGTGGCAGCAGCTGATGGGCGCGCACGTAGCACAGGATGTTGCCGAAATTGAGCGCGCCCAGGAGCACGCCGGCGAGCAGGTTGCGAAAGCTCAGGCGCGCGACACCACCCCGGCGAACGACTTGCAGGCCAAGCATCAGCACACCTGCCAGCGCAAAGCACAGCGTCAATGACGTCAGCGACGGCGTACCGGCCTGTGCGATGTGCTTGAGCAACAGATCGATCAGGGCAAAGCCCATCCACACGCCTGCCAGCCACGGCCAGCCGATCGAGGTCGGGGCCGAATCCGCACCGGCGGCCTGCCGTGGCCGTTGCAGGATGCAGACGATGGCCAGCAGACCCAGGCCCAGTCCCGCCAGCTTCCAGGCATTGACCGGTTCACCAAAGAGCGTGAACGCCGCCGCCAGCGAGAGCAGAAGCGACAGGCGTTGGGCAATGTCGGTACGGACGATGCCGGCGGTGGCGACCGCGCGTGCTAGCAGCATGAAGATCGAGGGCAGCGCCACCGCCAATGCAAACAGTGCCAGCCAGGGCGTGGTCGGCGCGCGCAGCGTGTCCAGTGACGGATGCAGGGTCAGCCACGCCAGCAGCGCAGCGGTGGCGTAGTTCCAGGTGATCGCCTGCGCAGCATCCAGGCGATAGCGCGGCAGCAGCTTGAGAAGCACCGACACCAGGACACTGCAAACGACGGCAAACAGCAGAAAATGCATGGGCAACGCAACGAAGTGTGCAGGCAGGGCGATGAACGCGGCCGGCGGGGCGGCTATTATGACGGTATGTCCAATCCCTTATTCCCCATCGAATCGGCTGCGCTGACATTGGATGGGCCGGTCGGCCCGCTCGATGTCGCGGTCGATCTGCCCGAGCCGGACGTTGCCGTGCAACCGGTCACCGCCATCGTCTGCCACCCGCTCTCCACCGAGGGCGGCAGCATGCACAACAAGGTCGTCACCATGGCTGCGCGCGCGCTGCGCGAGTTGGGGATCACCGTGGTGCGCTTCAATTTCCGCAGTGTCGGTAACTCGGCCGGTGCGTTCGATCATGGCGATGGCGAGCAGGACGATCTGCGTGCGGTCGCCGCATGGGTGCGCAGCCAGCGCCCGGGCGACACGCTGTGGCTGGCCGGTTTCAGCTTCGGGGCGTATGTATCGCTGCGCGCCGCCGGCTCGCTTGAACCGCAGGTGCTGATCTCGATCGCGCCGCCGGCCGGGCGCTGGGATTTCAGCGACATGCAGCCGCCGGCGCAGTGGCTGGTGGTGCAGGGCGATGCCGACGAAATCGTCGACCCGCAGGCGGTGTATGACTGGCTGGAGACTCTGGAGCAGCAGCCCGAGCTGGTACGCATGCCCGACACCAGCCACTTCTTCCACCGCAAATTGATCGACCTGCGCGGTGCGATCCAGCATGGTGTCCGGCGCTGGTTGCCGGCCGCCGTCTGACCGCGGCAGGGCCCATGCGTATCGCCCGGCGATGCGCCGTTGAGCGGGCAAGGCAGCAGCCGGCCCGCGGAGAACACGATGAGTGAGATGACCCCGTCGCAGCGCTACGCCGCCGGCGTACAACGCGGCGACTGGCGCGCCGACCCCGCGCAGCAGGCGGCGCTGGCCGAGCTGGACCGTATCCACGAGGCATTGGTGGACAGCGCGCAGGACGGCTGGCTGGATCGGCTGTCGGCGTTCTGGAAAAAGCCCGAGCCGGTGCGCGGCCTGTATTTCTGGGGCGGGGTGGGGCGCGGCAAGACCTTCCTGGTCGACCTGTTCTACGACGGGTTGCCGATCAAGCAGAAGTACCGCACGCACTTCCATCGCTTCATGCGCGGGGTGCACGAGCAACTGCGCGAGCACGCCGGGCAAAGCGATCCGCTGGCCAAGATCGCGCAGCAGTGGCGCGAGAATTTGCGCGTGCTGGTGCTGGACGAATTCTTCGTCACCGACATCGGCGATGCGATGTTGCTGGCGCGCCTGCTGGAACGCCTGTTCGCCGAAGGCGTGACCCTGGTGACCACCTCCAACACCGCACCGGAAAACCTCTACGCCAACGGCCTGCAGCGCGACAGTTTCATGCCGGCGATCGGTCTGCTGCAGAAATTCTGCGTGGAACTCTATGCAGAAGGCACCGAGGATTACCGCATGCGCGCGCTGACGCGCTCACCGGTGTATCGCGCGCCCCTGGATGCGCAGGCCGATGCGTGGCTGACGCAGCGCTGGGGCGAGCTGAGCGGAAATTCCGAGCCGCGCAGTGGCAACATCGAAATCGAGGCGCGCAAGATCGCCGTGCGCGCGCGCGGCAAGAGCATCGCCTGGTTCGATTTTGCCGCGCTGTGCGAAGGCCCGCGTGGCCCGGGCGATTACATCGAGATCGCGCGCGAATTCACCACCGTGTTGCTGGGCGGCATCCCGCACTTCGATCGCATGAACGAGGACGCCGCGCGTCGCTTCGTCAATCTGATCGACGAGCTGTACGACCGCCACGTCAACCTGGTCTGCACCGCGCAGGACGCCCCGCCCGCGTTGTACAGCGGCCAGCGCCTGGCCGGCGCCTTCGAGCGCACCGCCTCGCGCCTGATCGAGATGCAGAGCGCCGAGTATCTGGCGACCGCGCATCGGGCCTAGACATGCAGACGCGGCCCGGCCCCGGACTGCACAAGATCGTTGTGACCGATCAGGACGGCGGCCTGGGCCAGTTTGGCGGCGGTGCCTGGTTGCACGATGCAGCGCTCTGGCCAATGGATCCATCGACCGGCCGACCGATGCTGCCCATCGTCATGCTCACCGGCTTGTTTCTACCTACGGCCTATCTGCCCGACGATAGGGTGCTGACGGTCTTCGCCTCGATCGAGCGGCCCGGCGGCGCGGATGGCCGGTCGTCGCTGCGTAGGCTCGCCGTCAACCAGCAAGGTGAGTCCGACAAGCTCGCGCAGGGCCACAGCAAGGTGCTGCTGCATCGACGTGCCGCGCAGGAGGTGTGCGTCGGTGACAGTGCGCGGTTGCTCGGGCGTCATTTCATCGGGCTGCAGCCATTTGGCGACCACGACATGGCCGAAGAGCTGGAAGATGAAGACAGCGGCGCAGGAATGAGCAAACAACTCGGCCGACCATGCTGGTTGCAGGACCCGATCTATACGAGCCCGCGCTACTACTTTCTTGCCCAGTTTGTAGAGGCGGAATTGGGCCGGGTCGATCCCGGCTACGCCGGCCTGTTCGGTGACGGCACCGGTTATCTGTTTGCAGACCAGCGCGCCAGGAAGCTGGGCGACGGCGTTGCGGCGGGACATTTCTTCATCCAGTTCACCTGAGTCCTCGCGCCGTGCAGTCGCGCGCGGCCGTGGTGCGGCCACCAGCCCCGCAAAAGCGACAGATAAAAAATCGCTTGCAATTAAATCGTGCGCTATGTAAATTGTAGCCATGGACACCGCCACAGCCACTGACGCCCGGACCAACGCGCTGCTGCAGCTCGACAACCAGCTGTGCTTTGCGCTGTATTCGGCCAACCTGGCGATGCACAAGCTCTACCGCGGGCTGCTGAAGACCCTGGACCTGACCTATCCGCAATATCTGGTGCTGCTGGTGCTGTGGGAAACCGACGGCCGCAGCGTGTCGGAGATCGGCGAGCGCCTGTACCTGGACTCGGCCACGCTGACCCCGCTGCTCAAGCGTCTGCAGGCTGCTGGACTGGTCACCCGCACGCGTGCTGCCAGCGACGAGCGCCAGGTGATCATTGCGCTGACCGATACCGGCCGCGCACTGCGCGCCAAGGCCGGGGCGGTGCCGGAGCAGGTGTTGTGCGCCTCAGCGTGTTCGTTGGACGAATTGCGTCAACTCAAGCAGCAACTGGAAACGCTGCGCTCAAACCTCGGCACCGGGTAAGCCGGCCCCGCAAGGTCCGCACGTTTTTGCAACATGTCGTACACGATTTAATCGTCAACTACTCAGCTACATCACGCGCTGACAGCGCTCATTCTGGAGAACCACCATGGCCTCACCTGAAAAAGTCCTCTACACCGCCCATGCCACTGCCACCGGCGGCCGCGAAGGCCGCGCCGTTTCTTCCGACAAGGCGCTGGACGCCAAGCTGTCCACCCCGCGCGAGCTGGGCGGCGCAGGCGGCGACGGCACCAACCCGGAGCAGCTGTTCGCTGCGGGCTACGCCGCCTGCTTCATCGGCGCGATGAAGGCTGTCGCGGCGCAGGACAAGCTCAAGCTGCCGGGCGAAGTGAGCATCGACAGCAGCGTCGGCATCGGCCAGATTCCGGGCGGCTTCGGCATTGCCGTGGAGCTGCGCATCGCAGTGCCGGGCATGGACCAGGCCGAACTGCAGGCGCTGGTCGACAAGGCCCACCAGGTCTGCCCGTACTCCAACGCGACCCGCGGCAACATCGACGTCACCCTGACCCTGGCCTGATCCACGCCAGCACCACGCGTAACACGTGGTGGAGTCAGAAACGGCCCGGCGCCTGCGTCGGGCCGTTTTTGTTGCAGCAGCAGCGCTGCCCTGAAGAACACAGGCAGCCGGCGTCGCTGTGTCAGCGCGACCTGGCATGGACGCAAGACACGCCAACGAGGCGATGCACCCGCGTCCGGGTGCGCACGCACGCGCTGGCGATGGGCGTCACCGCGCGGCACACTGTTGCGATGACAGTGCCTGCTTCTGCGATCCCGATCGGACTTTGCTGCGCATGAGCGCAACGCGTCCCACCTTGTTGCTGCTCCCCGGTCTGCTCAACGATGCGCAGTTGTGGCAGGCACAGCGCGTGGCCCTGGCCGAGCTTGCCGACTGCGTGGTCGGCGACATCACCCAGGGCGAGAGCATGCGCGCGCTGGCAACACAGCTGCTGGCGCAGATGCCTCCGCGGTTTGCACTGGCAGGGTTTTCCTTGGGTGGCTATGTCGCGCAGGAAATCCTGCGTATCGCGCCGGAGCGTGTGGAGCGGCTGGCCTTGCTGGATACCTCTGCACGTGCCGATTCGCCCGAGCGTGCGGCGCAACGGCGCGCGCAGGAAGCGAGTGTGCGTGGCGCCAGTGCCTTCCACGGATTCGGCGAACGGCTGCTGCGGCACTACGTGCATCCCTCGCGCTGGCAGGACGAGGCCTTGCTGGAGCGGGTGCGTGGCATGACCCAGCGCCTGGGCGTGGAGGTGTTCCTGCGGCAGAACCGGCTGGAGCGGGAAGACGGCCGCGCGCTGCTGCGCGCTTATGCCGGCCCGCTGCTGGTGCTGTGCGGCCAGGACGATGCGATCACCCCGCCGGCATTGCACGAGGAAATGGCCGCACTCGCAGTGCAGGCGCGCTTGGTGCAGGTGCCTGCGTGTGGCCATCTGTCGCCGCTGGAACAACCGCAGGCGGTGTCGGATGCACTGCGGCAATGGCTGCTCGCCTGATACCGCGACGACCGAGCCGACCCAGCCATGCCTGCCGCCGTGCGATCGCCGTGGGTGGCATCGACCAGTGTGCGATGCGTGGTTCTGAACCAGCGGTAGTTGGGGCGCAAGCATCAGCATGCCGTCGGCTGATACGTAATGCGTGCATTCCTGCACGCACGGTGTCGTACCTGGTCACGGTAGCCATCCGGCCGAAGCGAATCGTTGGGCCGCCGCAAGGCGCGCAAGTCCGCTTGCGCTGCACCGCCACCCTCACCGCGCGGCAGCCGTCGGCCAGCGCCTGTTCCCGGCGGCCACGCCCCAGCGTGACATCGACCTGTGGCAGGACGTCGGGGCGCCGTAGCGGCGTCTGGGCCTCGCCACGTAAAACGTGAACCGGGTCGAGCATCGTTGCGCCGACATCCTGCAAACGTTTGGCTCACTTGATTCTCACGGTGTATGGTGTGAATTATGTTGCACAGCAGCATCGGAGCTCAGCAATGCTCGACTCACGCATCGAAAAGGTTGATCTGGCACTCACCGAGATTGCCAAGGACCCATCGGAGAAGGTGGCGCTGTGGCAGTGGGCGTGCCGCGAGATGCTGCACGAGACGCTGATCGGCATGCACCAGCTGTCGCACCTGGCGGGCATTTCCCAGCAGGTTGCCAACGACTGGCGCGCGCCGGTGGATGTGATCGCACCCGAGAAGCCCTATCTGGCCCCCTCCGCGCTGGCCGATCGCCGCCTGCCGCAGGTGCTCGATGGCCTGGGCAATACGCATGACGACAACGACCGCGCCACGCTGTGGCGGCTGCGCTATGCCAGCCTGATCGCCGCCACCCTGCAGGGCATGCAGGCACTGGCCGACAAGCACCGCATCGACCGCCAGGCGATGGCACTGTGACAGTGAGCTGACAGCGCTGCGCGGCCGCAAGCGCTGCGCCGGCTTCCGAACGGTCGCTTCACGTCAACATGCTTGCTTCAATGCCGGACGGCGGCCTCTTCCAGATGCCGCCACGCATGCCGCACGATCCAGCGCGCCTGGTCCCAGGGCACCGACAGCAGCGGTTGATAGTGGTAGTAGCCGTCCTGCAGCACGCGATACAGCTGCGCTTCGGTCGCGCGCGGATAGGCCAGATAGATGTCGTAGCCGAGCGTGAGTAGCCGGGCGTAATCGGCGAAGGCGTAGCCACCCAGATGGCCTTCGGCGTGGACACCGCGCCAGTAGGCGATCTCGGTGTCGAGATCGACGCTGCGGCGGGTCAAGACGGATGCGCTGTGCATGGGTAGGACTCCGTTGCCGAGACTACCCCCTGTGCCCGGCACCGTAGCAGTGCCTGCCGCGTGCAACCAGCACGCGACGACGAGCGGTCGTCACGGTGGTGATGCCACGGGCCGGACAGCGCCGACCCATGGCAGCCGGGACCTCAATCCCAGTCGGGTGCGATGGCCTTCGGGTTGGCCAGCCGCTGCCCGCGGTCCAGTGCGGCGATCTCGGCCATATCCTGCTCGCTCAGCCGCAGCGTCTGCGCCTTGAGATTGCTCTCCAGATTGTCGCGCTTGGTCGAAGACGGAATCACCGAATAACCCTGCTGCAGCGCCCAGGCCAGGGTGACCTGCGCCGGGGTGGCGTCATGGCGTGCGGCGATCGCCTGGATCACCGGGTCCTTCAGCACCTCGCCCACCGCCAGCGTCATGTACGAGGTGACATGGATGCCTTGCTCGCGCAGGAACGCGATCAGGCTGCGGTTCTGCAGGTACGGATGCACTTCGATCTGATTGGTGGCGATGGCCTCGGCGCCCAGGATCTCGATGGCCTGCTTGATCAGCGCGATGGTGAAGTTGGAGACGCCGATCGCGCGGGTCAGGCCCTGCTGCCGGGCCTCGTTCAAGGCTTCCAGATAGTCGCGCATCGGCACCTGATCCTTGGGCGAAGGCCAGTGGATCAGGGTCAGGTCGACATGGTCGGTGCCCAGTTTGCGCAGGCTTTCCTGCAGGCTGGGCAACAAGGCGCTGCGGTCGAACTTGTCGACCCAGATCTTGGTGGTCAGATACAGCTGATCGCGCGGCAGGCCGGATGCAGCGATGGCCTGGCCGACCTGTTCTTCGTTGTCATAGATCTGCGCGGTATCGACGGCGCGGTAGCCCAACTCCAGTGCATTGCGCACCGAGTCGATGACGACCTGGTCCTTGAGACGGAAGGTGCCGAGGCCGAATGCGGGGACTGTCATTGTGTTCCTTTGGTAATCGGGAATGGGGAATCGTGAATCGCAAAAGCTGATGTCGTGGGGGCGCTGTGAGCCATTAGTCCAGTGCGACGACGGCCTTGCCGAAGTTCTCGCCGCGCAGCAGGCTGATCAGGCCCTGCGGGGCGCTGTCCAGCCCGTGCAGGACGTGTTCGCGGTACTGGATCTGGCCGTCGCGCAGCCACTGGCCCATCTCGCGCAGGAAGGCGGGCATCAGGCGGATGAAATCGTGCTGGATGAAGCCGCGCACGGTCAGCCGCTTGCGCAGCACCTGGCCCATGAACTCCGGCAGGCGATCTGGCCCCGGCAAGGCCTGGCCGCGGCTGTTGTAGGTGGCGATCACGCCGCATACCGGGATGCGCGCGAAGTCGTTCAATTGCGGCAATACCGCGTCGAAGACCTTGCCGCCGACGTTCTCGAAATAGATGTCGATCCCGTCCGGAGTGGCCGCGCGCAGCTGCTCGGCAAAGTCGTCGGCGCGATGGTCCAGCGCCACATCCACGCGCAGCACCTCGCGCAGATACCGCACCTTTTCCTCGCCACCGGCAATGGCCACCACGCGCAACCCCTGCAGACGCGCCAGCTGGGCCACGGTGGCGCCGACCGGCCCGCTGGCTGCTGCCACCACCAGGGTTTCGCCGGCCTGCGGCTTGCCGATTTCGTGCAGGCCGGCGTAGGCGGTGAAGCCGGGCATGCCGTACACGCCGAGCGCGGTGCTGAGCGGTAGGGCATCGTCCTTGGGCAGCTTGCGCAACGGCGCGGTGGGCGTGAGCAAGCTATGGCTCTGCCAACCGCCGGGCAGTACCAGCAGGTCGCCTGGCTGATAGCCGGCATGGTGCGACTCGAGCACTTCGCCGACGGTGCCACCTTCCATCACCGCGTCGATCTCCACCGGTGCGGCGTAGGACGGGCCTTCGTCCATGCGTCCGCGCATGTACGGGTCCAGCGACAGGAAGCGGTTGCGCACCAGGATCTGGTCGTGCCCGGTGGGCGGCAAGGCGACGTCTTCACTGCGGAAGTTGTCGGCGCTCGGCTCGCCGTGCGGGCGAGAGGCCAGCACGATGCGGCGATTGGTGATCGATGTCATGGGGGATTCCTTGCGGAAAAGGCCGCGCGTACGCGACCGGGGGAGCGCAGCCGCGATGGCGGCTGCGCGCGGAAAGACGCGCGTGGTCGACTGCGTGCGTGATGCAAGCCGATGCGTCAGGCTGCGTCGGCCGGCTCGGGGGCGCTTGCGGCATCGAGCTGTGCAATCTGATCGGCGCTCAACGACAGCTGCGCGGCGGCCAGTACATCGTGCAACTGGGTCACGCTGGTGGCGCTGACGATCGGTGCGGTCAGGCCGGGGCGTGCGATCAACCAGGCCAGTGCGATCTGTGCCGGCGTGGCGCGGTGGGTGGCCGCCAGATCGTCCAGCGCCTGCAAGATGCGCAGGCCGCGCGGATTGACGTATTGCTTGACCACCGAGGCTCCGCGCGCACTGCTCTTGCCGGCGTCGTCGGCGCTGCGGTACTTGCCGGTCAGAAAACCGCTGGCCAGCGAGTAGTAGCTGATCACGCCGAGCTCGCGTTCGCGCACCAGCGGCTCCAGCTCGGCCTCATAGCCGGCGCGGTCGTAAAGGTTGTATTCCGGTTGCAGGCTTTCGTAACGCGGCAGCTTGTACTGCTCGGAGATATCCAGGGCATCGCGCAGGCGTGCGGCACTGTAGTTGGATGCGCCGATCGCGCGCACCTTGCCCTGTTCGATCAAGCGGCCGAACGCGGCCAGCGTGGCTTCCAGCGGAATCGATTCGTCGTCTTCGTGCGCCTGGTACAGATCGATCACATCGGTCTGCAGGCGGGTGAGCGAATCTTCCACCGCGGCGGCGATGTTCTCCGGCGACAGGCCTGGATGCTCGCTCCATTTGGCCACCTTGGTGGCGATCAGCACCTTGTCGCGTTTGCCGCTGCGTGCAAGCCAGCGCCCGATGATGGTTTCCGACTCGCCACCGCGATTGCCCGGCACCCAGCCGGAGTAGGCATCGGCGGTGTCGATCAGATTGAAACCGGCATCGACGAAGGCATCGAGCAACGCGAACGAGGTTGCCTCGTCGGCGCTCCAGCCAAACACATTGCCACCGAACACGATCGGTTGAACCTGCAGGCCGGAGCGGCCTAGCGCGCGAGAGTGGGTCATCACGGTTGCTCCTGATTCGAACTGCCGACAGGATAGTCATGCGTGCCGATGTTGCGTGTGACACCTGCGTGGATTCAGCGTTCCGCAGATCGCCCTCATCGACTCACGTCGTCTGAACATGTCGTCCGCCGCGCCTGGTGCGGCGCGTCATGCGGCGTACGGATCCGTGCACATGGCAGGCTTCGGGCCGCATGCTAGGCTCGCGCTACTTTTTCCCGCAAAGGGCGCTGCGATGATCCGCAACAAGCTGGTGTGTGCATGTGTGGTGGGGATGGCAGTGGCGATGAGCGCGCCACTGGCAATGGCAATCAAACCGGCCGATAGCGCCAGCTTGCCGGCGCCCGATGCGGCGCTGCAAAAAGCCATCGACGGCAACTGGCGCGATCGCGTCTACGTGCAGCGCGACGTCTATCGTCATCCCGGCCAGACGCTGGCGTTCTTCGGCATCAAGCCGACCCAGACCGTCATTGAAATCACGCCGGGCGGCGGCTGGTACTCGGAAATCCTGGCGCCGTACCTGCGCGATAAGGGCAAGTATGTTGCCGCAGTGGTCGACCCGGCGGCGGTGCCGGAGGGGCGCGGCCGCGATTCGGCACAACGTGGGCGCGACGAGCTGGAGAAGAAGTTTGCCGCAAAGCCGGAGGTGTACGGCAAACCGTCGTTCGTTTCCTATGTGCCCAAGACGCCGTCGTTCGGCGTGGACAACTCGGCCGATCTGGTGCTGACCTTCCGCAACGTGCACAACTGGCGCATGGCCGGCAATGCCGAGGCGATGTTTGCCGGCTTCTACAAGGTGCTCAAGCCCGGCGGCGTGCTCGGCGTGGTCGAGCACCGTGCCAAGGCCGACGTGCCGGCCGACGACAAGAGCGGCTATGTCGGCCAGGCGCAGTTGATCGCGATGGCCGAGGCAGCCGGATTCAAGCTCGCCGGCAAGAGCGAGGTCAACGCCAATCCGCGCGACACCAAGGACTATGCCGGTGGCGTGTGGACCCTGCCGCCGAGCAACAACCACGACAAGGCCGACGACGCCAAGTACAAGGCGATCGGTGAGAGCGACCGCATGACCTTGAAGTTCGTCAAGCAGTGAGACGCGGCCCGCATGCCGACGCATTGCGCGTCGGCATGCTGGTCTTGGGCGCTGCCCGCTACGGTGCATCGATGCTGGCCTGACGCGCGGCATGCGATGACTGTGCAATTGGCTGCACGACCGTAAGGACGGCGCGGGCAGCGCAACGACGGCCAGTTGGACCAACGCTGCGCTGGTTTGCATGCGGCAGGCCACTGATGCACAACCGCCCCGCGTAGCGATGCCGGCTGCGTCAGCGTGCAACGCGGTTGCGGGCAGCAGCGCACCGCTTGCCGCTGGTAGCGCGACCTCTTCAACCCGGTGCACGACTCACGCGCCACGCGCGTGGCCGGCAACGACCTTGCGCAACAGGATTGGCATGTTGGTGTTGTTGAACAAACCCTATGGCGTGCTGTCGCAATTCAGCGACCGCTCGCAGCCGCCCAAGCGCACGCTGGCCGAATTCGGTCTGCCGGCCGACGTCTATGCAGCCGGTCGCCTGGATCACGACAGCGAAGGCCTGTTGCTGCTGACCGACGACGGCGCATTGGCGCATCGCTTGACCGACCCGCGCCACAAGCAACCCAAGACTTACTGGGTGCAGGTGGAAGGCGACCCGGAACCTGCGCAACTGCAGGCCTTGCGCGATGGCGTGCTGCTCAACGACGGCCCGACCCGCCCGGCCGAAGTGCGCAGGCTCGATCCGGCACCGCAGCTGTGGCCGCGCGATCCGCCAGTGCGCGTGCGCAAGACCGTGCCCGATGCCTGGCTGGAGCTGCAGATCACCGAAGGCCGTAATCGGCAGGTGCGGCGCATGACTGCCTCGGTGGGCCTTCCGACCTTGCGTCTGATCCGCGTGGCGATCGGCGACTGGACCCTGGATGCGCTGGCGCCGGGTCAGTGGCGCATCGAACAAACACATGGCGCGCGCCCGGGCAGGACGCGACGCGGAGCCTGATGCATTCGGTACAGCGGTCGCTGCACCGCACGCGGCGCTGAGCTCGATGCATCTTGGACGGCGCTGCTTACAGAACCGCTCATGCGGCATGAGCAGCAGGATTGGTAACGCGAGCACAGATGCAACGGTTGCGTGTCTGCGTGCCGATCCACCCTGCGATGCGGCAATACGGCGCGGGTCAGGACAGGCGCGGTAATGACGAGCGCGACTATGGGCAAGCAACGCGATCACACGCGATCGTTAATCGCTACGGCCCCGCACATGTAGTGCCGCATTCTTCGACCACGCGAGTGGGTGTCGATGACATGGCGATTTAACGGTGGCATCGATCGTCGTCCACAAACAAAAACGCCACGGCGCGGGGCCGTGGCGTTTTTTTATGCTTGGAAGGACGGCTTACTCGATGCCGTCGCTCGGAGTCACTGCACCGCGACGCTGGTAGGCGGCGCGACGTGCGCTGGCATTGCTGGCGTGTTCGCGGTCCAGACGGTGGACGTTGCCGCCAAGCACCTGCTGGTCACGCTGGCGCTTGCGATACACGGCATAACCGATCAGGCCCAGGCCGGCGACGGCAGCAGCCACGGTGACGGCCGGGTTGCGCTTGACCACTTTGCTGACGACCTTGCCGCCGGTGCGCACGGCACCCAGGGCAGCACCGGTCTTCAACCATTCGCTGGCGCCTGGACCGAAATGACGCAGGCTGCTGCCTGCATGACGGGCCTGATCGCCAGCGTTGGAGGCGGCGTGACGCAGATGGTCGCCCGCATTGCCAGCCAGTTCCAGGGCACGCTCCAGGGCGCGTTCGGTGATCACAGTCAACTTGCTCATTGGAGGCGTTTCCTTTCTGAGTACGTGGGCCGCAGTGTGTGGGCTGTTGCGTATAGACGGTGTTAGCGGTGGCAGGGCTTGTTTGGGTTGCGGTTAAGTAATGATGCGGGGCGATGCTGTGATCGGCGTTTACCTGGATCCGGTATCTACGTGGATGTGGCAGAAGCCTGACCTGGCCGGTGTCGACGCTGACGTCGCTTCTCCCGCCGGAAGTAAGGTGCCCGTCGGGTGGATGAGGGGACGGGCGAAGCCACGTGCACTTGAGCAGCGCGAGGGCTTCGCCCCGTACCCTCACCCCAACTCCTCCCCCGAGAGGAGAGGGGCTTACATCAGGTGCCGCGCGGCTTTGCCCGATGGGTTGCAGTCGCGGTCCATGGATCTTCCGGCCACGGATGTCTGGGATACCGTCCCTTCATCTCCTTCCTGACATCCGGATAGGTCGTGACCCAGAAGCTTTTCAAATCCTGCGTGACCTGCAACGGGCGCCCACCTGGCGAGAGCAGATGCAGGGTCAGCGGGATGCGGCCGTCGGCGATGCGCGGGGTTTCGGCCAGGCCGAACAGTTCCTGCAGCTTGACCGCCAGCACCGGCGGCAACGGTTGCTCGGCGTGGTCGAGGGCGTAGACGATCTGCCGCTCCATGCCCGAGGGCACGCTGATGCGGGTGGGCGCGTGCCGGTCGATCAGCTGGCGGCGGTCCCACGGCAGGGCGGCCTTGAGTGCTTCGCCCAGATTGGCCTCGTCCAGCGCATCCAGGCGGGTCTTGCCGGCGAAGGCCGGGCGCAGCCAGGTGTCCAGTGTCTCCAGCAACGCGGCGTCAGACAGGTCGGGCAGCGCAAGCTCGGGCATCCAGGCGCGTAACGACTGCAGGCGGGCCCGCCATTGGCGCAGGCCGTCGGTCCACGGCAAGGCATCCAGGCCCAGCTGCCGCACCGCCTCGGTCAGCGCACCGGCGGCTTGCGCCGGATCGACGCGGCCGGCCGGGCGGCTGTCGAGCACGATGCGGTCGAAGCTGGATTGCCGACGCGCGACCAGGGCGCGCTTGTCCGCGTCCCACTGCACCAGATCCTGCTGCACGAAGCGCTCGGGCACGCTGCGGCGCAGATAGCCTTCGTCCACCGGCGCGGCACGCAACAGCAGCGCGTCCTTGGCTTCGTAACGCAGCTCGCTAGCAACCAGCCAGGGTTCGCCGCGCAGGTCGCTGTGGTCGAACAGGCGCGCGCTGCGGCCGTTGGCCAGCAGGTAGCGCAACGGGTCGTTGGGATGGCGTGTGGCAATGCGGTCGGGGAAGGCGTGCGAGAGCAGGTCGCCGAGCGCGTGCGCTTCCACGCTGGCGGGCGGAGCGCTGTCGCAGCGCAGCCGGCGGCGCCATTGTTTGGCGGCGCTGTCGATCGCGGCCAGGCCGCCGCGGTTGGCATCGTGCGCGCTGCGGCCTTGGCGGAATGCGGCCAGTGCGCGCCAGCGCGCAGCCAGTCCATCGCCGCCCTGACGCAGCGGGTCGCGCGCTTCCAGCAAGGCGGCCAGGTCGCAGGCCAGCGCCACGCGTGTCGCGTCGCCAGCCTGCGCCAGCATCGCGGCCAGACGCGGATGGGTGCCCAGCGCGAGCATGCGCCGGCCCAGTGCGGTGATGCCGCCGCTGCCGGTGAGCGCGCCCAGCCGCTGCAGCAATTCGTGCGCGGCGGCCAGCGCACCGGCCGGCGGGGCATCCACGAAGCGCAGCGCAGCGCTGCCCCAGGCGGCCAGTTCCAGTGCCAGGCCGGCCAGCTCCACCTGGGTGATTTCCGCGCGCCGCTGCGGTTCCAGCCGTTGCGATTGCGGCCATAACCGGTACGCCCAGCCGCTGGCCACACGTCCGGCGCGGCCGGCACGCTGGTCGGCCGAGGCCTGCGCGATGGTGGTGATGTCCAGGCGCGAAAAACCGCTGTTGGGATCGTAATGCGGCTCGCGTGCCAGCCCGCTGTCGATGACCACGCGCACGCCGGGCAGGGTCACCGAGGACTCGGCGACGTTGGTCGCCAGCACCACGCGGCGGCGGCCGGACGGGTCGGGTTGCAGCACCTGGCTTTGCGCCTCGACCGCCAGCTCGCCATGCAGCGGCAGCACCTGCACCGCCGGGTCCAGTACGTCCTGCAGCGCGCTGTGCACGCGTGCGATCTCGCGCTGGCCGGGCAGGAACACCAGCACATCGCCCGGGTGGGTGGACAAGGCGTGTTCCACCGCGCGCCGGGTCTGCGGCTCCAGCGCTTCGTCGCGGCGCGCGGGAAAGTGCGCGATCTCCACCGGGAAACTGCGCCCGGCGCTGCTCAGGCGCGGCGCGTCGAGAAAGCCGGCCAGGCGCTCGCCATCCAGCGTGGCCGACATCGCCACGATGCGCAGGTCCTCGCGTACCTGCGCCTGCACGTCCAGCGCCAGCGCCAGGCCTAGGTCGCCGGCCAGATGGCGCTCGTGGAATTCGTCGAACAGCAACGCGCCGATGTGCTCCAGCATCGGGTCATCCTGGATCAGCCGGGTCAGGATGCCTTCGGTGACGACCTCGATGCGGGTACGCGCGGAGGTCTTGTTCTCGAAGCGGATGCGGTAGCCCACCGTCTCGCCGACCGGCTCGCCCAACTGGCGCGCCATGAACACGGCGGCGCTGCGGGCGGCCACGCGCCGCGGTTCCAGCATCACGATCTTGCGGCCGGCCAGCCAGGGTGCGTCCAGCAAGGCCAGCGGTACCTGGGTGGTCTTGCCGGCGCCGGGCGGGGCTTCGAGCACCAGCCGCGGATGGGCGGCCAGGCTGTCGCACAGCTGCGGCAGCAGGGGGGAGATCGGAAAGGCAGGCTCGGTCATGCGCGGGAAGGATACGGGCACGTCACAGATGGCGCGACGGTCGGGCCGTCGGGTGAAGCCTGTCGGGGAATCCGGAAGTGCTCACCCTTTGGGCGTTCAAGGCTGACTTCGGCGCCAGCGTTACTTCAGATCGGTAATACGCGAGTCGATAACCGGGGTAATCCCTGCTTTGGATATCCCATGTCTGCTGCTTCCCCAAAATTCGTCAGCCTGCAAAGCAAGCTGCTCGGCGCGCTCGCGCTGGGTCTGTCGGTCATCCTGCTGTGTGCCCTGGGCGGTCTGGGCACGGCGTGGCTGAGTCTGTCGGGCAAGGTGCCGCCGGAGGTGGCGCAGGCTTCCAGCAGCGAAGAGATCACCCGCGATTTCCGCCTGCAGGTGCAGGAATGGAAGAACGTGCTGATCCGCGGGCGCGATCCGGCGCTGCTGGACAAGCACCTGAGCGCCTTCCGCGAGCAGGGCAGGAAGGTGCAGGCCAGCACCGCGGCGCTGGCCAAGGCAACCCAGGACCCGCAGGCGCGCACGCTGGCGCAGGACTTTGCCAAGGCGCATCTGGGTCTGCAGCGCAATTACGAAGCGGCGCTGGGCAAGTTTGCCGAGGCCGGCTACGACACCCAGGTGGGCGACCAACTGGTCAAGGGCCAGGACCGCGCACCCAGCCACACCCTCGAAGAACTGGTGAAGCGCAGCAAGACCCTGGCCGATGCGGCGGTGCTGGCCAGTTCGCAATCGGCGCAGCACAAGCTGGTGTTGTCGGCGGTGGCCACGATCGCCGCGGCGCTGTGCCTGGTGGCAGTGCTGGGCTGGTGGATCCGTCGCTCGATCGTGCGCCCGATTGAAAACGTCGCGCGTGCGGCACGCCAGGTGGCGGCCGGCGATCTGTCGGCGCGTGCAGCGGTCAGCACGCGCGACGAAATCGGTCTGCTCGGCCAGGCCATGGGCCAGGTGGTCAACACACTCACCGACGTCTCCACCGCGCAGGCCGACATGGCACAGCGCCACGAAGCCGGGCAGATGAGTTACCGCATGGACGCGCAGGCCTTCCCGGGCGCGTACGGCCGCATGGTCGACGACACCAATGGCTTGATCGGCGCGCAGGTCGGTCTGATCGGCGACATGCTGCAGGTGATGCAGCATTACGCGGTCGGCGACATGTCGGTGGACATGCCGCGCCTACCGGGCGAGAAAGCGCAGATCACCGAGGCGATGGACACCACCAAGCGCAACCTGGCGGCGATCAATGGCGAAATCCGTGGCCTGGTCGACGCGGCTGCGGCCGGCGACTTCGCCACGCGCGGCAATGCCGAGGCCTACCAGTTCGAATTCCGCGCCATGGTCAGCGGCGTCAACGGCCTGATGCAGAACGTGGACCAGAATCTGGCCGAGCTGTCGCAGCTGCTCAAGGCGATCGCCGACGGCGACCTGACCGCGCGCATGCACGGCAACCAGCAAGGCGTGTTCGCACGCATGCGCGACGATGCCAATGCCACCGTGCAGCGCCTGACCGATATCGTCGGCGACATCACCGTGGCCGCGCAGACCATTCGCACCGCCTCGGCAGAGATTGCCGCCGGCAACAACGACCTGGCGCAGCGGACCGAACAGCAGGCCGCCAACCTGGAAGAAACCGCCGCCTCGATGGAAGAGCTCACCTCCACCGTGCGCCAGAACGCCGACACCGCGCAGCAGGCAAGCCGCGGCGCGCAGGCGGCCGCGGAGATCGCCGGCCGTGGCGGCGAGATGGTGGCCAGCGTGGTCGACACCATGGGCGAGATCGAGGTGTCGTCCAAGAAGATCGCCGAGATCATCAGCGTCATCGACGGCATCGCTTTCCAGACCAACATCCTGGCCTTGAACGCGGCGGTGGAAGCGGCGCGTGCCGGCGAACAGGGCCGCGGCTTTGCCGTGGTCGCCTCGGAAGTGCGCGCGCTGGCACAGCGTTCGGCCGGCGCGGCCAAGGAGGTCAAGCAGCTGATCGACGCCTCGGTGGACAGCGTGGAGCGCGGCAGCGCACGCGTGGACCAGGCCGGGCAGACGATGCAGCAGATCGTGCAGTCGGTGCAGCAGGTGACCACGCTGATTGCGGAGATTTCCGCTGCATCGCGCGAACAATCCTCCGGCATCGAGCAGGTCGCCCGCACCGTCAACGACATGGACGAAACCACCCAGCGCAATGCCGCACTGGTGGAAGAAGCCTCCGCGGCGGCACGTGCAATGGAAGAGCAGGCGGTGGAACTGAGCGAAGCGGTATCGGTGTTCCGCCTGGACGCACGCCGGCCAAGCCTGGCGGCTGCGGCTTGATTGCGTAAGGCGTTGTAGCGGCCCAGGCGCGATCAGGTGTTTGAATCAAAGGCCCGGTGCGTCGAGGGCGCGGTGCCCTCGCCACCTGCGGGACACGCCGTGCATCCGTCCGTGGAGGCTCCTTGGCGGCATCATGCCGCCAAGGGTCCAGCAAGCGGCGGGGACACCGCACCAGAGCCTTGGTCGGTGGCCCGGTCAAAACCTGTGTTTGCTTTGGGACGCCTAGGAGTTCGAGGTCGCCTTGTTCAAAGCTTGCCTGTTGCTAGGCGTCGATTAAGAGGCTAACTGGACGCCCATAATTCGCACAATGCACGTCATGCATTGCTTGCACCAAGCACACCGACCATCTCGCTTGGTCCTTGCCCGTCCACCGTCGCGGGACCTTACGCGGCATGGATGCCGCGTAAGAGCCTACACGGACGTACTTGCGGCGTGTCCTGCGATGGTGGGCGGGCAAGGGCCCTGCAACCAAGCAGCAGATCGACCGCTCCACGAGCGCTCTAACCGCACCATCCAGTCACTTCGAGACACACGAAAACTGCGCTAAAAACCTGCGAATTCAAGTCGCAGCGTCGTCGGACGACCAAGCCAGGCCAAACTCAGCACCCGGGCATCAACCCGCTTCGCGCATCCGCGCGGTCAGGCCCTTGAGGAAGGCGCGCAGCAACTGGTCTCCGCAGGGGCGAAAATTCTTGTGGCCGGGCTGGCGGAACAGCGCGGACAGTTCCGGCTTGGACAGCGGGAAGCCGGCGCTGGCGAAGATGGCGTGCATGTCCACGTCTTTCAGCTCGAAAGCCACGCGCAGTTTCTTCAGCACCAGGTTGTTGCCGACGCGGGTTTCCAGCGGGCGCACCGGCTGGCTCTCGTCGCGGCCGCGGAAACGCAGCACCAGGCCATCGAGGAAGCGCGCCAGCATTGCGTCGGTGCAGGGCTCGAAACCGTGCTCGTCTTCCTTCTTCAGCCAGGCCTGTACCTGCGGCTTGTCGAGCGCGAACTCCGGGTCGGCCAGGTGGGTGATCTCCACCACCTTGTCGTCGCTGAGGTCGAGCATGTAGCGGATGCTGCGCAGTACATCGTTGTGGATCATGACAATTCCGGGGCCCCGGCCTGTCGCCGGAAAGGCGCCATTCTACGGGGCCGATGCGGAACGCGGCGTGTGCCCCGCCGATCCGTTGCCGAACCGTCGGGCGCTCAGCTGCCGCGATAGGTGGAATATCCGTACGGCGAGAGCAGCAGCGGCACGTGGTAATGGCCGTCGTCGGCAATGCCGAACGCGATCGGCACCTGTTCCAGGAAGGGCGGGTCGGACAGTGCGGTTCCGGCCGCCCGCCAGTAGCCGGCCACCTCGAATTCCAGCCGGTAGCGGCCGGGTTGCAGCGTGAGTGCAGCCAGTTCGGGGCAGCGCCCGTCCTGGTTGGTGACCCCGTCGAAGTGCAGCGTGGCGCCGGCGAACAGGCGCAAGGCGATGCCGGCGGCGGGGCGGCCGGTGGCCGTATCCAGCACGTGGGTGGAGAGCGTGCTCATGCCACCGCCTGGGTCGGTTGCGGCCATTGGCCGATGAACTCGGGTTGGTCGTAAGCCAGGTAGCTGTCGACGATGGCCTGGCGGTCGTCCAGGAACAGCTGGTCGGCCACCGCGCGGGCCAGCCGCGGCAGCGCGACCTTGAGCCCGGACAGCGCCGCGGCCGACGGGCCGTGGTTGATCAGCGCCGAATAGTTGAAGGCGAACAAGCCGTGCAGCAGCGCGGCATCGTCGGGCGTGCGCGGCAGCAGTTCGAAGCCCGGGCCCAGGTAGGGGTGCGCATCCAGCACCGGATTAGCTTGGCCCGGCGGCGGCTGGTAGCGGTCGCCCCAGCAGGCGATGCGCCCGGACAGCGCGGCCAGTTCCGGGCGCAGTTGCGGGTCGGTGACCAGGCCGGTGGCAACGGCCAAAAAATCGAAGCGGTGCTCGCCCTGCGGCGTGCGCACCACCACCTCGCCATCGCGCTCGGCCACCTCCAGCCAGGGCGCGCCCAGGTGCAGCGCGAAGCCGGCATGCGCGCAGGCACGCTGGAAGGTGTCGTTGGTCGGCGGCTGGTTGTGTGCGAAGAAGCTGGCCATCATCCGGTACTTGTCCGCATCCGGCAGCGTCAGAAAGCGCGGGATGATGCCGGCCTGTTCCATGTGGCGGAATGGATTGATGCGCGGCAATGCGCTGCGGCGCACGAATACCTCGGCACTGGCGACGCCTTGATCCAGCGCGAAACAGGCATTGTCGAACGCGGAGGCGCCACCGCCCAGGATGCCCACGCGCTTGCCGGCCAGCGCGGCGAAGTCGATGTGGCCGGAGGTATGCGCATAGCGCTGTGCAGGCAGGGCGCCGCTGATCCAGTCCGGCACCATCCACTGGCCGCCGCCCTGGATGCCGGTGGCCAGGATCAGCTTGCGCGTCAGCAGCGGCGCGCCCATCGCCAGATGCAGGCGATGGATGCCCGGCGCCACGTCCGGCTCCACCCGCGCCAGCCGCGTGGCATTGCGCACCGGCAGACGCAGCACCGCGCGGTACCAGCGCAGGTAGTCCATCCAGCTGCCGCGCGGGATCTTGTCCAGCGCGTCCCAGCCAGCGCCGCCGTGTTGCGCCTCCCACCAGGCGCGAAAGGTCAGCGATGGCACGCCCAGGTCGATCGAGGTGATCTGCTTGGGCGTGCGCAAGGTCTGCATGCGCGCGTAGGTCACCCACGGGCCTTCCTGCCCGGCCGGGTTCTCATCGATGACCAGCAGGTTGTGCACGCGCTCGCGTTGCAGTGCGAACGCCGCGCCCAGGCCGCTTTGGCCGGCGCCGACGATGACCACGTCATACACATGCCCTGCCGGATGCACGCGCGGCTGCGTCCAGGCATCGCCGCCATGTGCCAGGCGTTGCAGGTCGTGGTGGAGCTCGCGTTCGAGTTGGGCCAGGCTCATGGCAGTGCCTCCAGGCGCAGTTGCACGATCTTGCCGATCTCGGCGAGGGCGGTGGACAGTTCTTCGCTGCGCGAGGCATCCAGCCGGCGTTCTAGCGCGGCGAGGATGCCGGCCTTGTCGTGCAGCCGCACGCAGATCACGAACGGAAATCCGAAGCGATGGCGATAGGCCTGATTGAGCGCGTGGAAGCGCTTGAATTCGGCTTCGCTGAGCCGGTCCAACCCGGCCGAGGCCTGCTCGGCGGCCGACGCGGCGGTGAGCGTGCGGTCGATCGCCGCCTTGCCGGCCAGCTCCGGATGCGCGCGGATCAACGCAACCTGGTCTTCCTGCGACGCGTCGAACACCACCTGCATCAGCCCGCGGTACACATCGGCGAACGGGCGCCGCCGTGCAGCGCGTTCGACCACCCACGGCGAATGCTCGAACAGCTCGCGGTAGCGCGCCACGAAGGCGGCATCGTCCAGCACGCTGTCGTCGATCACGCTCATGCATGCGTCCCCTGCAGCGACACATGCGCGGCCACCACTTTCCAGCCGTCGGCAAAACGCACCCAGCTCTGGCTCTGGCGGCCGCGCGCGCTGCTGCCGTCGCGGATAAATTCTGCATGCGTGGTGGCGAAGTCGTGGCCGAAGCCATGCACTTCCACATGTGCGAGCTGGCGCTGTGGCGAGCCGCCGCGGCCGATGCGGAAGGCGCGGATCGCCTCGATGCCGTACAGCACCTCGCCCACGCCGTAGCGGACCGTGCTGGGTGCCGGGTGGAACAGCGCATCCATTGCGGCGATGTCGTCGTCCATCAGGGCCTGTTCGTAGGCATGGAAGGCGGCGGTCACTTGCGCGATCACCTCGGGCAGGTCGATGTCGGCTGTGTCGATGCTCATGCCGGATGGACCTGCAGCCAATGCCGCGCAATATCGATGCGGCGCGCAATCCAGGCATCGCCGCTGGCCAACACGTGATCGACGAAACGTGCCAGGGCCGCCGCGCGCGCCGGCTTGCCGACGATGCGCCCGTGCAGGCCGACCGACAGCATGCGCCCGCCTTCGCTGCGCAGTTGCTCGAAGCCATCGCGCAGATAGCGGAAGAACGGCTCGCCATCGGCAAAGCCGTTGTAGGCGACGAATTTCATGTCATTGGCGTCCAGCGTGTACGGCACGATCAACTGCGCACGGCCGTGCCGGTGGTCGTAGTACGGCACATCGTCGGCGTAGCTGTCGGCATCGTAGACAAAGCCGCCTTCCTCGGCGACCAGCCGCGCGGTGTTGGGGCTGGTGCGGCCCTGGTACCAGCCGAGCGGGCGGCTGCCGGTGGCGCGGGTGTGCACGGCGATGGCTTCGGCGATATGCGCACGCTCGGTGGCTTCATCCACATGCTGGTAATCGATCCAGCGCAGGCCGTGGCTGGCGATCTCCCAGTCGGCGGCCTGCATCGCGGCGACCGCTTCGGGATTGGAGGCCAGCGCCTGCGACACGCCGAATACGGTCACCGGCACATTGCGCGCAGTGAACAGCCGGTGCAGCCGCCAGAAGCCGGCACGGCTGCCGTATTCGTACAGGCTTTCCATCGCCATGGCACGCGCGCCGGGCTGCGCTTGCGTGCCGACCATCTCCGACAGGAAGGCTTCCGAGCCGGCATCGCCGTTGAGCACGCAGTTTTCCGCGCCCTCTTCGTAATTGATGACGAACTGCACCGCGATGCGTGCGCCACCGGGCCACTGCGCTGCAGGCGGGGTGGCGCCATAGCCGACCAGGTCGCGCGCCGTGTTCATGCCTGCGGCTCCGCTTGCCAGGCCGCCAGTGCCGCTTCCACCGCCAGCCCTGGTGTGCAGGCGTAGCCTTCGGCGCGCAGCACCGCTTCCAGCGCGGCCAGGGTGATCAGTACCTTGTGCTTCATCGCGTTGTAGCCCATCGCGCCGATGCGCCAGATCCTGCCCTGCAACGGCCCGAACGCGGTACCGATCTCGATCTCGAAATCCTCGCGCATGCGCCGGCGCACCGCATCGCTGTCGATGCCGTGCGGAATCACCACGCCGGTGACATTGGTCATGCGGTGCGCATCGTCGCCGAACACCTCCAGCCCCAGCGCGCGGATGCCGGCACTCACCGCACGCCCGGCGGCGGCGTGGCGGGCGAAGCGGGCGTCCAGGCCTTCCTGCAGCGCCACGCGTGCGCATTCGCGCGCGCCGTACAACATGGTGGTGGCTTCGGTGTGGTGATTGAGGCGCTTGTCCGACCAGTAATCCATGATCATCGCCAGATCGAAATAATTCGAGGCGATGCGCGGCCCGCTGCCGTTGACGATGTCCTCGCGCACGATGCCGCGCTCGACATGGCGACGCGCGAAGATCGCCTCGGCCGCCGCGTCGGAGACGGTAATCGGCGCCGAGCCGGACGGCCCGCCCAGGCATTTCTGCAGCCCGCCGGTGACCACGTCCACGTCCCAGCGATCGCTGGCGATGGGCATGCCGCCGATGGTGGCGGTGGCATCGACGTAACTCAGCGCGCCGGCCGCGCGGCACAGCGCGCCGAGGCCATCCAGCGGCTGGGCCATGGTGGTGGAGGTGTCGCCATGCACGGTAGCGACCAATTTGGGTGCCACGCGCTCGATCGCCTCGGCGATTGCAGCAAGCGGCACCACCTCGCCCCAGGGCGCATCCACGGTGTGCACGTCGGCACCGAGCCGGCCCAGGATCTCGGTGAGCAGCAGGCCGAAGCGGCCGAAGTTGATCACCAGCACGCGGTCGCCCGGGCTGACCAGCGACACCAGCGCCGCCTCGATGCCGGCGCGCGCGGTGCCGTCGACCAGAAACGTCCAGCGATTCTCGGTGCCGAACAGCGGCCGGTACAGCGCCATCACCTCGTTCATGTAGGTGGTCATTTCCGGATCGAACTGGCCGAGCAGATCGGCGGCCATCGCACGCAGCACGCGCGGATGCGCATTGACCGGGCCCGGGCCCATCAACAGCCGTTGCGGGGGATCGAGCTCGCCGAAGGTGTGCAGGTGACGCAGATCAGGTGACAAGGGGATCTCCCAGGTGTTCGATGAAGTGGCGCATGACCGCCAGTGCGAGCTCGGCATCGGCCGGGGCCACGTGTTCGTCCGGATGATGGCTGATGCCGCCGGCGCAGCGCACGAACAGCATCGCGGTGGGGCAGAGCGCGGCCATCACCATCGCATCGTGGCCGGCGCCGGACACCAACTGGCGCGGCGCGACGCCTTGTGCGGCGACTGCGTGTTGCAGACGGGTCATCAGTGCCGGTGCGCAGGGGCTGGCGGCCAGCGTCTGCAATGGGTCGATGGCGATGGCGATGTTGCGGGTTTTGCTGATACGGGCCAGTGCGCGTTCGATTTCCAGCACTGCCGCATCGCGCGTTGCATCGTCGCCGGCACGCACGTCCAGCGTGCAGTCCACCCGGCCGGGCACCACGTTGGTGGCACCGGGTGCGACCTGCAGCTTGCCGACCGTGGCGACCAGGTCGTCGCTGCCGGCGCGTGCAATCCCTTCGATCGCCAGCAGGGCCTCGGCAGCGGCGCTCAATGCATCGCGACGCAAGGCCATGGTGGTGGTGCCGGCGTGGCCGGCGCGGCCGTCGAAGCGCAGGGCGAAGCGCCGCTGCGCGGCGATCGCGGTGACGATGCCGACCGGCAGGCCTTCGGCTTCCAGCACCGGGCCTTGTTCGATATGGGTTTCCAGATAGGCCAGCACGCTGCCGGGCGCGCGTGCGGCGTGTTGTAGGTGCGCGATGTCCAGATCCCAGTCGGCCAGCGCGCTGGCCACGTCGGTGCCGGCCGCGTCGGTGACCGCCAGCGTGGCGGGGTCGAGCGTGCCGGCGACGGCGCGGCTGCAGAACATCGAGGCAGGAAAGCGCGACCCTTCCTCATCGCCGAAGGCGATCACCTCGATCGCGAACGGCAGGCGCCGCCCTTGGGCGTGCAGCGCGGCGACGCATTCGATGCCGAGCAGGATGCCGAGCGGGCCGTCATAGCGCCCGGCATCGCGCACGCTGTCCAGATGACTGCCGATCAGCAGCGCAGGTGCGTCGGCATGCGCGCCTTCGTAACGCCCGATCAGGTTGGCCGCTGCGTCCAGACGCACCTGCATGCCGGCCTGGCGCATCCATTCGCCCACCTGTGCGACGGCGGCGCGATGCGCCGGGCTGAGCCAGGCGCGGAACAGCCCGCCGGGTGTGTCGCTGTAGGGCGGAACACCCAGGGCGTCGCAGCGGCCGACCGCGCGTGCGCCCGAGCTGTGGACGGGTGAGCGGCGTTGCGCGCTCAGCATTGGGGGCCGTGCGGGGGTGTTGTTTCAACGCAGCTGCCAGGACCGCGATGCGACAGGGACTGATGCATGGAGCCTCCGCAGGCGGTGTGGAAAGGGGGCGGATATCGCCAACGTTGGTCGCCTCGCAGCAATGGCATCAGGTGCTTGCGCGGCCGGCGGCGGCCGTCGAATCGACTATACGAACCGGCCCCGTCACCCCAAAGCGGTTTTTTTAGGGTTGGGCGTTGCAAAAAATGCGACGGGCAGCTCGTGGCCGGCGTTGTTCCGTCTCCCTCCGAGAGAAGCTGCCCGAAGGGCGGATGCGGGTGCGGCAGCGTCGAGATAGCTGAGCAGCCGTAGCCTCACCCCAACCCCTCTCCCGCAAGAGCGGGGCTTTGGGATTCCTTTTTCACCGGCTGCTACAGTCATGTGGATTCCATGAAAGAGATTCACCAATGGCGCGCGACAACTTCAAGGACCTTCTGGCGCTGATCGCCATCGTTCGCGAGGGCAGCTTTACCCGCGCTGCCGCCAAGCTGGGCGTTTCGCAGTCGGCGCTGAGTCACACCATCCGCGGGCTGGAAGCGACGCTGGGTCTGCGCCTGCTGACCCGCACCACGCGCAGCGTGGCGCCGACCGAAGCCGGCGAGCGGCTGATCCAGACGGTGGCGCCGCGCTTTGCCGAAATCGAGGAGGCGCTGTCTGCGCTCGGCGAAATGCGCGACACGCCCGCAGGCACCGTGCGCATCACCGCCACCGACTACGCCGCGCGCGCGATCCTGTGGCCCAAGCTGTCCAGGCTGCTGCGCGACTAACCAGAGATCAAGGTCGAGATCGTGGTCGACAACGGCCTGACCGACATCGTTGCGGACCGTTACGACCTGGGTGTACGGCTGGGCGACCAGGTGGAAAAGGACATGATCGCCGCGCGCATCGCACCGGACATGCGCATGGCCATCGTCGCCGCGCCGTCCTATTTCGCGCGTCGGCCCATCCCCAAGACGCCGCAGGATCTCACCGCGCACAGCTGCATCAACCTGCGCATGAAGACCGCCGGTGGCATCTACGCCTGGGAGCTGGAAAAGGACGGCCGCGAAGTCATCGTGCGCGTGGATGGCCAGCTGACCTTCAACGGCACCTACGAAGCGCTGGACGCGGCGGTGGATGGCTTCGGCATCGCGTTCGTGCAGGAGGATCTGGCGCGCCCGCATATCAAGGCCGGACGGCTGCGCTGGGTGATGAAGGACTGGTCGCCGACCTGGCCGGGCTTGCACGCGTTCTATCCCAGCCGCCGCCATTCCTCGTCCGCCTTCAACCTCGTCGTGGATGCGCTGCGCTACAAGGGTTGAGGGTCCGCGCCAGGCAGAGGCGCTCGACGCAGGCAAGTGGTTGATGAGCGGGCTTCATAAGCCCGTGCGCATCCGCCATCTTTATCGCTGTTCACGGCCTGCGTAAGCTGCAGCACATCCAGACACGCACACGCCCGAGCCGCAGCGCCCGTTGCTGCATTGCGCCCGTCGTGCGTCGCTGCGCTGACAGGTCGATGCAGTGCATCGCTGCCTGCGGCGCATCCCCTCCGAACACCAGGTTCGCGATCAAGCGCGGCGTCAGCGCGCTTGCGGCGTGGCGTTCGTCTCGCATTCCACTTCGCACAAAGGCTCCACATGCAAGCCAGTTCGCTCGCTACCGATCCATCCTCGCGCGCCGCAGCCGTCGCAACCCGCCAGACCTGGAGCGCGGTCGGCTCGATGTCGCTCTGCGTTGCGCTGCTGATCGCCTCCGAATTCATGCCGGTCAGCCTGCTTACGCCGATCGCCGCCGATCTGCACGCCAGTGCCGGCATGGCCGGCCAGGCGATCTCGATCTCCGGCCTGTTCGCGGTGGTCGCCAGCCTGCTGATCGCACCGCTGTCGTCGCGCTTCAACCGGCGCCATGTGTTGATCGCACTGACCGGGGTGATGCTGTTGTCGCTGCTGTTGATCGCCAATGCGCACAGCTTCGGCATGTTGATGGTGGCGCGCGCGTTGCTCGGCATCACCATCGGCGGCTTCTGGGCATTGTCCACCGCCACGGTGATGCGCATCATGCCCGAGCATGCGGTGCCCAAGGCGTTGGGCATCGTGTTTATCGGTAACGCAGTCGCTGCTGCATTCGCCGCGCCATTGGGCAGCTATCTGGGCGCCACCATCGGCTGGCGCGGGGTGTTCTGGGGCATGTTGCCGTTGGTTGCGCTGACCATCGCCTGGCAATGGCGCAGCCTGCCATCGATGCCCGCACAGGGCACAACTTCGCTGAGCGGCATCGTCACGTTGTTGAAGCGTCGCTATGTTGCGCGCGCCATGCTCGCGGTGATGCTCGGATTTGCCGGTGCGTTTTCTGCCTTCACCTACTTCCGCCCGTTTCTGGAAACCGTTGCGCAGGTCGATGTGTCGCAACTGTCGTTGCTGCTGCTCGGCCTGGGCCTGGCCGGATTCGTCGGTACCTATGCCGCCACCGCGTTGGTGCCGAAGCGCTTGTTCACCCTGCTCAGCGTACTGCCGGTCGCACTGGGTGTGGCGACCATCGGCATGCTGCTGGCCGGTCACCTGGTGTGGGCCGTGGCCGTGGCGATGATTGCCTGGGGCACGCTCAACGCGGCGATGCCGGTGGCCTGGTCCACCTGGTTGAGCCGCTGCGTCAAGGACGCACCGGAGAGCGGTGGCGGCCTGATGGTTGCCGCAATCCAGCTCTCCATCATGCTGGGCGGGGCCGCAGGCGGCGTGCTGCTGGATCATGTGTCGATCGGCGCCACCTTTGTCGGTGCCAGCGTGTTGCTGTTGGCCGCGTCACTGGTTGCAGGGCGTGGCGATCGCTTACAGCCGTGAGCGATGGCGATCGCACGATGCGGCGCGCATTGCGCGGACGTCGGCCCGTGCCACGCAACGACGCCAGAGGCAGTGCTTGGCTCCCTCTCGCGGCGCACACCCAAGGTGTCTGCGTAGGTATTGCCGCATGGCCGGTGCTGCTGCCATCGAGCAGCGCCGGTCTGATGCCGAGAGACAACGGAAAACGTTGGCGAGCGCACCGTTGTCAGCAAGCGCAAGCGCGTGTGGCTGTTGTGCCGTCGTGGCGGACTCCTGGCGTTATCTCCAACAGTCCGATGTGAGATGACGAGCACCTCACACCAACGCGGAACTTGTCAGGCTCAATCGGCCGACAGCGATCCCAGGGTGAAGCCGGACACGGCATTGACCTTGCCGCGCCAGAGCACACCACGGTTGCTGGGCAGGGGCTGGCCGCCGGGCGAGAAGCAACGCGAGTCGATCAGGTGAATGAACTGCGGCGGCCGGCTGCTTTGCTGCGCATCTTCCTCGGTGTCGTAGATGCTGGCGTGGCTGGCAAACGCACGACGGATATCCTCTTTTTCCTCGGCATCGCCGGGGTAGGCGGCAGAGAATTCCTGCGCAAACGCCTCGAAGTACTGCTTGCCGCTGACCAGCTGGCCGGACACGATGATGCCCTCGACAAACAGCGTGATGCCGAACTGCACGTTCGAGCTGTTGACCGTTGCGACCAGCTTCTGCAGATACCAATCCAGGCTCTGGCCGTCGAACGCCAGCTTGACGTCTTCCAGGCTGGGTTGGTTGTCTTCTTGCTCTGTCATATGGCTCTCCTTGGTGGAAGGGTTGATGCGTCTGTCGAAATAAGCACGGCGACGTAGCTTACCCATCGCCATGCATGCCCAAGAAAGCAGGTGCGTCCTGTCCGGTGAACGGCGTGGTTGAGTCCGCCATCGTCGCCTTGGAGAGCATGCCCAGAGTCTATGACATGTTCACCTTGTCGGCCTGCAACTGGCTGCAGTCTCGGTCCTGCGCGCTAGCCGGTGCTGGCGTGCAAGCACGCTCTGACCCGATCGCCTGATTGGCGGGCAGGGATGTCTGCCCGTCACCACGCAGGCGCAGCAAGCATCACCACGCCCGACCATCACCACCCAGCCACCGCACCATCGGATCGCGGATCGCTTGCTCCGCTGATCACGCCATCGGCCTCGCGCACCAGCGCGCCTGCGTGTCCCATCACCGAGCTGTAGGCGGGCAACAGGTCCACCGCATGCCCGGCATCGCGCAGTGCCTGCACCAGTGCCGGATCGAAGCGGTCTTCCAGCTTGAGTGATGTGCTCTCTTCGCCCCAGGTGCGTCCCAATAACCAGCGTGGTGCGGTGATGGCCTGTTGCAGCGACACGCCGAAACGCGCGTAGCGGGAGAAGATCGCCGCCTGGGTTTGTGGCTGGCCTTCGCCACCCATGGTGCCGTAGGCCATGACGCGGCCGTCGTCGAAGGTGGCCAGCGCCGGGTTGAGGGTGTGGAAGGGTTTACGGCCCGGGGCGAGTGCGTTCCAGCCGTCGGGGGCAAGGCGGAAACTGCAGCCGCGGTTTTGCCAGGTGATGCCGGTGCGTGGCAGCACCAGACCGGAGCCGAATTCGAAATAGGTGGACTGGATGCAACTGACCGCGCGGCCGTGCGCGTCGATGGCGCCGAACCAGACGGTGTCGCCGGCCTGCGAGGGCTGCGGCCAGGGGAGCGCGCTGCGCATGTCGATGCGTGCGGCGAGCGCATCGAGTGCGCCACTGTCATCGAGCAGCGCCTGTGCGTCCAGCGTCATCCAGTCGGGGTCGCCGAGGTGTGCGTCGCGGATCAGGAAGGCCTGTTTGCTGGCTTCGATCAGGCCGTGGAGGTGCGCATAGCTGTCGGGCTGTGCGACCTGCAGGCGATCGAACAAGGCAAGGATCAGCAGCGAGGCCAGGCCTTGCGTGGGCGGTGCGTGGTTGTAGAGGCGCGCACCACGAATGGCGACCGAGAGCGGTACGCTGGCGTCGGCACGGTGGCTAGCAAGATCGTGCGCGCGTAGCGGGCTACCGAGCGCCTGCAGGTCGGCGGCGATGTCGTCGGCCAATGCGCCGCGATAGAAACTGTCCAGGCCGTGGTCGGCCAGCCGCTGCAGGGTATGTGCGAGCTGCGTCTGATACAGCAGTGCGCCTTCGTGCAGCGGAGTGCCGTGGGGTTCGAAGATGTCCGCGTAGGCACCGGGTTGCACTCGCAGCTCGACCCCCTTGCTGGTGGCGATGTGCGCACCGCCCAGCGTCACCGGCACGCCGGCGCTGGCGTGGTGGATGGCGTCCTGCAACAGGCGCTGCAGCGACAGGCCGCCGCCTGCGTGCTGCAGGGCAAGCGCCCAGCCGGCGACGGTGCCGGCGACGGTATTGGCCGCGCCCGGGCCGCGCCACGGAATGCTGCTGTGGCCGCGATAGAACTCCAGTGTTGCAGCCTGTGCGGCACGGCCGCAGGCGTCGATGGCGTGCACGCGGCCGTCGGGATCGTGGATCAGCCAGAAGCCGTCGCCACCGATACCGGTCATGTGCGGATAGACCACGGCCAGGCAGGCGGCGGTGGCGACGGCCGCTTCGATGGCATTGCCGCCGTCGCGCAGCACATCGCGCCCGGCCTGTGCGGCCAGATGGTGCGGGGCCACGACCACGCCGCGGCGCGCGCGCAAGGTGTGCAGCATCAGCACGTCTCCGCCGGTGGGCTGAAGGCCAGCAGGCCGTCGCGTTCGAGTTGCGCGGCGAGCGCGAACAGGCGGTCTTCGCGGCCGGGTGCGGCAATCAGCTGCACGCCCAGCGGCAGGCGACCGGGGCGCGGCAACGGCGCGGCCAGCACCGGGCAGGCGGCCAGGCCGAGCGGCTGGGTGAAGATCCCCAGGTTGGCGCGTGCGGACACCGGCAGGCCGTCGATCTGGATGGTGTCCTGGTCGATGCGCGGCGCCACGCAGGGTGTGGCCGGGGCGATCAACACATCCACCTCGTCCCAGAGGCGCTGCATGGCGGCGCCAAACCACTGCGCGAAGCGGTGCGCATCGGCCACCGCGCTGGCTGGCAGTTGCAGGCCGGCGAGCAGGCGGTCGCGGGTGGCCGGGTCGAACCGCTCGGCCTGCGTGCTCAGGCCGGCGCGATGGCGGTGGCCGCCCTCGGCGGCGGTGAGCACGAAGGCGGCGGCGCGGGCGCGTTCTGCTTCGGGTAATTCGATGAGGGTGTTGCTGTTGCAGGCGGTCAGCAACGTGCCGAGGCCGGCATCCAGCTCGGGATCCAGGTTGCGCTGGAACCAGCCGCCCAGGCGGGCGATGCGCAGGCTGCCGGCATTGCACGACGCCAGCGGCTGACCGAGCATGACTTCATGGACGCGGCGCAGGTCGGCGATGGAGCTGGCGAACGGGCCGACCACATCCAGCGCATCGACGAAGCCGAACACGCCATCCAGCGGCAATGCGCCGTGCGTGGGGCGCAGGCCGTATACGCCGCATAGCGCGGCCGGGACGCGGATGGAGCCGTTGGTGTCCGAGCCCAGCGCGAACGGCACCAGCCCGGCGGCCACCGCGGCGGCCGAACCGCCCGACGAGCCACCGGCCAGATGACGGTGATCGTGCGGGTTGGCGGTGGTGCCGTAGTGCGCGTTGACGGTGGCGAAGCCGTAGGCGAATTCGTCCATGTTGGCGGTGCCGACCAGCACCGCGCCGGCGTCGCTCAGCCGTTGCACCACGGCCGCATCGCGGCTGGCGGGCGCGCACTGCGCGCGCATGACGGCGCCAGCGGTGGTGACCTGTCCGGCGACGTCGAACAGATCCTTGACCACGAACGGCACCCCGGCCAAGGCACCGCCGTCGCTGCCGCCGGCCAGCGCGGCCTGCACGCGCGCGGCATCGGCGGCGGCGCGTGCGGGCAGCAGGCGGGTGATCGCGCGCAGGCTGTCGTTGGCCTGGTTGATGCGCGTGAGCGTCTGCGTGGCAAGGCGTGCGGCCAGGGTGGGCTGGCTGTGGGTGGTGCTGACGATGGAGGCGATCAGCCCGCGCGGCGTGGTGGTGTCCGGTGCGGCGGGGCGCGGCGCGTTGAAGCTGGCGAGCAGCTGCGCGTGGCCACGCAGGACCTCGGTATTGCGATCGATGCCGGCCTGCCACTGCGCTGGGAGTTGCATGGGGTCACCTGGTTGGAAGCGGGGATTCGCTAGTCGGGAGTCGGGATTGGGATGCCGCAGCCTCATCCGCGCCTCGGGCAGCTTCTCCCGAGGGGAGAGGGGGGAGCGGCAAGCCGACTGCTGGTGGTTGCGGCGCGGTGAGGTGGTCTACCAGCAGCTGTTCGAACGCTTCGATATCCACCGCGTGCACCACGGTCTGCGCCTGCTCGCCCAGGCCCGGCTGGTACCCCGGTGCCCACGACAGGATGTCGCCGTAGCCGGCATCGAAGGCGGTGTTGGTATCGACGTAGAGCGTCTCGGTCCGTGTCGCCAGCTCGGGCCGCAGCCATACCGCAGTGGCCAGTTCGTCCCACATCGGAAAACCCGGTTCGCGGCGGCGCAAGGCATGGCCGATGCTGGTATCGGCCGCGCTCATGCGCGCCAGCAGGTCGGGCGTGAGTTCGGTCGCGGTCGATGGATCCACCGGCACCATGGTGATCCTGCGCCAGGGGGCGCGCATGACGATGCTGGCCGCTTCCGGATCCCAGCGGATATTGAATTCGCGGCGTGGCGAGTTGACGAACTCGCGCGCGAACTGCTGCGCGCTGATGCTGTTGCGTTGCTGGCGTGGGTTGAGGCTGCCGCCCATGTAGACCAGCTCGCGCGCCAGCGTGGCGAAGGCCGGATCCAGCGATTGCGCAAGCGCCAGATTGGTCAACGGGCCGGTGGCAATGATGCTCACCTCGCCCGGATACTGGCGCACCATGCGCAGCATGAACAACGCAGCCGGCTCGTCGGACGCGCGCACCACGCTGGGATTGCCCAACGGCAGGTCGGGCACCACGTCGTGGGCGTGATAACGCGGCGCGCTTTGCACGGTATCGCCATCCACCCAGTGCCTGGTCCAGGCACCTTTCCAGACCAGCTTGCCGTAGAGCGCTTCCCAGCGCTCAGTGGCCAGTTCGCTGTTGAGCAACGGATGCACCGGGCCGGGCAGCACCGGGATGTCGGGGTGACCAGCCAATTCCAGCAGGCGGCAGCTATGCGCCAGCACTTCGTCGCGCCAGATGTTGCCGCTGACCGCGCTGATGCCCAGCACCTCGACCTCGGGCGACTGCAACAGCAGCAGCTGCGCGGGTGTGAAGCCGTCGATGTCGTCTTCGAGAATGACGCGGCGTCTGGATGAAGTGGCGTGCGGGTCGGTCATTGCGTTTTTGTCGTGGAAGGTTGAATGCATTGCAGCGGCGATGGATCGAGGGCGTTGGTAGGAGCGTGCCTGCGCGCGACGGGGGGTTACCGGTAAAGCCCGTTCGCGCTCTGGCGCGCTCCTGCATTCAACAACGTGCGCTCGTACTGGGCCAGGTCGGTTTCCAGCTGCCATTGCAGCCGGGCCTTCTCGCTACCCTGGCGGAATGCGCGACAGGCAGCATCATCGGTTTCGCGCTGCAACGCAGTGGCGCAGGCCTGCGCAGCGTTACCGCCGGCATCCCACAGGCTGGTGCCCGGCAGGAAGCTGTAGGTCAGGCCGTTGCGGGCGAGCTGTTTGAGGGTGGGGTAATCGATGCCCTGTTCCTGCATCGCGCGTTGATATTCGTGGGTCATGTCCGCGCGGGAGACGCCGGCATCGTCGGTGGACAGCACCACCGGCACGCCGGCGCGCAGATACATCGCCAGCGGATGTGCGGGGCCTTTGACGCCAAGAATCACATCGTTGCTGGTGAGGTTGATCTCCACCGCAACCTGCTGGCGGCGCATGCGCTGCAGCAGGCCGTCGGCGTCGTCTTCATAAGGCAGGTCCACGCCATGACCGATGCGGCGCGCACCGGCGTCCACCGCCTGGCGGATATGCGAGCGCAGTTGCGCCGGCGGCACCAGGCCCAGGGCCAGCTCGCCGGCATGCAGGGACAGCGGCACGTCGGGGTAGTGCGCGGCGAAGAACCGGAACATCGCCATGTGCCGCGCGTAATCGGCCAGTGCCACCGGGTTGTCTTCGGGCGCGACGATGTTCAACGCCACCGCGCGGCTGCCGCCGGCGGCGATCAGCGCATGCGCCAGCGCCATCTGCCCGAACACCATCGGCTGCGGCAACACGCGCAGCACGTAAGGCACGTAGCGGTAGGTGACCTGGCAGCCGGGACGCGCATCGGGCTGGTCGCAGTGCAGCACGCGGCGCACCTGGGCATCGGTGTCGGCAAGCGCGCGCTGTGCGGCCTGCACCAGCGGTGGCAAGGCATCCTGCAAGGCGCGCAGGTTGGCCGCATCGTCGTCGCCCTTCCAGGGCAAGGACTGCATCTGTTTTGCGGCCTGATCCATCTGCGGCGGGTTGGCGATGATTTCCACATAGGGCACGCGGTCGCGTGCGGCCTGCTCCAGCACCGCGGCCACGGTGTCGGCAACGCGCGTGCGCACCACCGCGTCGAACTTGCCGAAGGTGCCGAAGAACTGATCGTGTCCGGTGGGTTGCGACGGGCTGGGCAGGAACTTGCGCATCGACAAGGCATCCACCACCCGGCCATACAGCGCGGCATTGCGTGTTGCAAGGTCGCGTGCCGGCTCCTGGCCGTTGCCACACGGCGGCGCGCGCAGGCTCAGGTCGTCCAGCTGCACGCAGGCGCCATCCTCGCTGGCCCACTGCAGGTAGTCCTCGGCATACACCGAGCCGGACAGATGGTTATGCAGGTCGCCGCCCTTGGGCATCGCCTGCAGCCAGGCACGCAGCTGCGCAGGTTGATCGGCGGCGGTGCGCAGCAGCTGCGCCACCTGCTGCTCGCGTTGCTGTGCAGGGGTGGCTTGGCTGCGTGCCTGTGCGGCGGTGGGCAACAGCAGGCATAGCGCCACAATCAGACTGCGATGAACGATGGACATGCGATGGAAAGCTCGAAAAGAACGGCAATGGCGCAATCACGCCGGTAGATGCGAAGCATGCCTTGCATGCGTGGTGGACGGCCAGCACTGGAGTGGGTTTTTGCTGGTGCTGAAGCTCGTATCGGTGGGTGGACGCCTGGGCGAGGTTGCAAGGCGGCTTAGTGCTGCATGAGGCGACGCGCCACCAGCAATGCCTGCGGATCGACAAGCGCTGCTTCGTCGCTTGCGAATCTCCCGCAGCGTCCTGCACATCGGCACACCAGGCCTGACGCGGCACATCAGCGCAGCGCAGGCAAGCGCGCTGCAGCGACCAGGCCGTTTCCGGCAGCGGGCACGCGATGTACGGGTGATGCGCTGCGGCCGCGCGCAGGTCATGACGATCGGCGGCACAACGCATGCTCATCTGCAGTGCTCACCAATCGCACCGGCAGGACCATCGTCATGAGGCAATGGCCGCACTCGCGGCAGCGCTGCACAGGCATCCGCCGCACACAGGCCGCCTCAAAGATCCAGCACCAGCCGCGGGGAGCGGCTACGCGAACAGCACAGCGTGATCTGCCGGTTCTGCGCGTGTTCGCTGTCGCTGAGCACACTGTCGCGGTGATCGGGGGTGCCCGCCAGAACGCCGGTCAGGCAGGCGCCGCACATGCCCTGCTCGCAGGACAGCGGCACCTCGATGCCGGCGTCCAGCAGGGCGCTGGCGATGCTGCAGCCGGCCGGCACCTGCACCACGCGGCCGCTGGCGGCCAGCTCCACTTCGAAGGCGCTGTCGGCAGCGTGGGCGATGCCGGGCTCTGCGGCGGCGAAGTGTTCGCGGTGCAGTTGCTCCGCCGTCCAGCCGTGCGCCCTGGCAAGCAGCGTGTAGTGGTCCATGAAGGCGGCCGGCCCGCACAGGTACAGCTGGTCGCGCGCACGCGCCTGGCCCAATTCCTCGGGCACATGCACGCGCGGGCTCTCGCCGCCGTCGCTCAGATGCACCTGCACCTGGCCGTGCGCGAAGCCCTGCTGCAGCCGCTGCCCGAACGCCACGTCGGCGTGCCGGCGGGCGTAGTAGTGCAGCACGAAGGGTTCGCCGCGCGCTTCCAGCGCTTCGGCCATCGACAGCAGCGGGGTGATGCCGATGCCGGCGGCTAGCAGCACGTGGCGCTCGCCCGGATGCAGCGGAAACAGGTTGCGCGGTGTGGAGATACGCAGGCGGTCGCCGGTGCTCAGCTGCTCGCACAGATGCCGCGAGCCGCCGCGCGAGGCGTCGGCCAGCTTCACGCACAGCAGGTAGTGGTCGCGCACATGCGGTGCGCTGGCGATCGAGTACTGGCGGATCATGCCGTCGGGCAGATGCAGGTCCACATGCGCGCCGGCCTCGAAGGCCGGCAATTCCGCGCCGACCGGCTCCAGCCGGATCGCGCGCTGGCGATGGCCCTGGTCGAAGACCTCGGCAACGCGGACCTCGTGCAACTGCATGGCGTGCTCCTTGGCGGTCAGCGCAGGAAGAAGTCGCTATAGCCCTGGCTGCGCAGGCCACGGCGATAGGCGATGGAACTGCGGTCGGCCGGGATATGCACTTCCAGCAGCGGGTCCAGCGGCAGGTATTCCGGGCGCTGCGCCTCGACCATGGCGCGGTCTTCCTCGAACACGCGCAGGTTGAAGGCGTGCACGTCCTCCACCGGCAGATGGGTGTCGAAGTTGCGCGCGATCGGCACCAGCAGGCGCGTCTTGTGCTTAGACACCGGGCTGGCTGCGTTCATGATCACCAGCCGCTTGCCCGGCACCGGGAAGTGGATGGTGAGGGTGGCGGTGAACGGCAGATGCACCTCGAAATGGCGCAGCCACTGGAAATCCGGGTCCACGTCCGGCAGCGGCATGTCCACCGAATAGTTGGCCACCGAGCTCAGGTAGTCGGCATTGAAACCGGTCGGCGTCTCGGTGGTGGTGTAGGCCGGCACCTCGCGCTTGTCCGGCTGGGCAAAGGTGGCGGTGTGCACGAAGGCGAAATGCGCCACGTCGATGAAGCCCTCCAGCTGGCGCGCGGCACTGCCGCCGATGTCGAAGGCCGGGCAGACGATCTGCTGGAAGCCGTCCTCGTCCCAGCCGGGCATCGGCGGAATCTGCACCTCGGCCGCGCTGACGCCAGCCGGTTTGGCCAGGCACACCCAGATCAACCCGTAGCGCTCGGCCACCGCGTAGGTGTGCAGGCGCATCTTGGCCGGGATGTTCTGGCTGGGGCTGGCGGGGATGTGGTTGCAGCGCCCGCCCGAACCGAAGCGCAGCCCGTGGTAGGCGCAGACCACGCCGCCGCCATCGGCGGTGCCCATGCTCAGCGGCACGCCGCGGTGCGGGCAGACATCGCGCGCGGCCACCAATTCCTCGCCCAGCCGGTACAGCACCAGCGGCTCGTCCAGCAGGGTGGCCTTGAACGGCGCCTGCCCGACCTCGCTGCTCAGCGCCACCGCGTGCCAGTGCTGGGCCAGGCGCTGCCAGTCGGCGGCCTCGAAGGTGCAGTGCAGCGGCAGGGCGGGGACGGCGACATCCATGGGTCCAGTCTCTGGCGTAGGGCGGGAGCGGTGCCGGATTGACTCTAGGAAGCCGGGGGTGTGTTATCAAACATCGATTTTCAGCCAAGCCATTGCAAAAAATGCAACGCCAACCGAGCCCCGCCGCATGCTGACCTTTTCCCGCTTCACCCGTTACTTCATCGAAGTGGCCCGCTGCGGCAGCATCCGCAAGGCTTCTGACGTGCTGCACGTGTCGGCCTCGGCGATCGACCGTCAGATCCTCAAGGCCGAGGAAGAGCTGGGCGCGCAGCTGTTCGAACGCCTGCCCGGCCGGCTGCGGCTGACCGCCGCCGGCGAGCTGCTGCTGGTGGACGTGCGCGGCTGGGAGAAGGCCTACGCCCGCACCCTGGAGCGCTTTGACGAGCTCAAGGGGCTGCGCCGCGGGCACGTGGAGATCGCCATGATCGACGCGCTCAGCGAGGGCGTGGTGCCGGAGGCGGTGGCGGCGCTGGTGCAGGAGTACCCCGGCATCACCTTCAACCTGTCCACCGCGCGCAACCAGCGGGTGATGGAAATGGTGACCTCGGCCGATGTGGACATCGGCCTGCTGCTGGACCCGGTGAGCAGCGTGGACCTGGAGGTGCGCGCCTTTGCCGACATTCCGTTGGGGATTGCGATGCCGGTCGGCCACCCGCTCAGCACCCGCACCGAGCTGCAGCTGAGCGAAACGCTGGAACACCGCCTGCTGCTGCCGGCCGCCCCGCTTATCGTCGGCGAGCATGCCAAGGTGCTGTACCAACGCCAGCACATCGACGTGAAGCGGCTGACCCACTGCAACGATGTGCGCACCCTGCGCGGGTTGGTGCGCGCCGGTGCCGGCGTGGGCCTGATGTCGTGGCTGGACGCCGCGCCGGATGTGGCCGACGGCCGCCTGGCGTTCGTGCCATTCCGCCGCCACCTGACCAAGCCGATGACGCTGGCGCTGTGCGTGGCCCCGCAGCGGCAGCTGTCGCGCTCGGCGCTGCTGACGATCCAGGCGCTGGCGGCGAAGATCGATGCAATGGTGGTGCCGGTGGTGGGTTGAACCCCTTTCTCTCCTGGAAGAAGGGAGCAAAGCCCCTCTCCTGCGGGAGAGGGGTTGGGGTGAGGGGACCGGGCGACACCACATTGGGTGGTTGATCATGCGAGGCTTCGCTCGCACCCGCATCCGGCGCTACGCGCCAGCTTCTCCCGGCGGGAGAAGGGACGCGAAGCGCTAAGCGCACACAACCCCCACTCGCTACACTTGCCCGGCTCTCCCCACACGACACCGCAACATGCAGTTGATCGATATCGGCGCCAACCTCACCCACGACTCCTTCGACCGCGACCGCGACGCCGTGCTGCAACGCGCACGCGAGGCAGGCGTTGCGCAATTGGTGATCACCGGTGCCAGCCGCGAGCATTCGCCGCTGGCCTTGCAGCTGGCCCAGCAACATCCCGGATTCCTCTACGCCACCGCCGGCGTGCACCCGCACCACGCAGTGGAGTTCACCGCCGAATGCGAGGCCGAAATGCGCACGCTGCAGGCGCACCCGCAGGTGGTGGCGGTGGGCGAATGCGGGCTGGATTATTTCCGCGATTTCGCCCCGCGTCCGGCCCAGCACAAGGCCTTCGAGCGCCAGCTGCAACTGGCTGCCGACAACGGCAAGCCGCTGTTCCTGCATCAGCGCGAGGCGCACGACGATTTCCTGTCGATCATGCGCAGCTTCGATGGCCGCCTCGGCCCGGCGGTGGTGCATTGCTTCACCGGCAGCCGCGAAGAACTGTTCGACTACCTGGACCGCGATTACTACATCGGCATCACCGGCTGGCTGTGCGACGAGCGCCGCGGCCTGCATCTGCGCGAGCTGGTACGCAACATCCCGGCCAACCGCTTGATGATCGAAACCGACGCGCCGTACCTGCTGCCGCGTACGCTCAAGCCGATGCCCAAGGACCGCCGCAACGAGCCGATGTTCCTGTCGCATATCGTCGACGAACTCGCACGCGATCGTGGCGAGGAGGTGGCGCTGACCGCGGCCAACAGCACCGCGGCGGCGCGGGCGTTCTTCCGTCTGCCCGCGCCTGCAGCGGCGGCATAACCTGCGCGGCGTGGACGATCACGCCGCCAGCAACTCCCAGCCCTGCGCATCGCGCAAGCGCAGCCCCGGTTGCGGTGCATCCACGCTGACCCGCACGCCGCTGGCCCACGGCAGCTGCCGCTGCTGCGGAAACCAGCGCCGCGCCTGATCGACCACGATCAACAAGCCATCATCGTCGCCCAGCGCGGCAAAACCCGCGAGCGCCGGCGCAAACGGCCGCACGCCGAAGTGATGGGCGACGCTGCTGGTCACCACCGCGACATCGTTGCTGGGTAAGCCGATCTCGCTCACGCACAGCAACTCGTCGCCGTGGAACACGCCGTCGCCGGTGGCCACGTCCTGCACCGCCCGACGCGCGATCAACTCGAGTACCGCGCCGTCGGGGCCGGCGAAATACACCGATCGCGACTGCCATACGCCGTCCAGTTGAAACTGCCGACGCCCATGTGGATCGGCAAGCAGCTTGCTGCGCTCGCCGATCCATTGCGCAGCGGCGTCGAAGCGCGACGGCGCCACGTTGAACGCCAGATGCACGCTGCCCACCGGCTGCTGCGCCTGCACGCATTCCAGGCTGCTCCAGCCGATGCGGATGCTGTTGCCGTGCTGCGGCAGCTGCAGTACCTCGCGATAGAAGCGCAGGCTGAGGTCGGGATCCAGGCAGGGCAGCAACAGATGGCGAAGATGCATGGCGGGCGCAGGTGATGGAAGGTGCAGGCATTGAACGACCTCAATCGCGGTTGAGGTCAAGCGGTGTGCCCGGATGGTGTGCGCGGATTCGGCAGGGCACCTGCGCGCGCTGGCAACGTGCATGCTGTCTGCAGCGAAGGCCCTGGCCGCGATGATGTCGCCACGCAAGCAGCATTGCGGGCATGCGTGCTCCCACAGGATCGATGGCTTCGGGTGCGGCTGAGGGTGTGTGGATCAGACCTCGGATCAAGAGAACCAGCGCCACCGCTGGTGGCAGACAACGCAATCCAACATCTTTCCGCCTGTTGGCAGGTAGGAGCGCACTTGTGCGCGAGGGCGTTACCGGTAGAGCCACATCGCGCACGGGTGCGCTCCTACAACAACCGTGGTGCTGTCGGCTCGAGATCAGCCTGGCTCACAGCACTTCCGCCAGCGCCAGCCTGGCCAGCGGCATCTGGCCATCTGTTGGCAGGTAGGAGCGCACTTGTGCGCGAGGGCGTTACCGGGAGAGCCACATCGCGCACAAGTGCGCTCCTACAACAACCGTGGTGCTGTCGGCTCGAGATCAGCCGGGCTCACAGCACTTCCGCCAGGGCCAGCCTGGCCAGCGGCGTCTGCCCATCTGTTGGCAGGTGTAGGAGCGCACTTGTGCGCGAGGGCGTTACCGGTAGAGCCACATCGCGCACGGGTGCGCTCCTACAACAACCGTGGTGCTGTCGGCTCAAGATCAGCCTGGCTCACAGCACTTCCGCCAGCGCCAGCCTGGCCAGCGGCATCTGGCCATCTGTTGGCAGGTGTAGGAGCGCACCTGTGCGCGAGGGCCTTACCGGGAGAGCCACGTCGCGCACGGGTGCGCTCCTACAACAACCGTGGTGCTGTCGGCTCGAGATCAGCCTGGCTCACAGCACTTCCGCCAGCGCCCACAGATGCTGGACCAGTGGCGCGGTGTCCAGGGCGCCCGGCGCGACTGCCAGGGCCAGCCGGGCCAGCGGCATCTGGCCTTCGATATCCAGATAGCGCACGCCGGGCAGCTGCAGCTGCGCAGTGGAGGCCGGCACCACCGACACGCCCAGTTCGGCGGCGACCAGGTTGACGATGGACGACATCTGCGGCGCCTCCTGGGTGATGCGCAGGGTCACGCCGGATTGCCGGCAGGCGGCGAGGATCTCGTCGTACAGGCTGGACCCGAAGCTGCGCGGGAACAGGATGAACGGTTCGCCCGCCAGCGCCGCCAGTGGCGCGCTGTTGCGGGCGGCCAGCCGATGCGCGGTGGGCACGGCGATCTTCATCGGTTCGTCGGCAAAGCGCAGCAGTTGCAGGTCGGGCGGCGTGCTCAGGCCGTAGCGCACGAAGGCCGCGTCCAGGCGGCCATCGGCCAGGGCCAGCAGCAGCCCGGCGGTGTTGGTCTCTTCCAGCAACAGCTCGACCTGCGGCCATTGCCGGCGAAAGTCGCGGATCAGGTGCGGCACCACCGGGTTGAACGCGGCCGAGGCGGTGAAGCCCAGCCGCAGCCGGCCGGATTCGCCGCGCGCCACCCGCCGTGCGGTTTCGGCGGCGCGCTCCACATCGGCGAGCACGCGGCGCACCTCGACCAGGAAGGCCTCGCCGGCCGGGGTCAGCTCGGCGCCGCTGTGGGTGCGCCGGAACAGCGGCGTGCCCAGATCGCGCTCCAGCGCCTGGATCTGCTGGCTCAAGGGCGGCTGGCCGACGCCGACCCGCGCTGCGGCGCGGGTGAAGTTGCCCTCCTCGGCGACAGCCAGGAAGTAGCGCAGGTGGCGAAGTTCCATTCTATCTGTTCTGCATATGGAAACTGCCAGAATCATATATTGGACAGGGGGTCAGCGCAGGCGAATACTCGCCGTCCCACGTCTCGATGCTGCGCCCGTGTCCCCTCCTGATCGCCGCACCGGCAGCCTGCCGGGCGCCACCGCCGGCCCTGCCGACAACGCCGCCGCCGCCGATGCGCCGGCCAGCGGCCGCATCCGCCTGGCCCTATTCCTGGCCGGCTTTGCCACCTTCTCGCTGCTGTACAGCGTGCAGCCGGTGCTTCCGGAGTTTGCACGCGCTTTTGGCGTGGACGCGGCCACCGCCTCGCTGCCGTTGTCGCTGGCCACCGGCGCGCTGGCCCTGGCGATCTTCTGTGCCGGCGCAGTGTCGGAGAACCTGGGCCGGCGCGGGTTGATGTTCGTATCGATCGCACTGGCCGCGGTGCTCAACCTGGTCGCCGCCTTCCTGCCGCACTGGGGCGCGCTGGTGCTGGTGCGCACCTTGTCCGGTATCGCGCTGGGCGGGGTGCCGGCGGTGGCGATGGTGTATCTGGGCGAGGAACTGCCGGCCAACAAGATGGGCGCGGCCACCGGCCTGTATGTGGCCGGCAATGCCTTCGGCGGCATGAGCGGTCGCATCGTGATGAGCGTGCTGACCGATCACTACGACTGGCGCACCGCGCTGGCGGTGTTGAGCGTGTTCGACCTGCTGTGCGCGCTGGCGTTCTTCTGGTTGCTGCCGCCGTCGCGCAACTTCGTGCGCCGGCACGGCATCAACCTGCGCTTCCATCTGCGCGCCTGGGCCGGGCATCTGCGCGACCGCAACCTGCCGTTCCTGTTCGCGCTGCCGTTCCTGTTGATGGGCGTGTTCGTCTGCCTCTACAACTACGCCGGCTTCCGGCTGGGCGGGCCGGAATTCGGCCTGAGCCAGAGCCAGATCGGCATGATCTTCAGCGCCTATGTGTTCGGCATCGTCAGTTCGTCGGTGGCCGGTGCGGCGTCGGACCGTTTCGGGCGCGGCCCGGTGGTCACCACCGGCATCGTGCTGTGCGTGCTCGGCGTGGCGCTGACCCTGGCGCATGTGCTGGCGCTGGTGGTGGGCGGCATCGTGTTGCTGACGATCGGCTTCTTCATTGCGCATTCGGCGGCCAGCGCGTGGGTGAGCCGGCTCGGCGGTGCGCACCGCAGTCACGCCGCATCGCTGTATCTGCTGGCGTATTACGCCGGCTCCAGCGTGATCGGCGCGCTCGGCGGCTGGTTCTGGCAACACGGTGGCTGGGGCGCGCTGGTCGGCATGTGCCTGACCTTGCTGGCGCTCGCCTTCGCCGCGGCCTACGTGCTGCGCCAGCGCGCCGACGACACGCGGCCATACGGGCGCTTTGCGCCGCACCCTGCACGCGGCGAGTGACGCGGCTCGACCGCCGCGTGCAAGCGCGACTGGCTGCACGACTGCGCGGTGTCTGTCAGCCGCTCTAGCGCGCCCGCTTGCTGCGTCTGGTCTGCGCTGCAGGCGGCAGCGTGGCCGCGGCATCCGCCGCACCCTGTGCCAGGGTTTCCAGCAAACGCGCACGGCGCCGCTCCAGGTCGGCCAGCTGGCGCTCGATCAGCTGCAGGCGTGCCCGATGCGCCTGCGCGGTTTCCGGGCACATCTGCGCGCCTTCCACCAGACGCATGCAATCGGGGAAGCCGAGGATGTCGTCCAGGCTGAAGCCGGTGGCGATCAGGCGCTGGATCTGCCGCACCTGTGCAACGCAGGCGGCGGGAAACACCCGGTAGCCGTTTGCGCTGCGCGAGGAGGTCAGCAGCCCATGCGCGTCGTAGTGACGAAGCGAGCGTACGCTGGCGCCGGTCTGCAGCGCCAGCGCGCCAATGCTCAGTGAGGGTTCGGACGATGTGGCCATGCGCCCAGCATACGTTGCACGCAATGCTTGACCCTCACATTGGTGTGAGGCTCGAGGATGGTGGCTCCCATTGTCTGGAGCTCACTCCGATGCCTGTTCGCTTTCTGCCCGTCATTGGCATGTTGCCGATGCGCTACCTGCTGGCCTGCCTGCTGCTGTTCTCTTCAACCTTGGCGGCGGCGGGGCCGGCCTCATCCCCGGCGTCGCGCAGCTACACCGTCACCGCGCCCGACGGCGTGGCCCTGGCCGTGCAGGAGCATGGCGGCACTGATGGCCGGGCAATCGTGTTCGTGCACGGCCTGCTCGGCAGCCGCATCGATTGGGACGCGCAGCTGGCCGATCCGCGCCTGCATGGCTATCGCTTGATCACCTACGACCTGCGCGGGCATGGGCTGTCCGGCAAGCCGGCGGCAGCGTCCGCGTATCGGGACGGCATGCGCTGGGCCGACGACCTTGCCGCCGTGGTGAAGGCCGCAAACGCGCGCGATGCGGTGCTGGTGGGTTGGTCGCTGGGCGGTGCGGTGATCAGCAACTACCTCACCCGTTATGGCGACGAAGGGCTTGGCGGGGTGGTGTATGTCGATGGCGTGATCGAACTGCGCGCAGAGCAGTTGGGCGCGCATCCGGCGATCTATCGCGATCTGGTCTCCGACGACCTGCGCACGCACCTGCAGGCGGTGCAGGACTTCCTGCGGCTGTGCTTTGCCACCCAGCCTCCGGCGCCAGTGTTTGAAACCTTGCTGGCCAACGCGTCGCTGGCCTCGTGGGACATGCAACGGGCCGTGCAGGGCATGTCGATCGACGTTGCCGGCCTGCAACGCACGCAGCTGCCGGTGTTGCTGATGTACGGCGCGCGCGATGCACTGGTGACCACCGGGCCGGCGCTGGCGCGTGCACGGCAGCTGCAGCCGCGTGCGCAGACGGTGCTGTATCCCAACGCAGGGCATGCCCCGTTTCTGGAAGACAGCCCGCGCTTCAATCAGGATCTGCTGCGCTTTGTCGAACAGGCCGCCAACGCCCACTGACGCGGCGTGACGGCACGCGCGATCCGTAGGGCGCGCTGCGCTGCCGCCCCGCGCAGCGCCCGTTGGTGCCGCGCGGGTCGGCACACCGATGGCGGCACACCCATGTCGCCATCGGCGGTTACAGCGTGGGCGAGGTGCTGGCAGGTGCAGATCCGGTCGCCGGGTCGTACTGCGGATGGCCGGGGTCCATGCTGGGTGGCGTGGAGGTGCCGGGGCGCAGCGCGCTTTCGCGCCAGGCGCGTACCAGCAGGTCGCGCAGCATCGCCGCGCCATCGCCGGCGGTGCGATAGACCATCGCGCGGCCGGCGCTGCTGGATGCGTCGTCGAAGGCGCCGGCCTTTTCCAGGCGATAGACCTGCTCGACACGGCCGGTGCCGATGTCGAGAAAGCCCAGGATCTGCTCGAACACATCGCCATCCTGGTGCGCCAGGGCCGGCATGCGGCTCAGCAGGTCCTGCGGGGTCAGCGCAATCTTCTCCACGTAATCGCTCTCGAACTTGCCGTGCACCTTCGGGTCGGTGCTGTAGCCGTGCGGGTTCGGCCCCTGCCAGCCGTCGTGATGGATGCTGTCGTGCTGCGGCTGCGCGCCATCGCCGATGTAGTGCGCAAACCAGCTGACGTAGAACGCGCAGTTGCGTTCGAGCTCTCGGGTGTCCTGGCCCTTGGCGCGCAGCGTGCGCAGCTGCCGCATGGTCGCCACGATGCGTTGGTAGCCTTCGGTGGCGGCGTACGGCAAGGTGCCGGCCCAACGCACGTTCATGCGCTGCGCCAGTTGCGGGTCGCTGCCGGCGATGCGCCGTTGTTCGTCGTACAGCGCCAGTACGAAGGCGTAGCGCGAGCGCGGCGGGTGCTGCATGAAGGCGAACTGCTCGCGGAACCAGCCGTGGTTGGGGTCTTCTTCGATCTTGAGGAAGGGTTCGCTCTCGCTGCGCCAGCCGTCCGGCAGCGTGGCGCCGTCGGCGATCACCTGCGCGTACTGCTTGAGGAAGACCGGGCCGTCGTCGGGCAGCGCCTGCACGGCGGCGCTGTCGATGGCGGCATGCGCGCGGTGGCCCCAGGCGGCGGCATCGCCGGAACACGTCGCTGCTGCAACCAGCAGCGCACAGGCAAGACGGGAAGCTGTCATGGCAGTCCTTGTGGCCTGCAGCGCAGCTGCGGCGCTGCAGGCGATGGATCGGGAAGTGGAGCGCTGGCATCGAGGCTGCGACACCCCGGACGCCGGCGCACTCAGAAGTGGTAGGTCACCACAAGCCGCGAGTTGCGCTCGTAGATCGGCCGGCCGTAGATCGGTGCGCGCGTGCCCTGGCCGGAGATGGTGTCGGTGCGCGGGTTGCCTTCGGTCAGCGCAAAGGTGTTGGTCAGGTTGTCCACCGACAGCTGCACGTCCCACGGCCCGGTGCGCACCAGGATGTTGGCCGCCAGGGTGTCGTAGGCGGCCAGCTCGGTGGTGTTTTCCAGGTCGGCGTAGCGCTTGCCCACATAGGCGTAGCGCAACGAGGTTTCCCAATCGAACGCACCGGTGGTGAACAACAGCGTCGGGCCGGCATTGCCGTACAGCTTCGGCTGGCGGTTGGGCATGTTGCCGTCCACGTCGACCACGGCCACTGCGCCATTGGCCACCACTTCGGTCAGGTCGGACACCTTGGTGTCGTTGTAGGTCAGGTTGGCATCAAGACGTAGCCACTGCGCCGGCGTCCACACCGCCGCCAGTTCGATGCCGGGGTTGGTGACGCTGCCGCGGTAGTCCTTGGATTCGGCCGCGCCGGTCTGCGGATTCACCGCGCTGGTGCCGATGTTGTACGGGTCGTACTTGGTGTAGAAGGCGGTGGCGAACACATCCAGCGTGTCGAAGTTGAGCTTGGTGCCGAGCTCGAACTGGTCGGCGGTGGGGATGTTGACGTTGCCCTCGTTGGCGCCCTCGCTGGGCGCGCGGTGCGCACGCGAGGCGCGGCCGTAGATGCCGACGGTGGGAGTGATGTCGTAGTTGAAGCCCGCGGTCCAGTTGGTCACGCCCACGTCCAGCGCGGTGTGCGCGCGGGCCCCGGTGAACAGGCGCGCGGCATCGTCGGCCAGGGTGTCGGCCATGCCCAGGTTGCCGGTGCTGCGCAGCATGCTCCAGGCGCGATAGCGGTAGCGCTCGTGACGCACGCCGGCTTCCAGGCGCAGCTTGTCGGTCACCTGCCAGGTGTCGGCGATGTAGGGCGCCAGCATGCTGGTGTAGGCCTTGCCCTGGGTGCGGTCGGCGCCGTAGATCACCACGCCGTCCTTGGTCACGCCACCGACCACGTTGCCGGCCGCGTCGTAGCCGAGCAGGTCGATCGTGCGCGGGTTCTGCCGCATTTCCAACAGATAGCTCTGGTAACGCGAATTGTAGGAACGCGCGTAGTAGGCGCCGTACACGCCGAGCGTGATGTCGTGGCTGTCGCCGCCCCAGTCGAAGCGGCGGTGCAGGCGCAGGTCGTCGGCGAACGAATCGGCGCGCACGTTCATGGCGCGGTACTGGCCCTGGATCACCAGGCCGTCGGTGCTGGCCGGATCGAAGCGGCTGCCGTCGTCGGTGTAGACGTAGCCCAGCGAGCTCAGGCCGGGAAACGCGGCGCTGGCGGCGGCGCGGCGGCTGTTGGCATACGCGGCGGCATCCTGCGGCGCATTGCTGGAATACAGCGCGTCGAAGGTCATGTCCAGGCGATTGACGATGGCCTTGTTGGACAGGCTCCAGCCGTTGTCGAAGGCCAGGTCCAGGTTGGCGCCCAGATGGTTGAACTTCATGTGGCGGCCATCGGACAGGTCGCGCAACTCGCGCTGCGGCGCGCCGTTGGCATCGCTGGAGACGATGCTGGCGCGTTTCAGCTGCGCGCTGCTCAAGGTGCCGGTGAAGCGGTCGATCAACGGGTCCAGCGAACGCGCGGTGTCGCGTGGGTCGTACAGCGGGATCGGCATGTAGAACGCGTTCTTGTCGTCCAGATGCTTGGCGGTGAAGGTCAGCTTGCCGTGCTCCAGCGTATGCGTGAGGTTCATGCGGAACTGCCCGCCCTCGTCGGCCGGAAAGCCCACGTCGCGGTAGCCGTCGTTGCGCCGCACGAAGCCGCCGGCAGCCAGGTACCAGCCGTCGGCAAGCTTGCCCGACCAGTAGCCATCGAGCCGATACAGCCCGGTGTCGCCGACGGTGGTGCGCACTGCGCCTTCGGGGGTGTCGCCGCCCTGGCGGGTGACGAAATTGACGATGGCCGCGGCATTGGAAGCGAAGATCGGCGATGGCCCGCCGCGCACGGTTTCCACCGATTCGACCATCAGGTCCGGGCGCACCAGGCCTTCGGTCTTGTAGAAGTAGCCGTTGTTGTCCGGGTAGGGGCTGATGCCGTCTTCCTGGATCACGGCAAACGAGCCTTCGTCGGGAATGCCGCGGATGCGGTAGACGTTCTGCACTTCGCCGCCGGTGGATTCGGCATAGATGCCGGGCATCGAGCCGATCAGGCTGGCTAGGTTGAGCGGGGCCAGCTTGTCGATCTGCTCGGCGGTCAGCGCGGTGATCGCATACGAGGCGTCGAACTGGTTCTGGGCCTGGCCGGCACCGGTGACGATCATCCGATCCAGCGAGAAGATGCCGTCCTCGCCCTTGCGGGTGGCAGGCGTGGCGGGTGCGGCTTCCTGCGCGAGCGCGGGGGTGGCCAGGGTCAGTGCAAGCAGGACGGCGAGCGGACGACGCGACACGGCACGACGCACTCCGGAGCGCGTCCGGATGTGGGTGTAGGGCATGGCAGGAGTGGGGTCAGCGGGGGAGCTGCCCACTGTCGCGGCGCCATGTTTCCGCAGCATTGCGTGTGCGCCCGATCACGCTAAGTTGGCGGACCCGCGTGCCGATCTGTGACGTGGAACGTGTTTTCAAGCGGTTTCAACCGTGTGCAGTAGGTTGCCGGCTGTGCGTCATTCGGTGCGCATCACCAGGCCAATCATTCCGCCCTCGGTGTCATCGCGCCGGTGCCAGCTCGGACATCGCAACCCGCGCTACGCTGGCAGCCGCTTGTTCGACGCTGCCTGGACCGGCGTGGTCGTCGAGATCGGTGGCGGTACGATCGTGATTTACCGCATCGGCGCATTGACCGCAAAGCCTGCGTTACGCAGTGCTTCGCCAGCAACACGGTGAAGCAATCTGGCGCTCAGCGTCGCCGTGCAGCGCCAGGGGTGTGGAGCTGGAGAGGGGCGCTTGCTTGGAATCACCAAGAAGGCCCCCAGACTATGTGCCACCCATCCGTGTGTACAGTCGCCTTCGTGAGCACCTCATTCCCCCTGCCAGCACCGCGCAAGGCCCCGCAGCAAGCGCGCTCGCGCGCCACCGTGGAGGTCATCCGCCAGGCCAGCATCCAGGTGCTGGTAGCCGACGGACTGCAGGGCTGCACCACCACGCGGGTGGCCGAGCGTGCCGGCGTGTCGGTCGGCAGCGTGTACCAGTACTACCCCAATCGGCAGGCGATGTTGATCGCGTTGCTGCAGTGGCATCTGCAGGCGGTGATCGACGCGGTGGAACGGGCCTGTGCGCAACAGCACGGACGCACGCTGGCGCAGCAGTGCGAGGCCTTGGTGCATGCCTTCGTGCAGGCCAAGCTGCAGCATGTGGACGTCTCGCGCGCGCTGTACGCCATTGCCGAACTGCATGGTGGCGCCGCGCTGGGGTCGCAGGCGCGCAAGCGCTCGCAGCAGGCGTTTGCCGCTGCGCTGGCCACCGCCGCGGATGTGCGCTTCGACGATTGCGAGGCGGTGGCCGAGATCGGCATGGCGGCCATCACCGGGCCGGTGAAGAGCCTGCTCGAGGAGGGTGCGCCTGCGGTGCGGATTGCGCCGCTGCAGGCGCAACTGGTGGTGTTGCTGCACAGTTACCTCATGGCCACCGGAGTTGCGCGATGACGGCGGTAGCAGTTCAGGACAGCAACGTGTTGCAGGACTTCATCGAGCGCCATCGGCGCCTGTTCGTGCTCACCGGCGCCGGTTGCAGTACCGATTCGGGCATTCCCGATTACCGCGATCTGCAAGGCGGCTGGAAGCGTCCGCAACCGGTGACGTTCCAGGCCTTCATGGGCGAGCTGTCCACGCGGCAGCGCTATTGGGCGCGCAGCCTGGTCGGCTGGCCGCGCTTCGGGCTGGCGCAACCCAATGCCACCCATCACGCATTGGCCGCACTGGAAGCGCGCGGCCAGCTGGAACTGCTGCTGACGCAAAACGTGGACCGCCTGCATCAGGCCGCCGGCAGTCAGGCGGTGATCGATCTGCATGGCCGGCTCGATGTGGTGCGCTGCATGGGCTGCGAGCGGCGCATGCCCCGTACCGAATTCCAGCTGCTGCTCGAGCACGCCAACCCCGGCTGGGCCGACCTGGACGCGGCGCAGGCACCCGATGGCGATGCGGACCTGGACGATGTGGCCTTCGACAGTTTTGCAGTGCCGCCGTGCCCGGTGTGCGGCGGCGTGCTGAAGCCGGATGTGGTGTTCTTTGGCGAGAACGTGCCGCGCGAGCGTGTGGAGCGCGCATTTGCGCATCTGCAGGCGGCTGATGCGGTGCTGGTGGTGGGCTCGTCGCTGATGGTGTACTCGGGTTTTCGTTTCGTGCAGACCGCGGCCAAGGCCGGCCTGCCGATCGCCGCGCTCAACTTCGGGCGCACACGCGCGGACGAGCTGCTCAGCCTGAAGGTCGAACAGTCGTGCGCGCAGGCGTTGGCGTTCCTGCACACCCCGTTCGATCCGCTGCGTGCACGCAGCGTCAACGATGCCAGCGCGCGTTCGGCATGACGCAGTGATCCATTGCAGCGGTTGTGCCCACGCGCGCGGCGCAGTGCAATGGGCATCCCCGTGTCATCTGTGGATGCCCCCTTGAGCCAGCTGTTCTCCCCCATCCGCTTCGGTCCGCTTGCGCTCGCCAACCGGATCGTCATCGCCCCGATGTGCCAGTACTCCGCACAGGACGGCCGCGCCAGCGACTGGCACCGCATCCATCTGGGCACCTTGTCGCAATCCGGTGCCGGCCTGCTGATCCTGGAAGCGGCCGCGGTGCAGCCGCAGGGGCGCATCTCCTACGCCGACCTCGGCTTGTACGACGATGCCACCGAGCAGGCGCTGGGCGAGGTGCTGGACTCGGTCCGGCGTTGGTCGCCGATGCCCATCGGCATCCAACTGGCGCATGCCGGACGCAAGGCCTCCACCGATCTGCCGTGGAACGGCGGCGAGGCCATCGCGCCGGATCACGCGCATGGCTGGCAGACCGTGTCCGCATCGGCACTGGCGTTCCGTGACGGTCAGCCGTTGCCGCAGGCACTGGACCAGGCCGGCATCGATGCGGTGGTGCAGGCCTTTGTCGATGCGGCACGGCGCGCCGAACGCCTGGGCCTGGCGCTGATCGAGCTGCATGCCGCGCATGGCTATCTGATGCATCAGTTCCTGTCGCCGCTGAGCAATCAGCGCAGCGATGCGTATGGCGGCTCGCTGGAAAACCGCATGCGGCTGACGCTGCGCATCTTCGACGCGGTGCGCGCGGCGGTGTCGGACAAGCTCGCCATCGGCGTGCGCATCTCCGCCATCGATTGGGTGGAGGGCGGTTGGGATCTCGAGCAGAGCATCGCCTTGTCCAAGGCGCTGGATGCGCGCGGTGCGCACTACATCCATGTCTCCAGCGGCGGGCTGGATCCGCGCCAGCAGATTCCGGTGCAGGCGGGCTATCAGATTCCGTTTGCGCAGCAGATCAAGGCGCAGGTCAGCACGCCGGTGATCGGCGTGGGCCTGATCACCGAGCCGGCGCAGGCCGAGGCGATCCTGCAGGACGGCCAGGCCGATGCGATCGCGCTGGCGCGCGGCATCCTGTACGACCCGCGCTGGCCGTGGCATGCCGCGGCCGCACTCGGCGCGTCGGTTACGCCCTCGCCGCAATACCTGCGCTGCGAGCCACGCGATGCGCGTGGCGTGTTCGCCAGCTGATCCATCCGATAGACGTCATAACAACAAGGACAACGCATGCCGATAGGATTTCTGGGCTTGGGGACGATGGGCCTGCCGATGGCGCACAACCTGCTGCGCGGCGGTTTTGAACTGCGTGTGTGGAATCGCTCGCCGGAGCGCGCGCAGTCGCTGCGCGAGGCCGGTGCCACGGTGGTGGATGCACCGTGCGACGCCGCGCACGGCCCGCTGCTGTTTTCGATGCTGGCCGACGACAACGCGGTGCGTGCCACCGTGCTGGAGCAAGGCGTGCTGGACGCGCTGCCGGCCGGCAGCGTGCACGTCAACATGGCCACCATCTCGGTGGCACTGGCGCACGAGCTGACCGCCCTGCATGCCGAACGCGGCGTGGCCTATGTGGCCGCACCGGTGCTCGGCCGGGTCGATGTGGCCGAAGCCGGCAAGCTCAACATTCTGGCCGCCGGCGACGAGGCGGCGCTGGCGCGCGTGCAGCCGATGTTCGATGTGCTCGGTCAACGCACCTGGGAGATCGGCTGCACCCCCGAGCAGGCCAATGCGGTCAAGCTGGCAGCCAACTTCTGCCTAGCCAGCGCGATCGGCGCCATGGCCGAAGCCAGCGCGCTGGCACGCGGCCACGGCGTGGATGCCACTCAGTTCCTGGGCATGCTCACCAGCACCTTGTTCGCCGCGCCCGCGTACCAGGGCTACGGCCGCCTGATCATGCAGCGCGAGTACCTGCCCGCCGGCTTCACCGCCACCCTGGGCCGCAAGGATGTGGATCTGGCGATCCAGGCCGGCGCCGACAAGCAGGTGCCGATGCCACTGGGCGAGTTGCTGCGCGCCGGCCTGGACGAGGCCATCGCGCATGGCGACGGCAACGCCGACTGGGCGGTGCTGGCAGAAGTATCGGCGCGGCGGGCCGGGCAGGCCTGATCGCAACCCAGGCGCGCGCGTGGGTTCTGCGCAGCGTGCCTGGCCTTGCAGGTGACGCGCGATGCGTCTTGCTCACCTCAACATGCAGCAGACCTTCTAAAATGCCGGCTCGTGACAGCCGCCGCTCCAGGGAGGATGCGATGCGACACCTGCATATCACGCTCGGTTCGACCGAGCGCACACCGCGCGCAACGACCTGCGCCGGTGGGACACGATGACCGCCGTACCGGTCGTCGACCAGGGCCCGGTGGGCCCAGACCACCCCGAGCATCCGGACCACTATCTGTTCGCGCAGATCCGCGAAGCGGTGGCCGCGCTCGATGCCGAGTTGAACAAACCCACCGACGAGGCCAGCGTGCGCATGGCCGCGCGCCTGCTGCCGCTGGCCAAGCAACATGGCTTCGACCAGGTGGATCACGTGGTGCTCAGCCGGCACGTCGGCGAGGTGGGCGAGAACGTGTTTCTGGTGCGTGGCGAGCTCGCCGATCCGGCGCATCTGCGTGCGCACATCACCACCCAGGAAGCGATGGAGACCTCGGTGGAGGCATCGATGGCGCAACTGGACGAGATCAATCGGCGGCTGATGCTGCGCCTGCCGCCGCGCTGAGTTGCAGCGGAAAGTTACGGGCGCAAGCACTGCGCCCGCAGCCGGGCGCATTGGCTATCATTGCGCCGATGCGCTCCGACTACATCCTCACCCTGTCCTGCCCCGACCGCACCGGCATCGTCTATCGCGTGACCGGGCTGCTGTTTGATCTGGCCTGCAACATCCTCGACGCACAGCAGTTCGGCGACGACGAAAGTGGCCGCTTCTTTCTGCGCGTGCACTTCGACAAACCGCCGGGCACCGACATTGCCGGGCTGGAACGCCGCTTTGCGCTGCTGGCCGATGAATTCCAGATGGACTGGCAGCTGCACGATGCGCGCCGCCGCGCGCGGTTGCTGGTGCTGGTGAGCAAGCAGGGGCATTGCCTCAACGATCTGCTGTTCCGCATGCATAGCCGGCAATTGCCGGTGGATATCGCGGCGGTGGTGTCCAACCACGCCGACTTTGCACCGCTGGCCGCCTCCTATGGCATCGCCTTCCACCATCTGCCGGTGAGCGCCGACACGCGCGCCGCGCAGGAAGCGCAGTTGCTTGCGCTGGTCGAGGCGCTGCAGATCGATCTGGTGGTGCTGGCGCGCTACATGCAGATTCTTTCGCCCGCGTTGTGCCGCGCATTGGCAGGGCGGGCGATCAATATCCATCACAGCTTCCTGCCCAGCTTCAAGGGCGCGCAGCCGTATCACCAGGCGCACGCACGCGGCGTCAAGATCATCGGTGCCACCGCGCATTACGTCACCGAAGATCTGGATGAAGGCCCGATCATCGAACAGGACGTGGCGCGCGTGGATCACGCGATGACGCCGCGCGATCTGGTGCGGCTGGGCAGCGATACCGAATCGCTGGTGCTTGCCCGTGCGGTGCGTCGCCATGTCGAGCACCGCATCGTGCTCAATGGCCATCGCACGGTGGTGTTTCGCTAGCGCACCGTCGCATATCCCCACGGACGGTCGCAGCACGCGCAATGGAGCCGTGGTCAGGTCCGGCCAGCGAGCGCGCCGGCCTGGGCCACCGTCGCACTCTCCTCGCCGCTTCCTTCTGGAATTGTTTGCATGTCGCCTGTCCCCGGTTCCAACGCTCGCGCGCAACAGCACGCCACCCGCGCGGCGTTCTTCATTCCCGGCTTTGCTGCCGCGGTCTGGGCGGTGCTGGTGCCATTCGCCAAGGCCAGGACCGGCGTGGACGATGGCGCGCTTGGCCTGATCCTGCTGTGCCTGGGGGCAGGCTCGTTCCTGGCGATGCCGCTGGCCGGCGCGGTGTCGGCACGCTTCGGTTTCCGTGCGGTCATGGCGGTGACGTCGGCGCTGATCTGCCTCAGCCTGCCGTTGCTGGCGGTGGTCGCCGATCCGTGGTTGCTGGGCGCGGTGCTGTTCGTGTTCGGCGCCGGCGTGGGCGCGATGGATTGCGCGATGAACATGCAGGCGGTGGTGGTCGAGCGCGATGCCGGGCGCGCGATGATGTCGGGATTCCATGCGTTTTTCAGCATCGGCGGGTTTGTCGGGGCCGGCGCGATGACCTTGCTGCTGTCGGCGCAGCTCTCCCCGCCGAGCGCGGCGGTTGCCGGGGCGATCGCCATGCTGCTTGTCGCCGTGGCGTCGGTGCGCCACTGGCGGACCGAGCGCGTGGCGCAACAGGGGCCGTTGCTGGCGCTGCCCAGGGGCATCGTGCTGTTCATCGGCATCCTGGCGTTCGTGGTGTTCCTGGCCGAAGGCACCATTCTGGACTGGAGCTCGGTGTTCCTGGCCGATGTGCACCAGGTCGCCCCGAGCACCGCCGGCGTGGGCTATGTGGTGTTTGCATTGACCATGACGGTGACGCGCCTGCTGGGCGATGCGGTGGTGGAGCGCCTGGGGCGCATCCGCTCGATCGTGGTGGGCGCGCTGCTGGCCAGCGCAGGCTTTTGCGTGCTCACGCTGGTGAGCCCATGGCAGGCCTCGTTGGCCGGTTACGTATTGGTCGGCCTGGGCTGCGCCAATATCGTGCCGGCCCTGTTCTCGTTGGCTGGCAACCAGACGCGCATGCCGGAGAGCATTGCCATCACTGCGGTCACCACACTGGGCTATGCCGGCATCCTGGCCGGGCCGGCGCTGATCGGTTTCGCCGCGCATGGCATCGGCCTGGTCGGCGCCTTGCTCGCTGTTGCGGTGCTGATGGTGGGCGTGGCGGTGTCGACGCGGTGGTTGAAGGTGTGAGTGTTGGGAGTCGCGCGCCTGTGGTTGCTGGAGTATCGGGAGTGCGTCGCGCGCAGGCACGCTCCTACGAGGGGGGATATTGATTACGCTTCGGTGGCTAGATACTCGAAGCGGTAGCCCACGCCGTACACCGAGCGCACCCATTCTTCGCCGCCCACCTCGGCCAGCTTGCGGCGCAGGTTCTTGATGTGGCTGTCCACGGTGCGATCGGTGACGATGCGGTGGTCCACATACACGTGGTCCATCAACTGCTCGCGCGAGTAGACACGCCCCGGCGCTGCGCACAGCGTGCGCAGCAGGCGGAACTCGACCTGGGTCAGGTCCAGGTCGCGCCCGGCCACGCTGGCGCGGCAGGCGGCCTCATCGATCAGCAATCCATGCGTGGGCACCGCATTGGGATCGTGCCGGTGGCGGCGCAGCACCGCGCGCACCCGTGCAATCACCTCGCGCGGGCTGAACGGCTTGCAGATGTAGTCGTCGGCACCGATCTCCAGCCCGAGCAGGCGGTCGATCTCTTCGGCGCGCGCGGTCACCATGATCACCGGCACCGCGCCGAGGCTGCGCAGCTCGCGGCAGATCTCCATGCCATCGCGATTGGGCAGCATCAGGTCCAGCAGGACCAGATCCGGCGACTGCGCGCGAAACGCAGTAATCGCCAGCGCACCATCGGCCACCCAATGATGCGAATAGCCGGCCGCGTGCAGATACTCGCCCAGCACCGCGGCCAGGCGCGGTTCGTCTTCGACGATGAGCACGTGTGCGTTCGGTGCTGCGGTGGTGGTGTCGTCCATTATGCCTCCAGGGCCGGCAGCCGCAGCGTCACGCGCAGGCCGCCCAGGGGCGAAGCGGTGGCGTGGATCTCGCCGTCGTGCGCGCCGACGATATTGCGGCAGATCGCCAGGCCCAGCCCGCTGCCGCCGCTGGCGCGATTACGCGAGCCTTCCACACGATAGAAGCGCTCGAACAGGCGATCGAGCTTGTCTGCCGGCACGCCGGGCGCGCTGTCTTCGATCACGATCTCCACCAGGTGCGCGCGCCGTGCGCACTGCACCCGCAACTGGCCGCCGGCATCGGTGTAGCGCAAGGCGTTCTCCAGCAGGTTGGACAGCAGCTGCTGCAGGCGACGCTCGTCGCCGTCGACACGCAACGGCGCAGTGATGCCGTGGGCCTGCAGCGTGAGCCCGGCTGCGGCAATGCGCGTGTGCATGCCGGCCAACGTGGACTGCAGCACCACACTCAGATCGATCGGCGCGCGCCGGTAGGCCAGCGCGCCGACATCGGTGAGCGACAGGTCGTAGAGATCCTCGATCAGCTTGCCGAGCTGGCCGACCTCCTGGTGCAACGAGGTCAGCGAGTCGCGCGTCATCGGCCGGATGCCGTCCTGCAGCGCTTCCAGCTCGGCGCGCAGCACCGCCAGCGGCGTGCGCAACTCGTGCGAGACATCGGCCATGAAATCGCGACGCGCACGTTCGTTGTTGTCCAGTGCCTGCGCCAGCTGGTTGAAGTCGCGCGCGAGCTGGTCGAGCTCATCGCGCATGCGCGCCTCCAGGCGCGTGCCGTAGTCGCCGGCCGCCAGGCGATGGGTTGCCGCGGTCAGGCTGCGCACGCGCCGCAGCAAGGTGCGCGACAGCAGCCAGCCGAACAGCGCGGCCACCACGATGGACGCCGCGCCGATAGTCCACCACAGACGTTGCTGGGCCTGGTAGAAGCGCGCGTCGTTGGCGGTCAGCACCTTCTCGAAGGGCAGCATGCCCATCCAGCCCACCGTCTGCCCGTTTACCACCACCGGGCGCAGCGTGTCGGTGCGGCTGACATCGGGGTTGCCGATGATTACCCGGTAGTCGCGATCCAGCAGCGCGAAACGAAACACCGCGCCGGTCTGATCGGAGATCGGTGGTGCGCGTGGCGGCAGGTTCTGCGGCAGCTCCGGGCGCATCAGCACGAACCAGGCGTCGGGATTGTCGCGGATGAAGTTCCAGTCGCCGTGCTTGGCGTAGTCGGCCTGCACGCGCGGCAATACTTCCAGCATCCGCTCGATGCCCTGCTCGCTGAGATAGTCGAGAAACTGCTTCCTGAGCAACAGCTGCCCGGCCAGGCCATTGATCAGCAGCACTGCAATGCAGGCGCTGAGGATGGCAAGGAAGAGTTTGGCGGTGATTCCGAGTTTCATCGAGGCTGGGACAACCTTGTTGCGAACGAGGTCAGGCACGGATGCTTGCTGCAGTCACGGCAGGTTGCAGCAGCGGCGCCTGCCGCTGCCGGTGTAGCGCGTGTCGTGCACAGCCGTATTGGGACTTCATTAAACCCCGAAAGCAAGCGCCTGCTGTCTGCCGATGCAAATCTTCAAATTTGCTCCATATTCGCAGCGTAGCGTGCGCATCCTCCGATCACTCCCGAGTGCGCCGTATGCGTTGCGTTGCTTCCTCCCGTTCTGCCGTGGTGCCGCGTCAGTGGCTGCTGGCCGCCATGATCACCGTCGCGCTGGCGGCGTGTTCGCCTGCGCAAGCGCCGCAGCAGCGGCAAGTGGAAGTGGGCGTGCAACGCGTGGACGTGCAGCGCCTGGCGCTGGACCAGACGCTGCCCGGGCGCACCGTGGCCTATCAAAGCGCGCAGGTGCGCCCGCAAGTGGGCGGCATCCTGCGCAAGCGGCTGTTTACCGAAGGCGAGCAGGTGCAGGCCGGGCAGGTGCTGTACCAGATCGAGCCGGCGCCGTTCCAGGCTGCGTATGCGTCCGCGCAAGGCGAACTGGCGCAGGCCGAAGCGGCGGTGCTCTCGGCCAGGCCCAAGGCGCAGCGGTATCAGACGCTGGTCAAGCTGGATGCGGTCAGCCAGCAGGACGGCGACGACGCCACCGCCACCTTGCGTCAGAACGAGGCCGCAGTCACCGCGGCCAGGGCGGCGTTGCAGACCGCAAAGCTCAATCTGGATTTCACCCGCATCACCGCGCCGATCAGCGGCCGTATCGGCACTTCGAGCTTCACCCCGGGCGCGCTGGTCACCGCCGACCAGACCGATGTGCTCACCACCATCAACCAGCTCGATCCGATCTATGTGGATGTCAGCCAGTCCAGTGCCCAGCTGCTGCAGCTGCGGCGCAAGCTCGATGCCGGCCAGCTCAAGGCGGCCGATGGCAAGGCCGAGGTCAAGCTGTTGCTGGAAGACGGCACTGCCTACGCGCGCACCGGCACGCTGGAAGTGGTGGATACCGCGGTGGACGCCACCACCGGCACGGTGAAGCTGCGTGCGGTGATTCCGAACCCCGACCATCTGCTATTGCCCGGCATGTACGTCAAGGCGGTGCTGTCGATGGCGGTCAACGAGCAGGCGATCCTGGTGCCGCAACAGGCCGTCACCCGCAACAGCAAGGGCGAGGCGGTGGCGATGGTGGTCGGCGCCGATGGCAAGGTGGCGCAGCGCGTGCTCAAGACCGGCGATGCGGTGGGCGATCGCTGGGTGGTCAGCGAAGGGCTGTCTGCGGGCGAGAGCGTGATCGTGCAGGGCCTGCAGAAGATCCAGGTCGGCATGCCGGTGAAGACGCGCGAGGTGAGCGCCACCACAGCTACCAAAGCGGCAGCGCCGAATGCAGCCGCTGCAGCCGCACCGGGCGCATCCGCTGCCGCTGCGCGTGCGGATGCGCCGACGCCTGCAGCGCCGGCCAGCGCCACGCCCAAGGCCGACTGAGGAAATCCCATGGCTCGTTTCTTCATCGACCGCCCCATCTTCGCCTGGGTCATCGCCATCGTCATCACGCTGGCCGGCGCGATCTCGATCTTCTCGTTGCCGCTGGAGCAATACCCGGACATCGCACCGCCCTCGGTCACGGTCAGTGCGACCTATACCGGTGCCTCCGCAGAGACCGTGCAGAACTCGGTCACCCAGATCCTCGAACAGCAGATGACGGGCCTGGACAATCTGCTTTACATGTCCTCCAGCAGCAGCTCGGCGGGCACCGCGCAACTCACGCTGACCTTCGAGTCCGGCACCGACCCGGATACCGCGCAGGTGCAGGTGCAGAACAAGGTGTCGCAAGGCGAGGCGCTGCTGCCCGACGAGGTCAAGACCAATGGCGTGACCGTGACCAAGTCGGCCAGCGGCAGCATGTTCATGGTGCTGGCCTTCACTTCCGAAGACGGCAGCATGGACAGCACCGACATCGGCGACTACATGGTGTCCTCGTTGCAGGACCCGATCAGCCGCCTCAACGGCATCGGCAGCGTCAACGTGTTCGGTGCCGAGTACGCGATGCGCGTCTGGCTGGATCCGGAGAAACTGCACACCTACGCATTGATGCCCTCGGATGTCAGCAGCGCGATCGCCGCGCAGAACGCCGATGTCTCGTCGGGCGCGCTGGGTGCATTGCCGGCGCTGCAGGGCCAGCAGTTGAATGCCACGGTGACCTCGCGCAGCAAGCTGCGCACACCGGCGCAGTTCGAGAACATCGTGCTCAAGTCCGATGCCGGCGGCGCCACGGTCTACCTGCGCGATGTCGCGCGGGTGGAGCTGGGCTCGGAATCCTACGGCTCCAGTTCCAAGTTCAACGGCAAGGCCGCCTCGGGCATGGGCCTGCAGCTGGCGACCGGTGCCAATGCGCTGGACGCAGCCAAGCTGGTGGAAGCCAAGCTGGATGCGCTCAAGCCGTATTTTCCGGCCGGCCTGAAGTACGAGGTCGCCTACGACACCACACCGTTCGTGCGCATCTCCATCGAGGAAGTGGTCAAGACCCTGATCGAAGCGATCGTGCTGGTGGTCGTGGTGATGTACCTGTTCCTGCAGAACTGGCGTGCCACGCTGGTGCCGGTGATTGCGGTGCCGGTGGTGCTGATGGGCACCTTCGGGGTGTTGTCGCTGCTGGGCTTTTCGATCAACACGCTGACCATGTTCGCGATGGTGCTGGCGATCGGCCTGCTGGTGGACGATGCCATCGTGGTGGTGGAAAACGTCGAGCGCCTGATGGCCGAGCAGGGCATGTCGCCGCGCGAGGCCACGCACACCTCGATGGGCCAGATCACCGGCGCCCTGGTCGGCATCGCGCTGGTGCTCACGGCGGTGTTCCTGCCGATGGCCTTCTTCGGCGGCGCCACCGGCGAGATCTATCGGCAGTTCTCGGTGACCATTGCCGCGGCGATGATCCTGTCGCTGGTGGTCGCGCTGACCCTGAGTCCGGCGCTGTGCGCCACCTTGCTCAAGCCCATCGACAAGGGCGGCCATGTCTCGCGCAAGGGCGCGCTGGGCACCTTCTTCACCTGGTTCAACACCCGCTTCGATCGCGGTACCGAGCGCTATGGGCGTGGCGTGGAGCGCGTGGTCGGCCATCGCAAGCTCGGCTCGCTGGTCTACGCGCTGTTGCTGGTGGTGCTTGGCCTGCTGTTCTGGCGCTTGCCCAGCGCGTTCCTGCCCGAGGAAGACCAGGGCATGCTGATGGTGATGTTCAGTGCGCCGGCCGGTGCCACCCAGCAACGCACCCAGCAGTCGATCGACCAGGCTACCGCGTTCATCCTCAAGCAGCCGGAAGTGCAGGGCATCATGACCATCTCCGGTTTCAGCCTGGCCGGCAGCAGCCAGAACTCGGGCATGGGCTTTATCCGCCTGAAGGATTGGGCCGACCGCGAGGGTTCGGCGCAGGAGGTGGCCCAGCGCATCACCGGCGCGATGATGATGACGCTGCCCGACGCGCAGGTGTTTGCATTGACGCCGCCGGCCATCAACGGGCTGGGCACCAGTTCCGGTTTCACCCTGCAGCTGCAGGATGCCGCCGGCAACGGCCACGAGGCGCTGGTGGAAGCGCGCAAGCAGTTGCTGCAGCTGGCCAACGGCAATCAGAACCTGACGGCGGTGCGCTTCAACGGCCTGGACGACGCGCCGACCTACCGCGTGCAGATCGACGATGCCAAGGCCGGCGCGCTGGGCGTGGCCGCAGCCGACATCAACACCACGCTCTCCACGGTGATGGGTGGGCGCTACGTCAACGATTTTCTCAACAACAACCGGGTCAAGCGCGTGTACGTGCAGGGCGAAGCGTCCGCGCGCATGCTGCCCGGCGATATCGACCGCTGGTACGTGCGCAACAGCGACGCTGCCATGGTGCCGTTCTCGGCGTTCGCCAGCAGCGCCTGGGCGTATGCGCCGCAGGTGTTGACCCGCTTCAACGGCAGCGAATCGATGGAGATCACCGGCAGCGCCGCATCCGGCATCAGCTCGGGCGATGCGATGACCGCGATCGCCGGTGAAGTGGACGGCATGGGCAAGGGCGTGGGCTACGCCTGGTCGGGCATGTCGTATCAGGAACAGGCCGCCGGCACCCAGACCTGGATGTTGTATGCGGTGTCGCTGGTGTTCGTGTTCCTGTGCCTGGCCGCGTTGTACGAGAGCTGGTCGATCCCGATCTCGGTGATGCTGGCGGTGCCGGTGGGCATCGTCGGCGCGCTGCTGGCGACCTGGATGCGCGGGCTGTCCAACGACATCTACTTCCAGGTCGGCCTGCTGGCAACGATGGGCCTGGCCGCCAAGAACGGCATCCTGATCGTGGAGTTCGCCAAGGAGCTGGAAGAGAAAGGCGAGCCCTTGATCGAGGCCACCCTGCACGCCGCACGCATGCGCCTGCGCCCGATCCTGATGACCTCGCTGGCCTTCATGCTCGGCGTGCTGCCGATGGTGATCAACAGCGGCGCCGGCTCCGGCGGACGCCATTCGCTGGGCACCGGCGTGCTCGGCGGCACGCTGGCCTCCACCGTGCTTGGCATTTTCTTCGTGCCGTTGTTCTACGTGATGGTGCGCAGCCTGTTTCCCGGCAAGGCGGCCGCGCACTCCCCCGTCGTTTCCACCTCCGAGGTAACGCCATGATGCGCACGACATCCCTCAGCCTGGCGGCGGCCTGTGCCATCGCATTGAGCGGCTGCGTCAGCATGGCGCCGCAATATGCGCGCCCGGATGCGCCGGTGCCCGGCGTGGTCGGCGACACCGGCAGCCCGCCTCACGGCGACAGTGCCGATGGCCGCACTACCGCTGCGGCTGGGCTGGACTGGCGGCAGGTGCTGGTCGATGCGCGCCTGCAACAGGTGGTCGCACTGGCGCTGGACAACAACCGCGACCTGCGTGTGGCCGTGCTCAATATCGAGCAGGCACGTGCGCAGTACCGCATCCAGCGTGCGGACCTGTTTCCCGCGGTGGACGCCACCGTCTCGCACACGGCGCAACGTGCTGCGGCCGCGACCAGTTTCACCGGCGCGCCGCAGATCATCCGCAGCGCCACCGGGCAGGTGGGAATCAGCAGCTGGGAGCTGGACCTGTTCGGGCGCATCCGCAGCCTCAAGAACGAAGCGCTGGAAACCTATCTGGCCAGCGAGCAGACCCAGCGCAGCACCCGCCTGAGCCTGGTGGCCGAGGTGGCCAGCGACTGGCTCACCGTGGCCGCCGATCAGCAGCGGCTGGCACTTGCCCAGCAAACCCTGGAGAGCCAGCGCAAGACGCTGCGCCTGACCGAATTGCAGCACGACAACGGCATCGTCTCCGGGCTGGATCTGGCGCAGATCCAGACCAGCGTGGAAAGCGCGCGCGCCGATGTCGCCAGCTTCACCACCCAGCTGGCGCAGTCGCGCAATGCGCTGAACCTGGTCGTGGGCACGTCGGTACCGGCAGCGTTGTTGCCGGCTGCCGATGCGATCGAGAGCGGCGTGGCATTGGCACCGTTGCCGGCGCAGCTGGAATCGCGCGTGCTGTTGCAGCGCCCGGACGTATTGTCGGCCGAGCACACGCTCAAGGCCGCCAACGCCGACATCGGCGCAGCGCGTGCGGCGTTCTTCCCCACCATCTCGCTGACCGGCAATGTCGGGCGCGGCAGCGATGCCTTGTCCAGCCTGTTCGATGGCGACCACACCTGGTCGTTCACGCCCAGCGTGAGCCTGCCGATCTTCCGCGCCGGCGCCTTGAAGGCCGAACTGGATGTGGCCAAGCTGCAGAAGGACATCACCATCGCCCAATACGAACTGGCGATCCAGACCGCCTTCAGCGAAGTGGCCGACGCGCTGGCCGAGCGCACCCAGCTGGACGAACGCATGGACGCGCAGCGCGCCCTGGTGGATGCGGCACAACGCGGTTTCACCCTGTCGGATGCGCGCTACCGCAATGGCGTGGACAGTTATCTGGTGGCGCTGGACGCGCAGCGCTCGCTCTACAGCGCACAGCAGACCTTGATCAGCCTGCGGCTGACCGAAGCGAGCAACCGGGTGACCTTGTACAAGGTGCTCGGCGGCGGCGCCGATGCGCAATCGCAACCGCCACCGGTAGCGCAACAGTAGTCATGCATCGATGCGCCAGTGCGAGGGCACTTGCCTGCAGTTACAGCTGTTTCTCACTGCAGCTGCAGGCGGCACTGCGCGCTCGGGTCTGGCACACCTGATGCCGTTACAAAGCGGCTGCAGACATTGCAGGCGCTGCAGCACGCTCGCGCGCGTACTGCGATGGTGGGCTGCCGGTATGGCGGGTGAAGGCAACGCTGAAACTGCTTGCCGAGCCATACCCCACACGCTGCGCGGCTTGCGCTACGCCAAGCCCTTGTTCTGACAGAAGCGTCTTTGCCAGCGCCATGCGCCATGCCAGCAGATATTCCATCGGCGCCATGCCCATTGCCCGGTTGAAGCGCGCAAAGAACGATGATCTCGACAGCGCCGCTTCCTTGGCCAATGCATCGACCGTCCACGCATGCGCCGGTGCACCGTGCAGTGCACGCATTGCCGCCGCCAGCCGCGCGTCGGATAACGCGCGCACCAGTCCTGGCGTCGTGTCGCTCGCTGTCAGCGAGCGTAATGCTTCAATCAACAGCACCTCCAACAGCCGCGCAAGCACCACCTCGCGTGCGGGCCGGGTTGCACGTGCCTCTTCGCCAACCAGAGTCACCAGCGTGGTAAGTCGCGGCTCGCTGCGCACATGCACCAGCCGGGGCAGCAGCGACACCAGTAGCGCGGCATCGGGCGAGCCGAAGCTGCAATGCCCAATCACGATGCGAAGATCCGTCGGGCCGTCCTGCGCGCCGATACGGAAAGTGCCATCGCCCATGTTGGTCGGCACCGTGTGGGCCTGCCCGGTCGACGCCTGCAGGCTGGAGAGCGTGACGGCCAGCATGGCCGGTGCCAGCACGAAGTCGCCTGCTTCAAGAACACGCGCCTCGCCATCTTCGAGCGTCAGACGGCACGTCCCTTCGATCACTGCGCAATAAAACGGGCCTGGCGCATCGGAGCGGTGTGCCGACCACGCACCGGCGCCCACGACGAGCTTGGAAAACCGTGCCGCCGGCCTGAGCAGCAGGACAACCTCGGTAAGCGGGTCGGGCAGCATTGGACTCTCGCAAATGAATTAAGCACTTTAGAATATCGAAAGTACGACATTCGAAGCCTAACGTACATCCCTCACAACATCACCGAGGGCGCTTCATGCAAACCGTACTCATCACTGGTTGCTCATCCGGCTTTGGCTTAGCGACCGCCAATTACTTCCTAGAGCGCGACTGGAATGTGGTCGCCACCATGCGCACTCCACGCGAAGACCTGTTTCCTGCGTCGCCACGAATGAGGGTGTTGCAGCTCGATGTCACCGATGTCGCGAGCATCCAGGCCGCGATCGCTGCGGCCGGCACGGTCGACGTTCTCGTCAACAATGCAGGCTCCGGTGCGCCCGCGCCGCTGGAACTGGCAAGCCTGCAGTCGGTGCGTGATCTGTTCGAGACCAATACCTTCGGCACGCTTGCGGTAACCCAGGCGGTCTTGCCGCAGATGCGTGCGCGCCACGCCGGGGTCATCGTCAACGTGTCGTCGAGCGCAACGCTCAAACCCCTCCCACTGATCGGTGCCTACCGCGCAGCCAAGGCCGCGGTGAATGCGCTGAGCGAATCGCTGGCCGCCGAGCTGGAGGACTTCGGTATCCGCGTGCGCATCGTCTCGCCGGGCTCGTGCGGGGAGACGGAATTTCGTGCCAATGCCCGCGCGGGTCTTCGCGGTCTTGATGACGAGGTCTATGGAACGTTTATGCAACAGACGATGGCGCGCATGAGCGCATCCGCCGGCCCCGAAACGCAGTCGATCGATGTCGCGCAGGCCATCTGGCGCGCAGCCACCGATCCGGCCGCGCCGATGTTTATTCCTGCAGGCGCGGATGCAGAACTGTGGGCTTCCGAAGCGGCTTGGAGTGGCTAGTAAAACCTTTCGACCGCTGTACCGAAATCAAAAGCTGAGTCGGTCGAGTGCGCGGTGCCCTCACCGCTTGCGGGACACGCCGTGAACCCATCCCTGGGGGCTCGGTGGCGGCATCCATGCCGCCACACGGTCCCGCAATCGGCGAGGACACCGCACCAGAGAGTTGATCGGTATCTTTGTTTAAAACCCTGCACGCCGACTATCTCGACTGGTCCTTGCCCGCCCACCGTCGCGGGACCTTACGCGGCATGGATGCCGCGTAAGAGCCTACACGGACGTACTTGCGGCGTGTCCCGCGATGGTGGGCGGGCAAGGGCCTTGCAACCAAGCCGCAAATCATCCGCTCTAAAAACCGACGCACCCACAGCGTTCAATCACCTTTCAAGGCAACCAAAGCCCCTTTCTCCTCTGTAGAGGGGTTGGGGAGAGGGTACGGAGCGAAGCCACACAAGAGTGAGAGTTGAGAGGCTTTGCCCGTACCCTCATCCGCTCCTGCTGGGGCAGCTTCTCCCGGCGGGAGAAGGGGTCAAGCTCCCGTTGGGACCTCGTCACCTTCAAGGGAGGAGGAATCGAATTATGTGAACGCAGGAGTCGTGCCAGTCGCCGGCACGCGACGTGTTCCCACGCACGCTGCGATGGCCGACGCAGACGCCGGCCATCGCATTGCACATTGCTAGAACCGCATCACTTCGCGGCGTTGGCGTTCATCACTGCATTGCGGCTGGCATCCAGGTACTGCGCCGGGTCGCGCATGCCGGTGGTGTGGCATTGCCCGGTGGTGTGGCCGCGATTGACGCCGCCCGGCAGCTGCGCGTTGACCTGCTCCACGGTGCCATCTTCCGGGTCGTTCAGTACCAGGTCCGAGGCCGCGTTGCAGTAGTCGTTGGTGTACCAGTTGGTCTTGGCGAACGAGGTCGTGTAGTAGTTGACCTTGGCACGCGCATCGGCCGGAATACCGGCCAGCCAGGCTTTGGCGCCGTCGTAGGTCATGTCGGTATTGGTGCCGCAACCCACGCCGAACCACGAGCCCACCGCCGCCAGAATGCCTGACAGATTGGTGCCCTGGTACGGCGTGCCGACCGACTGCATCACCCGCCCACCTGTAGCGTTATCCAGCCCGCTCCAGTAGTAGGTATACAGATGCAGCGCGGCCATGCCGCCCTGGCTGTGCGCCACCGTCGCGAACGAGGACCACTGACTGGCGAACTGCGCCAACCGCTGTGCGAACTGGTCGTTGCTGCGGTTCTGTTTGGCATCAAGGAACGAGGACGCATTGGTGAACTGCGCCTGCGGCCACACGCCGTTGGAGCAATAGCCATGCACCAGCACCAGTTGTGACCCCGCGGCCTGCGGTTGCGCCATCGCAGTGGCACGGGCCAGCGTCGTCGGACGTGGCCCCATGCGCATGCTTTCGTCGATCGCAGCGGCAGAGCGCGCAATGCTGGCGCGGCGCAATGCGGGCAGCTGCAACGGCAGCGTGTCGGCCTGTACCAGCGGGATGTAATGGTCCGGGTCCTCGATGCGCAGCCCGCGCAGCGTAAACGGCGCACGTGCGCCGGCACGTGCGACCCAGCGCTCGTCCAGGCTCAACGGCAGCTGGCCTTGCTGCGGCGTCAGCATGCCGCCGATCCATGCCACCGGCACGTCCTTGCCCTTGGCATCGGTGCCCCAGACCTGGCCAAACACGCGGTAATGCGATGGTGCCTTGCCGCGCGCGGCGACCGGCAAGGCAATGCTGAGCCGGGTGCCGTCGGCAGCGCGTGCGCTGAGCGCGTTGCCGAGCAGACGCAGGGAGGTATCCAGCACCGGCAACACATGCTCGCTGGTACGCACGAACGGCTGCCCGGCCTGGTCGCGACCGCGCACGATCACCTGTGCAATCCAGGTGCCTTCGGCCGTCGGTTGGAACGTGCCGCCATACACGCCATCGCCGGCAGCACCGTCGTCGTGCTGTCCGTCATCGGCCATCGGCAGCGTGCGGATGCCGCCTTGCGGGTCGATCACACGCAGGCTCGCTGTCTCGATCTGCCCCGCCTGCGCGGCCAGCAAGCTCGCGCCGGCTGCATCGTTGCCGCTGAGCAAGGCGTTGAGCGTCAGCGACTGGCCGACCTGCTGCCGACGATGGCGCGGGTACGAGGCCAGCTGCGTGCGCGCATCGCCTTCCATCAGCACATACCCGCGTTGCGCCACCGGTGCCGCCGATTGCAGCGTCAGCGCCCAGTTGCCGTTCTGCGCGGACTCCACCGCGTAACGCATGCCGCCAGTGCCGCTCTCGGCGCTGCCCAGCAGTGTGCGTTGTGCCTGCAACTGCGGTGCAACAGCAGCGGCACGTGCGCCGGCAACGCGTGGTGCAGTCACCGCCGCCTCCCACGGCTGGTCGCCGGCCAGCACCATGAAACGCAGATGGCCGTTTTCCACCGGCAAGGTGCCTTGCCAGCGTGCGGACTTGCCGGCCGGCGTCAACTCCACCGGCAGCAAGGCGCTCTTGGACAGGATCGCCGACTCGGCCGGATCGGGCGCGCGCATCTGCGCGAACTCCTCCGGTGGGCCAGCCAGTTGTTTGGGTTGCAGCTCGGCCGCGGCAAGCGGCGTGGAGACCAGCGACAGGGTGCACAGCAAGGACAACAGCGACGGCTTCGGCATGGCGACATCTCTCCTTGAACGTTGCAGAAGCGATGCCGCCGCGCATGGCAACGGCATCGGATGCAGCGCCCCCTCGCCGCGATTCGCCGATGGTTATACCGCGCGCTTGTGACAGGTCTGCTGTGCGCTGCAGCACCTCACGCGCGGCAAACAAACCGCCAGGAATGAAAACTACAGACTGTGATCGAGGTCGTGGACATGTCGAGGTCCACGACGCATTGCTTGCCACAACGCACAGGTCTGCGGTCGCTATGCAGCGCCGAATTCGGCGCGCCTCAGTCCGCCTAAACGCGCGCGGAGCGGGAGCGGTACTGCTCCACCCACGCGACAGTCTGCGCGATGCCGCCAAACGGGTAGAAGTGCATGCGGACCTCGCCGTGCGCATCAGTCAGGCCAGTGGCCAGCCGTTCCACAAAACGATCCGGCCCTGCGGTGCCCAACAGCTTGCCGAGCGAGATGCCGTACTTTGACAGCATCGATGCGCATGCGCCGACACCGCAGCTGGCGGCATAGCGTGCGAGCACCGCCACGCCGGCAGGACCGGGTACGCCCACACGCACGGGATGTGCAATGCCGTGCGCGCGCAGCGCCTGCAACCACGTCAGCACGATGTCGGCATCGAACGCGAACTGGGTGACGATCAGCGGCACCATGCCGCGCTCGGCGATGCTGCGACACTTGCGCTGCAGCACCTCCCATCGATCGGCTGCAGGCATGCTTGGATGCCCTTCCGGATGCCCCGCCACGGCGATGGTCCGGATGCCGCAGCGCTCAAAGATCCCGGTATCGATCAGCGACAAGCTGTCCGGAAACGGCCCGAGCGGAGTAGGCGGATCGCCCGCAATCACCAAACATCGCTCGACGCCGGCGTCATCGACGGCGCGGCTGACGAAGGCATGCAGCTGCTCGCGCGAGGCGATACGGCGCGCGGACAGGTGCGGCATCGGTTGAAAGCCGAGTGTGCGCACCATCCGTGCCGCGGCCAGCCGCGCATCGTCGTCCTGGTTGGGCAGGTAGGGGATGGCAATGGTTGCGCCACGCGTGATCCGGGGCGCCGCTGCAGCCAGCCCGGCAATGTGCTTTGCGCTGACCTCCAGCGAATAGGCCTCGGTGATGGTGCTGGCGAGGCTGGGCGTGTCCGGGTCGATCAAGGGTGTTGCCGTCCTGTCGTGGTGATTGGCTGCGCCGCTGCGTCAGCCCCGATCGAGCGGGCAGGGGCCAAGAGCACATCGAGATCCCGGCCGCGCCCCAAGACCCGCCTGCACTCAATCGTCCTGTTCCGCATCGCCGTAGAATTTCACGCCCAGTTGTATGCGATTGCGCCCGCTTTCCACGCGGTGCCGGTTGGTGTCGCGCAGCGAGTAGACGCAGCCGCAGTATTCCTGCTGGTAGAAGTTCTCGCGCTTGCTGATCTCGACCATGCGCGAGGAACCGCCGCCCTTGCGCCAGTTGTAGTCCCAGTACATCAGGCCGGGATACCTGGCCGCAGCGCGCACGCCGCAGTCGTTGATCTGCTGCATGTTCTTCCAGCGCGAGATGCCCAGGGAGCTGGTGATCACCGGAAAGCCGTGCTCGTGCGCATACAGCGCAGTGCGTTCAAAGCGCATGTCGAAGCACATGGTGCAACGCACGCCGCGCTCGGGTTCGTTCTCCATCCCGCGGGCCCGCTCGAACCAGTTGTCCCGATCGTAGTCGGCATCGACGAAGGGCACGCCGCACTGCTCTGCAAAGCGGATGTTCTCGTCCTTGCGCAGCTCGTATTCCTTGCGCGGATGAATGTTGGGGTTGTAGAAGAAGATGGTGTAGTCGACGCCGGACGCCAGCATGGCCTCCATCACCTCGCCGGAGCATGGCGCGCAGCAGGAGTGCAGCAACACCTTGTCGTGGCCGGCAGGCAGGGGGAGTGGCGTGCGGGTTGCGGTGGTATCCATCAGTGGGCTCCCGATGTCGTGGCGGTGCCATTGGCAGGCTGGCGGGCCAGTTCGATGAAGGCGCGCAGGTAGTCGACGGCGATATCGGCCTCGCGTGCGCCCAGGAAGATCTGCTTGGCGATGCCGCGCGCACCCAACCGCACCGGCACCACGTCCATCCTGGCGGCGTATTCCTCCACCAGCCAGCGTGGCATGGCGGCCACGCCGCGGCCACTGGCCACCATCTGCATCATGATGTCGGTGGTTTCGATGGCCTTGTGGCGCCTGGGCGTGACACCGGCCGGCAGCAGGAACTGGCTGTAGATGTCCAGGCGCTCGAGGTCCACCGGATAGCTGATGAGCACCTCGCGTGTGAGCTGCTGGGGCTTGACGTAGGCGGCCGACGCCAGCGCATGGCCCTTGGCCACGACCAGCACCTGCTCGTAGTCGAACACCGGCTCGAACCGCAGCCCGGGCTTGTACAGCGGGTCGGGCGTGACCAGCAGATCGATCTCGTAGCCGAACAGCGCGCCGATACCGCCGAACTGGAACTTCTGCTTGACGTCCACATCCACATCCGGCCAGGTGGCCAGATAGGGCGCCACCAGCTTGAGCAGCCACTGGTAGCAGGGATGGCACTCCATACCGATGCGCAGCGCACCGCGTTCGCCCTGCGCGAACTGGCCCAGGCGCTCCTCGGCCAGGTCCAGCTGCGGCAGTACCCGGTTGGCCACCGCCAGCAGGTACTGGCCGGCCTGGGTCAGGCGCAGGTTGCGTCCCTCGCGCAGCCACACGTCGGTGCCCAGCTGTTGCTCCAGCTTCTTCATGCTGTGGCTCAGCGCCGACTGGGTCAGGTTCAGCACGCCGGCGGCGGCGGTCAGCGAGCCTTGCTGCTCGACTTGCTGGACGATGGTGAGATGGATGCGCTCAAGCATTCAGATGATCCGAATTCATGGATTGTTGAAATAACACCATTTTACTTCATTGAATGCGAGCCCTAGCATCGGGGTTCGTCGTTTCAGGTCAACCCGCATGACTGTCAACGTGCCACACCCCCTCCGCGTCGTCGCGGTCTCCGGCGGGCTGCAGCGCCCCTCCAAGGCCGTCGCCCTGGCCGAGCACCTGCTGGCGCTGATCGCCGCTGCCGTGCCGTGCGAGCAACATCTGGTCGAACTCGGGGCGTTGGCGCCACAGTTCGCCGGTGCGGTCTGGCGCTCGCAGCTGCCGGCAACGGTGGAGCAGGAACTTGCCGCCGTGGAGCAGGCGGACGTGGTGGTGGTGACCACGCCGGTCTATCGCGGCTCCTACACCGGCCTGTTCAAGCACTTCTTCGACTTCATCCACCAGGATGCCTTGATCGACACCCCGGTGCTGTTGGCGGCAACCGGCGGCAGCGAGCGCCATGCGCTGGTGATCGACCACCAGTTGCGGCCACTTTTCAGCTTCTTCCAGGCACGCACCTTGCCGCTGGGCGTCTACGCCACCGACCGCGACTTCCTGGACTACCGCGTGCATAACGAGGCCCTGGCCGAGCGGGCCAGGCTGGCGGTGCAGCGTGCATTGCCGCTGATCGCATTGACGCGGCAGGCAGGTGCCATCGCCGCAGAAAACGTCGCCGCGGCCTGAGGCCACTCGGCCACCGTTGCGCGGCGGGCCGCCACCCTTCGCCGGCTACAGGATCGGTTGGCAACTGTCCGCAGATCCAGAGTCCCGGCATCCATCCAGCAGGAATCCCCCCTGCGCCGAGACCTGCGCTCGTAATCAATTTCGGAAACAAGGCGTCAGCTTGCAATGACTCAGGAATTCACCTTCAGCATCAAACGTCAGCGGTTTGACGAGGACTACCGTCCCGCGGCCAACACGCGCAACACGACGAACTTTGCCAACCTGGCCAGGGGGCAGCGTCGGCAGGAAAACCTGCGCAACACGCTTGCGATGATCAACAACCGCTGCAACGACCTGGCGCATTGGGATAACCCCACCCGCGACCGCTACGCGGTGGAGCTGGACATCATCTCTGTCGAGATGAACATCGGCGAAAACGAAAGTGGCGATGCATTCCCGCTGATCGAGATATTGAAGCCCAGCATCCTCGACAAGACGAGCGGCGCGCGCATCGATGGCATCGCAGGGAACAATTTCTCCTCCTACGTGCGCGACTACGATTTCAGTGTGCTGCTGCCGGCACACAATCAGGACGCATCCGGCTTCAGCATCCCGAACGATTTCGGCAGTCTGCACGGAAAGCTGTTCAAGCACTTCGTGGACTCGGACGCCTATACGGCGCGTTTCGCCAAGCCGCCGGTCATCTGCATCAGCGTCTCCAGCAGCAGGGTCTATCACCAAACCGGCAACCGGCACCCCGTGCTCGGCATCGAATACCGGCAGGACGAATTTTCCCTGACCGATCTCTACTTCGAGAAGATGGGCCTGCAGGTGCGCTATTTCATGCCTCCCAACAGTGTCGCCCCGTTGGCTTTTTACTTCTTCGGCGATCTGCTCAACGACTACACCAATCTGGAGCTGATCGGCACCATCAGCACCATGGAGACGTTCCAGAAGATTTACCGCCCGGAAATCTACAACGCCAATTCCGCGGCGGGGGCCATCTACCAGCCGAGCCTGAAGCACCAGGATTATTCCTCTACCAAGATCGTCTACGACCGGGAAGAGCGCAGCCAGCTCGCGGTGACGCAGGGCAAGTTCACCGAGGAGCACTTCATCAGGCCCTACGGCAAGATTCTCGCGCAGTGGGTTTCTCACCACGCTGTCTGATCAACAAGAACGCAAGACACCACTCATCATGAAAAAGCTGCTCCCTACCTCCACCGCCGGCAGCCTGCCCAAGCCGTCCTGGCTCGCACAGCCGGAGAAACTCTGGTCGCCCTGGAAGCTGCAGGGCGAGGAACTGATCGAAGGCAAGCAGGATGCATTGCGCCTGTCGCTGCAGGAACAGCAGCACGCCGGCATCGATATCGTCAGCGACGGCGAGCAGACCCGCCAGCATTTCGTCACCACCTTCATCGAACACCTCAGCGGCGTCGATTTCGAAAAGCGCGAAACCGTCAGGATCCGCAATCGCTACGACGCCAGCGTCCCCACCGTCGTTGGCGCGGTGAGCCGCCCCAGGCCGGTGTTCGTGGACGATGCCAGGTTCCTGCGCGAGCAGACCCGCCAGCCGATCAAATGGGCGTTGCCTGGACCCATGACGATGATCGACACCCTCTTCGACGCGCACTACAAAAGCCGCGAAAAGCTGGCGTGGGAATTTGCCGTCATCCTCAACCAGGAAGCCAGGGAGCTTGAAGCGGCCGGCGTGGACATCATCCAGTTCGACGAGCCGGCCTTCAATGTCTTCTTCGACGAGGTCAACGACTGGGGTGTTGCCACCCTCGAGCGTGCGGTCGAAGGGCTCAAGTGCGAGACCGCCGTCCACATCTGCTACGGCTACGGCATCAAGGCCAATACCGACTGGAAGCAGACCCTGGGGTCGGAGTGGCGTCAGTACGAAGAGTCGTTTCCCAAGCTGCAGACATCCACGCTCGACATCATCTCGCTGGAGTGCCACAACTCGCACGTGCCGATCGACCTGATCGAACTGGTGCGCGGCAAGAAGGTGATGGTCGGGGCCATCGACGTGGCGAGCAATACGATCGAAACGCCGGAAGAAGTGGCCGCTACGCTGCGCAAGGCTTTGCGCTTCGTCGATGCCGACAAGCTCTACCCGTCCACCAACTGCGGAATGGCGCCTCTGGCCCGTGACGTTGCAAGAGGCAAGCTCAAGGCCCTCAGCGCAGGCGCGGACATCATTCGCGCAGAACTGGCAGCCCGCTAGCGCGCCGGTGCTGGCGCTGGGTCGGCGGCCGAAGCAACAGGGCCGCGGCTAGCGCCATCGTGCCGGCGCACGTCGCCACCACGGCTCGCGACGCAACCACCAACAAGCCCCGCATGCGGGGGGCTTGTTGGTCTTCCATCACGGTGCAGGGCTCAGTAATTGACCTGCAACTGCAGCCGCAGCAAGTCGCCTTCCACCACCGGATACGGCGCGGTGGTGACGTCGGTGCGCTTCATCTTCGAATAGGCGAACACCAGTTCCAGCGCATCCATCGGCTGCCACTCGACGCCGGCTTCCACCTCGTCCAGGCGCATGCGCGGTGCATTGGTGTCGAACTTGGAGCCGCCGCGGTAGGTCTGCCACTTCAGGTACGGCAGCAAGGTACCGTAGCTGCCATCGTGCTTGTACATCGCCTGCACGTAGCCGCCGCTCAGCGAGCGGGTGCGGATGCGCCGCTGTGCGACATCCAGCTCCGGGCCGCGGCCCACCGTCCACTCGGCCTGCAGGCCGAACGGCTGCGGGTAGTAGATGATGTGCGCGGCCACGCGTTGGTCGGTGTAGCCGTTCGGGTCGGTGATGGCCGGGGTGAAGCTGCGGCCACCGATGTTGACTGCCGCCGCGGTCGGCACGAAGCGGCCGCTGTAGGCATCGGCACCCACTTCCAGGTACTGGCCGTTGGCGAACTTGAACGGGTAGGTGGCGTGCACCACCGCATGCATGCTGTCGTTGCGCTCGGCGCGGTTGGCGCCCTGGCCGTTGTACACGCCGGCACCGATCACGCCGTAGTCGCCCGAGCCCTTCAAGCCCGACTTGACCAGGTCCTGGAAGCGGCCCTTGGCCACGGTGGGGCTGTAGTAGAACACCGCACCGATATCGCGTTCGTCGCGCAGGCCGGAGTTGAGCGCGTCAGCGCGGTCCAGGGTGAGACGGTTCTGGCTGGACTGCAGGTTCTCCCAGCCGTACGGCATCTTCGACTGGCCCACGCGCACGCGGTACTCGCGCTTCTTGTCGAAGTAGATGTCGGCATACGCATCGCGCAGCTGCGCGAAGTTGGAGGTGGTCGAACCGGTCGGCGTGCTCGCAAAATCCGGCTGGAAGTACAGCGACACGTGCTCATTGAGATCGCCGCTCAGCACCAGGCGCGCACGCCGGATGCCCAGGCTCTGGTCGTTGCCGATAAAGCGGTCGCCGGGTGCGCGCAGATCCTGCGCGTCGCCGCCGATGCCCTGGTTGTAGCGGATCTGCGTGTAGCCGCGCAGGCTCAGCTTGTCGTACCACTTCTTGCCGGCCTCGCCAGCCTTGGCCGGTGCCGCAGCCGGTACGGGTGCAGGTGCGGCCTGGGCGATGGCGGTGTCGGCAGGCACCGGCGCCGCAGGGGCGGGCGGCAGTGCCGGTGCGGCCGGCATCGCCGACGCCGGCAGCTTGCCGTTCTCGTCCACCTGCACGAACTTGCCCAGCTTGTCGCGGCCCGGGGCCGGCTCGGCGAAGATCTGCTTGGTCTTGCGGTCGACGTACAGCTCCAGCTCGGCGGCCAGCGTGCTGCCGCTGGCGGTCGCGCTGAGGGCGCACAGGACGGTGGCGAGATTGCGTTTTTTCATTGGTCCGGCTCGTGCAAGGGAAACGGGTCGGCGGCAGCGTCAGGCCGGCGCTGCCTCGCGGGCGGCGAACACGGCGCCGGCACGCCCACCAGGCGCCCGGTCGTCCTGACGGTGCGGCAATGCGTGCAGTTATATTTAGATTTGATGTCAGTTTGGTGACACCGGCGGCCCCGCACAACGCAACGCTGTGTCAGCTGCGTGTCTGGCGCGTGTCAGTTGTGCGACGTGCAGAAGGCCGGCCTAGCGGCGAGCGGCGCGGCATCAGGCGCGGATGTGACGCTTTGGTTGCTGCTGCCGGCCATCGGACCTGCGGTGCCATGGGCAGATGGTGACGCAAGGAGCAGCTGCCGACGCAAAGGCCGAAGCGCGTGCTTGGCACGGCCATGGCGTGCTGTCGTCGTCGCCAACGCGTGGGCAAGGGACGATGACTCAGAAACATGGCAAAGGCGGGGTCATCGCCCGCCTTTGCCGGATCACGCACCGCGTGGCGTAGCGCCAGGCCGGTGCGGCTGCACGGTGTCGCGCAACACCGTGCCAGGGCTCGGCTCAGCCAGCCGGCGTCGCCTGCAAGGCCGCCGCCACCGCATCGCGCAGCGGGGTGGTCGGGCGGCCGATCAGCTGGCTCAGCGTGTGGCTGTCGTCGAACAGGCTGCCGCCGCGCGAGGACGCCGAGCACTGCGCCAACACCTGTGCGAATGCAGCCGGCAGGCCGATCTGCACCAAGGCCGCCGCGTAGTCGGCTTCGGGCAGGTCGTGATAGGCCACCGGCTTGCCCGACTGCTGCGCCACCTCGGCGGCATACTCGGCCATCGTGAAGGCCGTATCGCCGGCAAGTTCGTAGACCTTGCCGGCCTGCGGCGTGTCGGCGGCCAGCACCGCTGCGGCGGCCTCGGCATAGTCGGCGCGCGTGGCCGCACTGATCCTGCCCTCGCCGGCGCTGCCGATCACCGCGCCATGCGCCACCTCGGCCGCGATCGAGCCGGTGTAGTTCTCGGTGTACCAGCCATTGCGCAGCAGTACGTGCGGCACGCCGCTCTCGCGCAGCATCGCCTCGGTGGCCACATGCTCGGGTGCCAGTGCCAGCGTGCTGGTATCGGCATGCAGCACGCTCGTATAGGCCAGTAACTCCACGCCGGCACGCTTGGCGGCTTCGATCACGTTGCGGTGCTGCGGCACGCGTTCGCCCACCGCATTGGACGACACCAGCAGCACCCGGCCCACACCTGCGAAGGCCTGATCCAGGCTCTGCGGGTCCGCGTAGTCGGCGCGACGCACGGTGATGTCGCGTTTTGCGAACTGCGCGAGTGACGCAGTATCGCGGGCCGTTGCTACGATCCGAGCGGCCGGGACACGCGCCAGCAATGCGTCGACCACCAATGCGCCCAGCTGCCCGCTGGCGCCGGTGACGAGGATCAGGGGGGAGGTGTGTGCCATGGTGAACTCCAGTAGGTATTGATAAGAGGTGTGGTCTACTATCTAGACTCTTGGTCCGCGCACCTATTGTCAGGGCCGTTCGAACCTCCGCAAGGAGGCAGTTTTCCACCCCCTGGTTACCGTGAGATATCCCAGTGAACGCGATTGCTCTGTTTCCGCCGCCGCCGTCCCTGCAAGGTATGCCGTTCGACGCCACCAAGTGCCCGGTGCGCGACGTGCTCGATCAGATCGGCGACAAATGGACCATGCTGATCCTGCTGACGCTGATCCCCGGCCCCTCCCGCTTCAGCGCCATCCAGCGCGCCGTGCCGGACATCTCCAAGCGCATGCTGACCCAGACCCTGCGCAACCTCGAGCGCAACGGCATGATCACCCGCAAGGTCTACGCGACCAAGCCGCCCAGCGTGGAATATGCCTTGTCCAAGCTCGGCGTGGCGCTGCTCGGCCCGATCTCGCAGCTGCTCAACTGGGCAGGCGAAAACCATGCGGCCATCCGCTCCGCACGCGAACGCTTCGATCATGCCCAGCAGCCGGCGGTTGCGCTGGATGCCGACGAAGCGCTGGCGTAAGCGTCGCTCTGCAGTATCGGCAAGCGAGCTGACAGCGCTGACTTCCGGGTGGGCGCCTCGACGCGTTGGAGGATCGCCTAAGCGCTTGCACTAGGCGCAGCGGTGGATGGATTTCCGCGTCTGCTAGATGTGCGTTGTTGAGGCATCGATACTCGGGCCCGGAAGCGTAGGCGGCTCAGTGGCGGACTCGCCATGCATCGCCGCTGTCGAGGGCACGCCCTGGCACCTGGACCCGAATCCAGAGTGACGACATCACAGCCACCACGGCCTGCCATGCATGCAGCAGCCCCACCGTCGATCTGTGAACGCGTGCTCACAAAATCCCGCGCCGGATAAACGACTGCCAGCACAGCCACGCCACGCATCGCCCGCAAACCCTTGCGGCGTAACGGGCCTGGCGCGTGCTATCGCTGCCATCGCTAATTTCAATCGCAAGCCGGCTCAAGCGTCTGCACCGGCACCCGATAAGGGGCTCACCTTACCTCGCGAATCCGCTGCGCCATGCCCGTCTTCGGCACCCTGTCCGCCTCAACGCGACGCACCCTGGGCGCTGCCCTGCTCGCGCTGTGGTGCGGCTGGATCGCCGTGGCCTGGACCACGCCACGTGCGCAAGCCACCGACGTCGCCAGTGCATGGGCGCAGGTCCAGGCCAGCCTGCCGGCCGCGCAGCGGGCGCCGATGCTGATCGGCGTCGCAGGTGCCTGCGCCTGCACCGACCCGGCCGCCGATCGCGCCTGGGCCGTGCTCAGCAGCGCGGTACGTTCGCGTGGCGGCCAGGTGCGCATGCTCGACACCCCCGCGCTGCGTGGCAGCGGCTATGCCGTGTGGCTGCTCGGTGCCGACGGCCAACCGCGCTACGCCGGCCCCGCAGACGGCGGCGCCGTGTGCGGCACCGCCGGCACGGCGGATTGGTCGCGCTGGTTACCCGATGTCCTGGCGCGCACCCCGGGTGCCGCGCTGGTGTCCCCTTGTCCCTGTGCCGTGGAGTCGCTGTCATGATGGAACTGTCCGCATCGGCGCCGCCGACCTCCACCTACGCCACCCGCCTGGCGATCAAGGCCGACCGGCTGTTTCTATGGCTGGCCGTGCTGCAGAGCGTCGGCTCGCTGGGCCTGGCCTGGTACCAGGGCCAATGGACCACGTTTCTGGCGGTTACGCTGCCCAGCCTGTTGCTGATGGCCTGGCAAGTGCAGGCCAACCCCGGCACGCGCCTGACCCGCATCACCAACGCGCTGGTGCTGATGGCCCTGGTCGCGGCCACCATCCAGCAGGCGCATGGCCTGGTGGAAATGCACTTTGGCGTGTTCGTGATCCTGGCGCTGCTGCTGTACTACCGCGACTGGCTGCCGGTGGTGGTCGCCGCAGGCGCCATCGCCGTGCATCACCTGGCGTTCTACTGGCTGCAATCGCGCGGCATGCCGGTGCAGGCGTTCACCGTCGGCAGCGGCTTCGGCATCGTGGTGCTGCATGCCGGCTACGTGATCGTCGAAACCGCCTTCGTCTGCGTGATGGCCATCCAGCTGCGCCGCCAGGTCGATGCCCTCGACCACGAGGCCGAAGCGCTGGCCGAACTGGCCGACACCCTGGCCACCGGCGCCACCTTGCCGCCGGCCATCCTGCAGCAGCCCTTCCGCAGCGGCTCGCTGGCGCAGGCGCTGGTGCGCATGAGCGTGCAGGTGGAAGAGCGCATCGCCCAACAGCAGCAGCTGCTACTGGAAAATCGCCGTATCCGCCTGGCGCTGGATGCATCGGCAATGGCGGTGGCCATCGTCGACGGGCAGGGCGCTGCCATCTATCGCAATCAGTCGTTCCAGCAACTGAGCACGCAGGTCGATGCGCACGTGCTGCACACCGCACTGGCCGATGCGGTGCAGCTGGGGCATGACGCAGGCAGCAGCAAAACGCGCGCGCTGGCGGCGTTGCAGCTGCAGGAAAACATCACCCCGGTCCGCGATGACGACGGCGCCTCGCTGGGCGTGGTGGTGGAGTGGCAGGACCGCACCCAGGACCTGGCGCTGGAAGAGCAACTGGCCACGGTCATTGCCCAGGCTGCGCGTGGCGAGCTCGGTGCCCGTCTGCAGGGAAATGCTAGGAGCGGCACACTCGGCCAGCTGGCCGAGGGCGTCAACCAGTTCCTGGCCATCACCGACGACAGCCTGCAGGACATGCGTCGCATGCTGGCGGCGATGTCGCGTGGCGATCTGACCCAGCGTATCGACCGCCACTGCGAAGGCGTGTTCGAGCAGATGAAGCGCGACGCCAATGCCACCGCCGACGAGCTGGCGCGCATCATCACGCAGATCCGCAGCTCCAGCACCGCGATTAATCACGCCGCCGGCCACATCCTGACCCGCAACGATGCATTGGAGCAGCAGGTGCAGCGGCAGTCGGCCACCCTGGGCCGCACCGCCACCCAGATGCAGGCCGTGCTCGGCACCATGCAGGAGCACACCGCGCAGGCAGCCGACGCCGACAAGCTCACCGCCGCCGCATCCGAGGCCGCACGCAGCGGCGGCGACACCATGCACCAGGCGATGGGCACCATGCAGCAGATGGAACAGGCCTCGCGCCGCATCCAGGACATCGTCTCGGTCATCGACGGCATCGCCTTCCAGACCAATATCCTGGCCCTGAATGCCGCCGTCGAAGCCGCACGCGCCGGCGAAGAAGGCCGCGGCTTTGCCGTGGTTGCGGGCGAGGTGCGCGCGCTGGCATTGCGCTCGTCCACCGCCGCCAGCCAGATCAAGACGCTGATCGGCGAATCGGTCACGCATATGCAGGCCGGCGTGCAGCAGGTGCGCCGCGCCGGCGAAGGCATGCAGCACATCGTCGCCACCATCGGCCAGGTCAGCAGCACGCTCAGCAGGATCGCCGTCGCCTCGCAACAGGAAGCCGGCAGCATCGCGCAGGTGCATCACACCCTCGCCGGCGTAGACGCCGACATGCGCGACGGCGTCACCCGCATGCAGGACGCCAGCGCCGCCGCACGCGCCATGGGCGACCATGCCGCGCAGCTGGAAGATGCAGTGAGTGCGTTTGTGGCCGATGAGCGCGATGGCAGCGCTGAGGCAGCGCAGAGGCTGCGCGTTGCCTGATTTACATCAGCGCATCTTTGGCGCGCGATAGCACCACGCGTGATCTTGCCTGATCGCTGGAGCTGACGCCGGGTTTTCCAGGGCCGATAGTGCAACCACCGCTTTCGGCCGGCCGGTCCACAGAAGCTGTCCAGCAGCAGTTGCCAGCGCCTCAGGCAACGCTGCAAGGCGGATGCTGTGGTTCCGACGCCTGCCGATTACTTGCGCAGCTCCCGCAGCTTGCCAGTGAACCAGGATTGGCTGGATACCGGCGCAAGGTTGCCGCAACGCACCTGATACGGCGTGCCCGACATGCTGCTCTTGGTGGCAGCAAGCTCGATGAAGGATTCGGTAGACGTCACCAGCCCCTTCTTCTGTAAGTAGTCGTACTTGCGCTGCAAGTGTTCACTGGCTTTGGGCGCCGCGTACCACGACCCATTGCGCGAAAACTCGCAGTTGGATTGCGCAAGGACCTTGAAAAGCTGATCGACCTCACGCGTGGTGGCGGGCGAAACCCCTTGGGCCGAAAGCGATGCACAGGCACCGAGCAGGAACACTACAAGACACGATTTAACGTTCATCGACCCATGGTAGCGCATGCCAGCGCCTTGCCGACCGTCATTGAGGAGCGGTACCAAAACAGCTGCGAATCCGCTGCCATGGCTGCATGTCACAGCGGTTACCAGGCGGTATCAACGTCGGCTCCGGCAGCACAGCGCAGTCGGCGAGCGACATGCGCGTGTCAGCTCATGCCGGCGTCAGATGGCACCACGCCGACGCGCCCAGGCAATGCCGAACACGGAGCCAAGCGACAGCCCCAGGCCGAGGCCTTGCGGCAGGTTGCCCATTGCTGCCCCGAGGGCAGCCCCCAAGGCTGCACCGATGCCAATGCTGGTGCCGACCAATTTGGAATAGAGCTTGGTATCTGCTGGTTTCAACATGAGCATTCCTTCGTTGATAGTTGAACCGATCCACCTAACGATTACGCTGCGCAGGCGGGAACTGACGCGCACTACGCGTATTGATTCTAATGTCTTGGGCTCGCGTTGCAACTCCGGAACTCCGCGCTGCGTAGCGGAAGCGTGACATCACGCCAACAAGCAAGGCTGATTTTCAGCCCATGAGATGGCAATGCATGCCTGCTCAAGCGCATTCGGACTCGTTATAAAAGCGTTGCTTTGCGAGCTCGGAAAGACCAGCGGCAATGCAACAATGGAGTCATCAGGAAGGATGCTGAACATCGGGCGGCGCGTATCGCAACAGCGTTGAACCCTCGAAGTAATTCCCGTAGTACTCGCTCGCTCTCAGCCCCGGGTTCGCCTCAAAATCGATGTAAGGCTCGGAACAATGCGGGCAGCGAAAGGGATTGAGATAGGCGTAGCTGGACCCATCCGGCGCCAACGGCAGTGCGTCTTCCAGCGCAGCAAGCGCTTCGGCATCCGGCTCGGACAGCGCTGCGGGGCTGCCAGGCAGGTGGCTATCGACGGTGATGGTGTACTTGCCGGACCCCGAGTAGAAGTATCCCGCGTTGCTAAAACCCGCGTGATAGGAGCGGATCAGGAACGAACGCTGGCAGTGGTCGCACTCACAGGAAAGCACCACATTGCCACCGGTGACGATTCCATTGAAGTGCAGCCCCCTGGCAAACAGCCCCTTGCCTGCAAATACGGAACTGCTGACGCTGGCGCCCGGCAGGAAGAACGGCTGAAACCTGATCCCGGCTGCCTTGCCGTTCGCAAACGCATCCGGCTCCAGCTGCTCGGTCTGCGAAATGACACAGTCTGCCTGGCACCCGAGGTTGGGATGCACACGAACGGAGAAGTGGAACCACCCCGTCGCAGCACCGAGTTCATGCCGGTGCACCTCTCCCGCCGAGTCGGCAAACTCCAGGACGCTATTGGCCTTCAACCACGCACGGGGCTTGAGCTCGCATGGGACATCGCTCTCGGTAACGCGGCACAACTCTCGCCCATCGGCGCGAACGATCAATAACGGAGCGGCTTTCTTCTTGAAGATGGAGAACATGCTTTCCTTGGCGGCAGTGCGTGAGTGACAGATTGGAACGCTGGGCGCGAGCGCAGCAGAACAATGGTAGCTCTACCGAAGGTTCGGCGCTGCGCTCGCGGTGTTCCTCTTGAAGGCCATGCCTACACTGGCGGGCGCAGTCAACACGAAACCGAACTGCTGATAGAGCCTGTAGGCCTGACCATCCGCAATCAGGCTGACGTACGCCGATTCAGGGACTTCCTGCTCAATATAATTGGCGATCTCGCCCATGACAGCCTTACCCAGGCCACGGCCCTGATGTTCTGGCAAGACGGCAATGTCCACCACCTGATAGAAACAGCCGCCATCACCGATAACGCGCCCCATCGCCACCGGCTCGCCATCGCAAAGCACCTGCACGCTGAAGAGCGAGTTGGGCAGCCCGCGCTCGGCGGCTTCAAGTGCCTTCGGACTCAAGCCGCTTGCTTGCCGAAGATGCCGATACGCTTCGACAGTCGGTGTTTGATGCACAACGCGGTAGGGCGTTGAATGAGTCATTGCAAATCCCTGTAGCACCGAACGGCTACGCTCATTCGATTTGATAGGTGGATGAGGCTTGATTGAAATTCTAGGACGAATCAGCGGGAGAGCCAATAAATGCTCTGTTTGTCTCGGTCACTGGAGCAAGTATTTCCAGGAGAGCTTTAGCCAACAAGTGAACCTGCTCCCAAGCGGGGCGCTGCATTGCTACAAGGTTTACGGTGCGCCCCGAGCCTCCTGGTATGTCATTGACCGGAACAGGATGTGCCGCAGCCATCAATGCAAGAACAGCAGATTCCTGCTGCTCTGTGAAGAAGCCAGTACCTTTCAGGTTCTGTCCGTACAGAGCATCATCTCGTAGCTCCCAAGCGGTGTTGTAGTCGCCCATCGCTTGGCACTGCTCTTCCGCTGGCTCGGCCAACGTCTCTACAGTAAAGAGGAAAGCATTGTATGAGAGGTGTGATGCCTCAATTGCCGATATTTGTGGGGGATCAGACATGGATTTCAATAGTCTGGCTAAGTTGGACTGTTAGGCGTCTTCGGCTTGAGCGAATAGCTAAGTCGACCGGCGAAGCGGCTTCGGCTCGAATGAATTGTCACGCCGCATGCTGATACGTCACGGCGGCAAGTCCAATGATTGCCGCAAGGACAAGCATGACAATCCATCCTGACCTCTGATGGAACGGCACTGGGTTGTACCCAATCTGCGCTTCCGCCGCCGAAGCGTTAACTATCCAGCCGTGGGAGCAAACGGGGCAAATGAGCTGGTACTGCTTGGAGATAACCCATCCGAAAAGATGGTAGAAGTGTCCGTACGTGTACTTGAGACGCAATGTAAAGTCTTGCTCTTGCTCGCACCTCTGGCAGTGCTCATGCTCTGCCAGGTCGAAGGTCAGCACTCGCTCGCCCCTTCCCCAAAGAATCATCTGTCTCCCTCGAAATATCCTTAGCGGTCCAGCAACTGGATTAAACAGAACCGCGAACTGGATCCGGCTTGAACGACTTGCCCGGCGTCGCCACTAGTCACTGCTTCCGGCACAGCCAGAGTCCCCCGCATCGCAACTGGAAAAACCAATGTCCTGACCAGCCGATGCGCCACCATCGGATGACAGATAGAACGGGTCACTTGTATCGGACGACGTGGAGCCAGCTGCCTGAGAAGAAGCAAATGCCGCACAAACCACCGCGCCAATGACTGGAACAAGCCAGATGAGGGCAACTTGCAATGCGCGTTGTGATGGCGACAGCACCGAAACGCGAAGCACGGCAACCGATGCAACGATATTGCCAAGCGCAAGTACCACACCCAATAGAAGCATCAACTTCATCCAAACCTCCAAGTCGCCTGGCTATTACCGGGGTTGCCCGTGTGGCGTAAAAACGATCCTCGCCGAGTCGTCCATTGCCGTCAATCGCTGCAAGCCTTTGCAACAAACGCTCGTTATGCCAGCGCGGCTGCCCATGACCATGTGCTATGCCATAGTCAAGTTGATCCAATGTGAGATGCAGGACGACGGCCTGGTGCTCCACCTTTGTCCTCCTGCGCGAGAAGCAGTGAGCGCGCAAGGTGTGATGCTAAACGCGTTGCGCTTGATGCGGGCGTTGGTCTGCATGCTGCGCGACGCATCTGCTTAGTCCTTGGGTGCCACGCTGACGACCAGCTCGCCGTTGCGCATGCGGATGTTGAGTTTGCTGCCGATGGTGAAGCCCAACTGCTCCAGCCAGCGGCCACGCAGGCGCAGCGTGGGGATGCGTTGGTGGCTGTCGGGGTAGTAGCCGTAGCCGACGGTGCAGCGTTGCGGGGCACGCGGGTGACCTTGGCGGCGCGGCTTGCTGGGATCGGGGCGGGGCTCGGGGATAGGGGTGCGCTCCAAGTAGCGCCGCGGCGTGATCGAGGGGTCGAGCGAGTGCCAGCCGATCTCGGTGGGTGGCGGCACCGTGGCGCGCTTGCGCGCTGAGGTGGGGCGGGACGTGGGTCGACGCATGGCAAAGCCCTCCTTGACGAACAGGCCCCGCCGCCGGGCGGCGACGGGATGTCGGGAGGTTAGAAACCGCGAACAGTCGGCGGGCGTATTTCCCCAAAGGGTGTTGTATTAGCCGCCCTCCCGACGCAGGCATCGCGTCGGTTGCACCCGCAAGACGCTGCAGGCACAAAAAACCCACCGGTTTGACGGAGGTGGGTACCGCTGTTCGAGGAGTTTCTACGCTCCTTGAGGAAGAGATTGCTGCGAGTTTGTTGGGATGTCAACTGCCTCAACAAGCAGGGAGCCGATCAGCGTCCAACGAAGCCGTTGCCCATACCGATGAGACATCTGGAAAATAACCCCGCCCCCTTATTCTCAATTTTTAGCGGGCTGATGCACCTCAGACTCCAGGCGAAGAACGCGGTATCCGAGAAAGGCGCACAAGACAGCCATAGTGATGAGCAAGCCTTTGAACACCATAAAATTTCCAGCTAGGTCTAACGCCTGAGTTAAGCCGACTCACGTAGCGGTTTCGGCTTGCGTGAGTTGCTGTGGCTCAGCGTTGCTAGAACGTAGCCTGCTAGTGCGTACAACATAGAACGCAAGACACCCCACGGCTCGAGTAACTCACCGACATGCGCACCCAGTGCCAAAGACAGAGCCATGTCCGTCAGCTGTACTAGCAAGAATGCAGCACCTACCTGCCAGGCCCTACGAGTCGGGGCACCAGTGGCAAGGCGCCAATAGCAGACGACTGCGATAAGCCCAGTTGCAACACGCCTGAAAAGGCGGGCTCTCTCTACTAGTTGGTCAATCGTCGCCGGTTCGATCTGCGAATGAGCCACCCAGACTCCGCTAACAACACCGACACCACTGGTCAAGATCATGAGTAGAGCAGACCAGCCAACGACGCGCTTCCAGTTCACAGCACTCTCCTCCTGAGTTCCAACACCGGAATCAAGCCGACTCGCGAAGCGGATTCGGCTTGAATGAAGTGCTAGGCGGCAGCTTACCGCCCATTGGCACGACTAGCCTCCTGAAAAAGCGCAGCCAGGTTCGAGCTGGACATCTTGCTGAGCCTGTCATACGCGGATTTGGTGGCGGACTCGGTCCCAGTACCTTCGCCGCGCAACTCAATGCCACCGTTACCGTCCGGCGTGAGGATAAAGACGAACGGCGCAGCGGGATTAGGCGCGCGGGCAGCGACCACTACGGAATGCCCGTCAGCGCAGCCATATATCAGCCACTCATTGCCTCCGAACTGCTTCAAGGCCGGTCAAATGTTGCATTGAAGCGCGGGTTGCTCAGTGGCAGGCACAGTCGACGAGCTAGCAGCGAGAAGTGCGATGAATAGAGTTGCGATCATGTCTGCTTTGCTTCCTAGCACCTGAGTTAAGCCGACCCGCGAAGCGGGTACGGCTTGAATGACTTGTTAGGCCCCGGACCTGCGCGTCACCAGCCAGCCAACTATGGAGCTCGCAAGCCCGCCCCAAACCACTCCGATTGGAAACTGCACGCCGATGAGGTATGCAACGCCAGCACCGATCCCCGAGCCCGCTAAAGCAAACCATGCTACTTTGCGCTTTCGCGAGAGATAAGCGGTCTCCGCTATACGCTTCTGGCGAATCTGCTCCTGAGTACGCAGATCCGGCCCCAAAATGGCCTTCGCGACTGCGTCGGCTTGTGTCCTTTCCCTCTTGCGATGACTCCTGACAGCGGCGAACGCCTGAGTTAAGCAACGCCGCGAAGTGGCGACGGCATGAATGGATTATCAGGCCGTCGCCCGTGCACCTTTGGCCTGCACGAACCGACCGATCACATAGACGACAGCGCCGCAAAGCAGCACCACGCCACCGATGTTGCGGACAATAGCTTGGAGATCTTTATCCGGAATAAAGAACGAGGTAAAAGCTATCACTCCTAGGGCGACCAAGACCAGCGATCTGCCAATCTTTAAGTAGGGGTTGGAACGGCAAAATCGGGAGTCGCTCATGATCTTTGCCTCAAATGTCAGTTGCGAAAAAGCAGACGCAACGCCTGAGTTAAGCCGAACCGTATAGCGGCTTCGGCTTGAATGGATGGCTAGGCCGCAAGCCGGCGTAGCCTGCCCCACGACTGGCGAAGCCCCACAAGGTGCACTATACCAATGGCGAGACAGGTCGCCGAGCTCACGACCCAGAACGTGAGGCTGTTGCCAGGGAAGTAGGCCATGACCGGGACAAATGCCACACCGCGAACGATGTAAATACCTGTGACCGCCGTAAGGACTGTTCGACGTAGCGGAAACGGCCGGAATACGCCTGCGGCCGAGAGTGCGTACGCACCCCAAATGGCCAAGATGGTGGCGATTGCTAGCGTGACCACTGTGGGGTACCAGCTGCCTTCAACGTGACGTTGCGCCATCTGCTCTCCGGCGCCCAAGAGGCGGAAGGGCAGTGCGCCCACTACCAAGCATGCAAGATGTGCCAGTGCTGCAACGCCACTCAGTGCGCCGCCGACGATGAGAAGCTTGTTGGTTGGGCCTTCCACGCGATCTCCCTTGCGGACTAACGCTTGAATTAAGCCGCGTCGCGAAGCGGCATCGGCTTGAATGAATTGTTAGACCGCACGCTGCTTAAGGACGGTTGGTTCAGTGGGCGAAGCTTGCCAAAGCTGTAGGCGGTAGTGATCTTGGCCATCAAGCCCGTCCTCCGACAGCGTGCAAAGGCCGGAAGAAGAAAGACGGACTCTGTACTCGCCAGGCGCCAAGTCAAAGCGTGCCGCATCAGGCAAGTAGTCCATGCAGCCAGCCACAACGAGCGGGCCTTTTGTGATCGCGAGTGAACCCTCGACAACATGATCGAATTCCATGAAGTCAGCAGACGGCGCCGAATCCAGGAACTCAAGCGTAACTGGTACGCACATGTTGCGCGCAGTGCCGATCCCGACCACGCCCATTGAGACAGCGAACATGCGTTAAATGGCTATTGGACTCCACGCATCCGACAGGTCGCCGCTCGCTCCCTCGTCCTGGAGATAGAATTGTAAGTAGTCAGCAAATAGTTCGAGAGAGTGTGATTGCATCAGTGCGGTCTAAAGCTGGAATTAAGCGGCGGCGGAGCCGTCCGCGTGGATGAGTGGTTAGGACTTACGCCGCATGCCAAAGCGTGCCCGATAAGCGTATGCCGCACCTGGAAAACCGATAAACAAGAGATACAAGCAAGCGTTTAGAACTGATGGCTGACTGCGCGCACCAAGCCAAGTTGGGGCCCTAGAAAGCTCGACCACAAGGTACCAGATGCCAAGACCGAAGATGGTGCAGCCAATGAGGCTGCCAATGAATTGCCTGACTCGGCCTTGAGTAAAGCAGGCAAGGGCGAGTAGCAAGCAAAAAGCGGCAAACAAGTGGAAATAAATCGCCTTGTCGGTAGGCGGCGCAACAACGACCATGACGGCGCAAAACAGCATGGCAAAGACACCAAGGAGCAGTCTCGCACTAAGGCTGAGGCCGTGATTGATGGTCCTTTCAGCTTCCTGATGCATGGCTGCAATCCTTTTTGCCCCTAACGCCTGAATTTAGCCGGCCCGCGAAGCCAGTTCGGCTTGAATGAATTGTTAGGCCGCACGCTGCCGCGGCGTGAGCACACCAATGCCGCCGCCAATAAGCCCGTAAATTGCGCCCAAGACTACGACAAACGTCGCAGTGTAGAGCCAAACCGACAGGGTAAGAGTGCCTGCGGCAAGGCGGCCTGGACCAATGGCCCAAGAGACGGCCCAGCCAAGCGTTGCATCAGTGATGCCCATAGCTAAACCGAGCAAAACTGCAGCCCAGAACCCAAACTTACGAGCAGCAAAGAATGCAAATGCGATGTAGAGAATAGCGGATCCGAACGTTGCGTAAGTGTAAGGAAAGCCAAGCACCAGAGACGCGAGAGATGTGACCGCATCAAACACGACCACCGCCAAACACGATAATGCGAAGAATTTGATAGATTGCAACAGAGTCCCCTGTACGGCCTAACGCCTGAATGAAGCCGCGCCGCACCGCGGTGTCGGCTTGAATGAATTGTTAGGCGCCGCGCCGGAAACGGCCGAGCCCGAGTACGATAAGTATTGCAAGCCAGACCGTGAAAGTGGCAATTATTACAGAGGAAATCGCCGTGGCGAGCAGTTTTGGTTCCATTACGACAAAGGGTGCAGCCCACCAGTAACCGGCGTTCCCGATTTGGACAGGTGTAAGAAATGCACACACTACAGCCGTGCGGATCAAGAGTTTGAGCCAAAAGGTAGAAATGGATCGTGTGAAAAGCCAAGTGAAGAAAAAGGTGATTGCTAGGCCAGCAACAAGGACACCGTAGAGCAGTACGATCAGGCCGGTGGGGTCCGATGCCAACGCAGGAAGCGGCTGCAGAAATAACGCGGCGAGAAGAAGCCGATGTCGGGGATATTTCATACAGGGCCTAACGCTTGAATTAAGCCGAGTTGCGAAGCAGCTTCGGCTTGACTGAATTGTTAGACTGCGCCCTCACTGCTCATCCTCCGGGCGCAGTGGAGAGTGGGACCAGTCAAAAGCGGTCAGTACGTGTCTGGCCAGAGCATCGAACTCCTCACGGTAGTGATGCTCATGTGGTGCCGGAACCTCAGGCCGCCCCAGGGCAAAGCCCATGGACCTCAGAGTGCGAGAGTACCGCTCAAGTGGGCCATAGCCGAATACTTGGTTGTGACGGTCCCACACAACAGTGGCCTTGTCTCCTGGAGAGTATGCCCAGAGGTCAAAGCGTGCATCTGCGGAGAGAAACGGCGCAAACCTGGCTAGGAACTCTTTGACCTGAGCCAGCGACAAGGCTGGGCTTTGGTAACGGCCAGGCAGCGCCTCTCCGCGAGGAGTGTGAAGCACGTACAGCAAGTGGTACGGTGGGCCCAAGCATTCAACTAATCGTTCAAAAACGCCAGGGTCTCCGCCGGGAGCGCCCGCAGTTATGTGCTGCCCGATGTCGAACACGGGCAGGTGCGAGTGGGCAGCCCACTCACCGTTAACAAGGTGGCCGAGACGGTACATAGCGGTCGAACGCCTGAATTAAGCCGACCCGCGAAGCGGGTTCGGCTTGAATGAATTGTTAGGTGCCATGGCAGAGATCACTGAGCGGAGATCCTCCACGGCACGTTGTCGAATCTTGGGGGACTTGATATGGCCAGGCAACCGACTAAGCCAGTGACTATTGGGGCCGTGCCCGCCACCGCGAATGGCGGATAGACGACGCGATGTCGGGAGGGGGGTGCGCCCAAGGACATTCACACACTCCGCAAGCTGTGCGGCGGAAGAGAAGCGGAAGACAAAACCCTGCGACTCGACGCAAAGCACGGGATAGCCGCTGCGACCCTTGGCCTTGGGAGCCGGCGGGCTGTATGACTCGGACGCGCGCCATGTGGAGCCGTCCAGCTCCAAGTGAACCCAGTAGGCCATTGGCTCATTGCGCCAGTCCTGTGTGTGTTCGATCCAGTTGCGGGCAACCTTCCCCATGGCACCTAACGCTTGAATTAAGCCGCGCCGCGAAGCGGCGTCGACTTGAATGAATTGTTAGGGAGCAGCCTACGTGGCGTCATGACTGATTGCCAGGCTGCCGACGAACCACAAGTACGCAGCCGCTGCGACAGTAAGCAAGTGCAGCACGCCGACCCAGCGCCACCGAAGGGCCAAGACCGAAGGGGCAACTAGGGTGACCGTTACGACGAGCCCAGCCAGTGGGAAATACCTAGCGAGTTGCGATGATTCAATGCCGGGAATGCCGACCACAAGGCATGAGGCCGCAAAGAAAAAGAAAGCAGAAAGGCCTGCGGCTGACGCCTTGAGCTTACGGTTTGGCGTCGAAGAGAGAACAAAAGCCGGGAGGATAACGGTGAGTCCGATGAGCCCAGGAATACCTTGTTCCGCGGCAAAGAGAACGTGGTGCCAATCCATAACTGTCACTGCCCCCTAACGCTTGAATTAAGCCGAGTTGCGAAGCAACTTCGGCTTGAATGAGTTGTTAGGCATCACTCTCGTCGAAGTGGCCGCACAACTCAAGGAATCGATGATGTCTGGCGTGACCGATGCCATCGCGTTGGTCAATAGCGAGCTCATGATCCGCGGATAGCGGAAACGTAAAGATGGGCCGGCTCTTTGCACTTTGAATCTCAATGTCGAGGAGCAGTCCGGTGATCTCAGGAAAGCCGGGGATGGTGTTGGCGAGCTTTGCTTGAAATTTGGTGCCCTGGACGAGTTCGTTGCTGTAGTTGTCCACGTAGAAGTCATGCTCAGGCTTTGAGACCTCGGCCCAAACGCCCCAAGCAAACTCACCTTCTTGGTGGGTGAATGGAATCATGAGAATGCCGCGAATGAAAAAGCGTTGCTCATCAAGGACGCAAAGGTCGGTGTTAGAGCGGGTGCGCCGATACTTGTCCAAGTAGGAAAGCTCAAAGGCTTCATCCGGCAACTTGAAGCCCCAGTCTGTGGGCAACCCCTCGTGCGTCCTGCCGCAACTGGCACAAACGTAGCTCGAATCTGTCATGTGATGCCTAACGCCTGAATTAAGCCGACCCGCGAAGCGGGTTCGGCTTGAATGAATTGTTGGGCCGCAGCGCAGAGGACACTGTTCTGCAGCCTTCAGGAGAGCTGGAGTCTATAAGACTAGGGGTGCGCAGGTTGAACAAGAACGTCTGGCCCGATCTTGGATATTTTTCTTGTTCTTGACCAGGGTCAGGAAACTCAACATTGATGTAGAAAGGTACAATTCTCTCATCGTGATACCAGGATCCGCTCAGTCTTATACTTGACCTCTGGCGCGTTTTAATGAGTCGCGTCATGCAAAGTGGTAGAGCGGTGCTACGAGCGCCAATTTTAAGCTTAACGACAGGCGCCTTCGTGCCTAAGCCCTCAACAACCAGAAATGCCTTGCCGAACGATGCGGGAATCTCGGGGATCGACCCGTCGGGCTCAAGGCTAAGTATGCGGTCCTGATGCGCGATGGCAGGCTCGGTGAGCAGCGTCAAAACTAGGAAAAACAGTATGCGGCTAGCTTTCATGCGGCCCAACGCCTGAATTAAGCCGAGTTGCGAAGCAACTTTGGCTTGAATGAATTGTTAGGCAGTGAGTGGCCGCGAAGGTTGGATGGTGCAACCATGCTCCCCAGCACTGCCGCCTGGGCAGAGTGTGCCACAGCTTGTGGGATGGAGCTTGCCTAGCGACGCCGCGGCGCGTGATGCCACCGAAGCCAAGTGCGACGAGCGCAGTGCGGGAACGACGTGCCAAGGCGAAGCACCAAACTTACCGCAACCAGCAACGGTGATGACTGCTGTCCGGAGCCAACCGCATGCACGCCTGCGAATTCACCGAAGCGGCAACCACCAATGCATTTGCTCCACCACGGCCTAACGCCTAAATTAAGCCGGCCCGCGAAGCGGGTTCGGCTTGAATGAATTGTTAGGCCGCACGCCAAGTTGCATGGCTACTGACCCGCTGAGATTGAGTGGCAGGCCTTTGCCTCGCCGTAGCAGACAACGCAGACGACGGCCATGCCATTGAATTCTCTAAAGGCATCCGTCATGTCTCCCTCCAACTGGAACTTATCCTCGCATAGGTAGCACCATGCTTGGAGGTCATTTGGATCGCAGCTGTTCTCCACGAATCCAGAAGGAGCAGACTGACCTTGAAGCAGATGCCTACAGACAATGGCGGAGATTCGCTCGCCGTGAGGTCCGCAGCCAATCATCATAGGTTCGCTTGCGGTCATCTGTTCCATGCGGCCTAACGCCTGAATTAAGCCGACCCGCGAAGCGGGTTCGGCTTGAATGAATTGTTAGACCTGCCAACCGCGGGGCTGGAGCCCTCAAAGTGAAACTCTACCGGAACTTGGTGGCGGCAGGCTTGCTATCGCGACGGATAGCGCCACTGTGCTACAGCGGAAAGGATGGCGTCGTTGTAGCCAACTGGTTGGCCGCGACTGCGGCCGATGGGGTGCCACTCCGCCGAGACAATGACCGGGGACTGCACATGCCCGGTAGGCCCAATGACAAAAGCGACTTGGGCTTTGCCAGAAAACTCATTGTGTAGCCGGGGTGGCAGCCTTGGTGCAACTGTAGCTGTAGGGGCAAGCCCGAACGAGCAGCGCGGGGGCGGCGCAGCTGAAGCGCACGCGCACAGCGCGATGCCGAGAGAAAAAACCATCAAGTTGTAGATTTCTCTCATGGCAGGTCTAACGCCTGAATTAAGCCGAGTTGCGAAGCAACTTCGGCTTGAATGAGTTGTTAGGCCTCTCCCGCAGATGGTCAGGGAGCAGGCCATTCACGGCCAAGAAGTCCTTGTGCCGATCGATTGCCGAGAAGGCGGCAGCCAGTAGCTGGATGGCCTGATCGCTTCCCGCAACCCATTGCCTATTGTGGAGAATATACTCTGACACGCTCTCCAACTCTTGGACTGACCAATCATCTATCGGGTCAAAGGTATCCTCAATCTCCGAGATGTAGGCGCTCAGTGAGGACATATATGTAGCCAGAAGAGCTTTATCCGCGACGGCTGCACAGGCAGCGCGGTCAAAGAATTTAGAAAGTGATAGTTGAACGTCCGCACGACTCATAGAGGCCTAACGCGTGAGTTAAGCCGAGTTGCGAAGCAACTTCGGCTTGAATGAGTTGTTAGGCAGTGAGTGGCCGCGAAGGTTGGATGGTGCAACCATGCTCCCCAGCACTGCCGCCTGGACCGAGTGTGCCACAGCTTGCGGGATGGAGCTTGCCCAGCGATGTAGCGTCGCGTGATGCCACCGAAGCCAACTGCAACGAGCGCAGCGCGGGAACGACGTGCCAAGCGAAGCACCGAACTTACCCCAACCAGTAACGGTGATGACTGCTGTCCGGAGCCAACCGCATGCACGCCCGCGAACTCACCGAAGCGGCAACCACCAACGCATTTGCTCCAACACGGCCTAACGCCTGAGTTAAGCCGGCCCAAAGCGGGGCGGTGACTGCGTGCTAGCGTAGCGTAGGCACGAAGGCGCTGCCACGATTTGGGCTCGGCTTGAACGAATTGTTAGGCGGCACTCGCGAGTGCCTATCCCGTCTATTCACTGTCAGTATTGCCGCGTGCCACGAAACGAGCGAGATCGACTGAGTATTTGAGCACAACGATGCCGGCCACAGCCCAAATCGGACCAGATAGCAGGCCTTGGGACGCCACGTACCATAAGGGATTGATTAGCCAATCGGGTGCTCCAAAGGCACGAAGCGCGAAGGTTGCAACCAGATTGACCAGCCACATTATGCCCATGACCACGCCGATTAATCCGAAGAACCGAATGAGTACAAGCGAAGTGTTGTATGACCGACCCATAATTCTCCCCTGTGCCGCCTAACAACTATTCGAAGTCAAAAAGGTGCGTAGCGCCGGGGTGTAGTACGTAATCTCTGACCTCCACACCAAGTGCATTCCCATTGGTTTTACCGCGACATCCCGATCGTGGTGCGTGACCACGGTGCGTAAACATGTCGCATTCCCCTGCGGCGACTCATCGCAATGCGACCGTATCATTCCGACCGAACGGCTTCAATGTCTTCGTCTGCATCGGCCGCCAGGCAGCCGTCTTCGGCAGCGCCTAGCGGGCGACGGCCTGCCAGGCTGTTGGACCGCGTCCGCGATCGGTTGCAGCGGCTGGGCCGTGCCAAGCGCACCGAGGATGCCTATGTTGGTTGAATTCGGCGCTTCATCCTGGCCAACGACAAACGCCATCCAGAGACGATGGGAGTGCGCGAAGTGGAGGCGTTCCTGACCATGCTGGCGGCCCGCGATGGCGTGGCGCCTTCCACGCAGAATCAGGCACTGGCCGCCTTGCTGTTTCTGTATCGCGAGGTGTTGGGACGCGATCTGCCATGGATGGACGAGATTCAGCGTGCCAAGCGGCCGCGGCGGTTGCCGACCGTCCTGAGTGAGGTGGAGGTCATGGCGGTGCTGGCGCAGATGGAGGGGCGTCACGCACTGATGGAGGCACTCCTCTACGGGGCCGGCATGCGCTTGATGGAGTGCGTGCGCCTACGCATCAAGGATGTGGATGTTGCGCGCAACGAGATCGTGGTGCGCGATGGCAAGGGTGGGAAGGACCGCCGCACACTGCTGCCGCAGTCATTGCGCGATGCGCTGCAGCTCCAGTTGGACGAAGCCAAGCGCGTGCATGCGCGGGATCTGCAGGTGGGCGCAGGTGAGGTCTGGCTTCCGCACGCGCTGCTGCGCAAGTATCCCAATGCAGCGCGTGAGCCAGGATGGCAGTATCTGTTCCCGGCGCCGCGTCGTAGCGTGGATCCGCGCGGGAGTGCGGTTCGCCGCCATCATGTGGACGAGAAGGGTTTGCAGCGTGCGGTGAAGGCGGCCTGTCGGCAGGCAGGGCTGGACAAGCCGGCCAGCTGCCACACGCTGCGGCATTCTTTCGCAACCCATCTGCTCGAAGCTGGGTACGACATCCGCACCGTGCAGGAGCTGCTGGGTCACAAGGACGTGGCGACCACCCAGCTCTACACCCATGTGCTGGGGCGAGGCGCGTCGGCGGTGCGCAGCCCGCTCGATCGTCAGCCGCAGGCTTGGCGATAAGTGCTGCTTGCGCGCCTCAGCCGTCCAGCATCGCCTTGTCGCGCACCGCACCCTTATCCGCGCTGGTCGCCAGCAACGCGTAGGCCTTCAACGCCGTAGTGACCTTGCGTGGGCGCACTTCCACCGGCTTCCAGCCCTTGGCATCCTGCTCTGCACGACGACTGGCAAGCTCTTCGTCGGACACCAGCAGGTTGATCGAGCGGTTGGGGATGTCGATCAGGATCTTGTCGCCGTCGCGTACCAGCCCGATCGCGCCGCCCGCCGCCGCTTCCGGTGAGGCGTGGCCGATCGACAGGCCCGAGGTGCCGCCGGAGAAGCGGCCGTCGGTGAGCAGGGCGCATTGCTTGCCCAGGCCCTTGGATTTGAGATAACTGGTGGGGTAGAGCATTTCCTGCATGCCGGGGCCGCCCTTGGGGCCTTCGTAGCGGATCACCACGATGTCGCCGGCTTTCACTTCGTCGGCCAGGATGCCCTTGACCGCCGAATCCTGGCTCTCAAAGACGCGCACATTGCCTTCGAACACGTGGATGGATTCGTCCACGCCCGCAGTCTTCACCACGCAGCCGTCGCGGGCGATATTGCCGTACAGCACGGCCAGGCCGCCTTCCTGCGAGAACGCGTGTGCGACGTCGCGGATGCAGCCTTCGCTGCGATCGGTGTCCAGGCTGTCCCAGCGCGTGGCCTGGCTGAAGGCAATCTGGGTGGGGATGCCGGCCGGGCCGGCCTTGTAGAACGTGTGCACGGTCTCTGCGTCGGTCTGGGTGACATCCCATTGCGCGATGGCGTCGGCCAGCGTGCGTGCGTGCACCGTGGCCGCGTTGGTATGCAGCAGGCCGCCACGCGCCAGCTCGCCGAGGATGGCCATGATGCCGCCGGCGCGGTGCACGTCTTCGATGTGGTACTTCGGCGTGTTCGGGGCGACCTTGCACAGCTGCGGCACGCGCTTGGACAGGCGGTCGATATCGCGCATGCCGAATGGCACGTCGCCTTCCTGCGCGGCGGCGAGCAGATGCAGGATGGTGTTGGTCGAGCCGCCCATGGCGATATCCAGCGTCATCGCATTCTCGAACGCTTCGAACGTGGCGATGCCGCGTGGCAGGGCGGTGGGGTCTTCGCCGCCATACCAGCGGTGGCACAGCTCCACCGCCACGCGTCCGGCGCGCAAAAACAATTGCTCGCGGTCGGCATGCGTGGCCACCACGGTGCCGTTGCCCGGCAGCGACAGGCCCAGCGCTTCGGTCAGGCAGTTCATCGAGTTGGCGGTGAACATGCCCGAGCACGAGCCGCAGGTGGGGCAGGCGCTGCGTTCGAACTCGGCCACCTTTTCGTCGGAGGCGCTGTCGTCGGCGGCGATCACCATCGCGTCGATCAGATCGAGCTTGTGTTCGGCCAGCTTGGTCTTGCCGGCTTCCATCGGCCCGCCGGAGACGAACACGGTGGGGATGTTGAGCCGCAGCGCGGCCATCAACATGCCGGGGGTGATCTTGTCGCAGTTGGAAATGCACACCAGCGCGTCGGCGCAATGCGCGTTGACCATGTATTCGACCGAGTCGGCGATGATCTCGCGGCTGGGCAGCGAATACAGCATGCCGTCGTGACCCATGGCGATGCCGTCGTCCACGGCGATGGTGTCGAACTCCTTGGCCACGCCGCCGACGCGTTCGATCTCGCGCGCGACCAGCTGGCCGAGATCCTTCAGATGCACGTGCCCGGGCACGAACTGCGTGAACGAGTTGGCGATGGCGATGATGGGCTTGTGGAAGTCCCCATCCTTCATGCCGGTGGCGCGCCACAGTGCGCGGGCGCCGGCCATGTTGCGGCCGTGGGTGGAGGTTTTGGAGCGGTACTCGGGCATGGCGAATTCGACGGCTGATTGGCGAGCGGTGGCTGGCAATTAGACCGCGTCGTGACTGTTGCTGCTGCAACGGTCGCGGCGCGCTCCGGTGATCCGGCACGGTAGCACGCGGGCCAGGGCACGCCGTGGCGGTGGGGAGGGCGCGCGCCGCGCGCATCGCACAGGCGGCGGCGGAGCGTTCGCGGGCACGGCGCGCGAACACGCGCCTCCCGCTGGTCGGCGTGGCATGTAATGCGATGTAAACGTATGCGGGGCTGCATGCAGTGCCCGGAGTGCGAACCGGAGCGCAGATTGCGCCGTTGCCACACCGGCACCATCGCCGTCAGACCGGTGCGGCAGAGGGGAGCACCACCGCCAAGGATCTCCACCAACGGCACCGCAGGAGGCGCCCATGTCCGACCATCCACACCCACGCCGCACGGCGGCGGCAGCCCCGCATCCCATCGACCAGACGCCGGCAGCAACCGCCGGGATCACCCGCCGTCGCGTGCTGCAGGGCGCAGCCGGCGCGGTGGCACTGGCCGGCCTCGGGTGGGGCGGTCGCGCGGCTGCGCAGAGCGCCACCCTGCCGTTTGCGGGCCTGAACCTGTCGGGCTTGGCCTCCAACAGCTATGTGGAGAATGCGGAGATCGGCACGCACTATCGCGCCATTACCGCACAGCACGTGGCCGCCGCCGGGGCCTGCCCGTTGTTCCGGCTGCCGACCACCGCCGCGCGCTTCACGCGGGGGCAGGGCCTGGCCTTGAACGAGACCTACTGCAGCCAGGTCCAGGATGCGCTGGACCACATCGCCGCCCGCGGCAAGCGCGCCATCGTGGAGCTGCATGACTATATGCGCCTGCCGCAGCGGGTGGCCGTCAAGTCGGGCTATCGGCGCGACGCCAGCGGAACGCTTGTGGATGCGCGCGGCAACCGTATCGACGACCCGGCGGCCGCCGCGGTCTGGGCCGACACCTATCCGCTGCGCAATTTCGGCTACCAGGGCTATTTCGATCGCCGCGATGGGCTGCTCAAGCTGTACGAATACCGCGTGATCGGCACGCCGGGGTGCACGCTCTACAACGCGTCCGGCCTGCCCGACCTGTGGGCACGCATCGTCAACCGGTTCCGGCAGCACCCGGCGGTGTTCGGCTGGGGCGTGATGAACGAGCCCTATCAGGGCGACGAGCGCGCCGCCGACGGCAGCGTGCTGTCGATGGCGGCGCACTGGCAGAACACCGCCACTGCGTGCTGCAAGACCATCATCGATCGCGACCGCGACCACTTCGTGTTCGTGTGCGGCAACGGCTATGCCAGTGCCCGGCTCTGGCAGGAGGATTCGATGGGCCTGTTCGACATCCCCGATCCCTACAACCGCATCGTCTACGAAGCGCACAACTATCTGGACAACAACGGGGCTGGCGGCGGCAACTGGATCGGACCGGGCGGGCGCAACGAAGTGATCCAGCCCGATACCGGCATCATGATGGTGACGCCCTTCATCGACGCCCTGCGGGATGCCGGCAAGCGCGGTTATCTCGGCGAGCACGGCTACCCGGCCGGCAACCGCAGCGCGGAGGTCGCCACCACACGCATGCTGGCCCATCTGCAGGCGAACAATATCCCCAGCACGCAATGGTGCTTCGGCCCCGGTTGGCCGGATGACGACGTGCTCGGCATGAGCCGCGACGTGGGCGCGGACATCCAGGCCAAGAGCAATCTCGCTGCCGTGCAGGCCTTCTTCGACGTGCGCCTGTCCAGCTACATCCCGCCGCGCTAGCCACGCTGCCGCTGCCGGCACGCGGCGGCGGTTTACACTGGCGGCATGCGCAAGAACCTCCCGTGCCGCGCCGGCTGCGCGGCCTGCTGCATCGCGCCGTCGATCAGTTCGGCCATCCCCGGCATGCCGCAAGGCAAGCCGGCGGGCGTGCCCTGCGTGCAGCTCGACGGCCAGGGCCGTTGTCGCCTGTTCGGGTTGCCGACGCGGCCGGCGGTGTGCGCCAGCCTGCGTCCGTCCGAGGACATGTGCGGCGCATCGCGCGCGCAGGCGCTGGCCACGTTGACGGCACTGGAGCACGCCACGCGGCCGTGAGCCGCGGCACGCCTCAGCTGCCGGTGCCCTGCGCCTTGCGGGAGAAGACCCGCTTGATGCCCGTACCCACGGCAAACACGCCCAACAGCACCAGCTTCCAGCCCTTGGCCAGCAACAGGCCCAGCTTGGCGAACAGCCCGGCCTTGGCCGCCAGGCCACCGCCGATCAGGCCGGCCAGCCCATAGCTGGCGATCTTGTCGGTGGACGGGTTGTGGTCGGCATAGCGCGCGCCCTGGTCGAATTCGGTCATCGGCAGCAATTGCTGCATGCCCTGGCGGACCTGTTCGAGCTGGTCCATGCCGGCGACGGCATTGAGGCTGAGGTAGCCGCTGCGGCCGAGCACGCGGATATCGTAGTTGAGCGTGTGCTGCTGGGCGCCATCGAAGCGCAGTTCCTTGGCCCAATAGAGCTTCTTGCTGCCGGCGTCGTACCGCGGCGGCACCGCCCAGCCGAGCAAGTCGACGGTGCCGTAGCCCTGCTCACGGCGCGCGGCGTTGTCTTCGGCGGTGCCCTTCTGCATGTCGGCCAGCAATTCGCTGTAATCGATCTTGGCGGCATCCTCGTCGGACACATAACCGTCGTCGGCATAGGTCACCACCACTGCCCAGCCACCCGGCGCATCCAGCGCGGGTGTGCGCGGCACGATCATGCCCAGCACGCTGTCGTCGGGCGGGTTGCCCCACAGCTGCTCGAGCACGCGGCGCGTGTCGGCCTTGTCCAGGTAGCGGAATGCCGGGTCCAGATCGAAGTGCGCCTTGGCTTGCGGCACGTCGATGTGGCCGTTGCGGTACTGCAGGGCAGACAGCACCTGCGCTTCGTCGACGGCGTCGGCTGGAATGGCCAGCAGCGACTGGCTCGCGATCAGCAGGCAGGCGGCCAGCAGGCTGCGCAGGGCAAAACGCGTATGCATCGGGTCGAATCCATTCGAGGGCAGCGTCCCCACGCCGCAGGGCGCCGATCTTGCCATGCCTGCGTAGGGCGGACAACGGCTCAGCTGGTGCCGACGGTGCCCAGGTACTGGTCCTTGAGCCGCACATAATGCTGTGCGGAGTAATGCAGGCTTTCGATTTCCTTGTCGCTGAGCGTGCGGGCCAGCCGTGCGGGATTGCCCAGCCACAATTCGCCTTCGCCAACGATCTTGCCCGGGCCGACGACCGCCCCGGCGCCGACAAAGCCGTAGCGTTTGACGGTGGCGCCGTCGAGCACGCAGGCGCCCATGCCGATCAGGCACAGGTCTTCGATGGTGCAGGCATGCAGGATGGTGCCGTGGCCGACCGTGACGTCGGCGCCGATCACGGTCGGGTAGCCGGCCTTGTTGAACGGGCTATGGTGGCTGACGTGGATGATGGTGCCGTCCTGCACGTTGGTGCGTGCGCCGATCTGTACATGATTGACGTCGCCGCGAATCACCGTGCCCGGCCACACCGACACGTCATCGCCCAGGCTCACCTTGCCGATGATGGTGCAGGCAGGATCGACATAGACGCGTGCGCCCAGTTGCGGGGTGTCTTCCAGGAACGAGCGAATCGGGGTCACGATGATCTCCGGCATGTCGGCGTGCCGCCCGGTGCGGGCACGGCCTGCATGATAGCGGGCGAGCGTCTGCATGCGGAAAGCGCTGGTGCGGCAGTGGATCGATCTGGCTGCGGACGTGCCTGATGCAGCGGCGCAGCGTGTTGGAACAGCTGGCGCCAGGGCGTGTGAGGCTGCGCCTGCACATTCGCTGCCGCTTCGAACGGATCGAGGTGTGTGTGGCGGTGAGTAGTCATGCATATGTCGCGTCGTTCAACCTCGCTGCCAGCAGCGTTGCATCCATGCCTGCATCACGAGTGCGGCACTGCGCTTTGCAATCCTGATCGGGCGAGCGTGAGGGTTGCCCGGTCTGATCGCACTCGAGTCACGCGCTGCAGCACTACATGCGAGGTCGATCGTTTCCGTGCAGGCAAGGCGCACACCGCAGATGCCGCTGCGCAGACAGCTCAACGAATGCGTGGAGAGGCAAGCGAAGCGCGCTGCCGGCTTGTTCGATAAGCGCACACCCGTGCAGGCCGCTGTCTTGAACGCCCTCTGCGATCGGCCTAGCGTGCGGTGACGTTGCAACACCCCGACTGTCGTTGCCGCGTTGCAGTGCCGCTGCGCTGTCGAAGGCCGTCGCAGCGTCCAGCGTGCTTGCGTCTTCGTCGTGGCGGCGCTGCGTGAGCGCATGGCCACGCGTGAGGTTGCCAATGCAGCTGCCCTCCCTAACCAGGATCACCCGATGACCCAGAGCGCCGCGACACCTGCACCCTTCGTACTGCAACGCATGACGCCGTTTCAGTGGAGGGCGGTGGCGGTGTGCGTGTTGCTGACCATGCTCGATGGCTTCGATGTGATGGCGATGGCCTTCACCGCCCCGCATGTGTCGGCGCAGTGGCAGTTGTCGGGCAAGCTGCTCGGGGCCTTGTTCAGTGCCGGCCTGGTCGGCATGGCGGTGGGGTCGCTGCTGCTGGCGCCGCTGGCCGACCGCATCGGGCGGCGCGCGACGATCCTGGTATGCCTGGCGATCTTGACCATGGGCATGGGCGCCTCGCCACTGGCCACCGGGGTGTGGCAACTCGGCGCGTTGCGGGCATTTACCGGGATCGGCATCGGCGGCATGCTGGCCTGCGTTGCGGTCATCGCTGCCGAATATTCCACCGCCCAGTGGCGCAGCACGGCACTGGCGCTGCAGGCCACCGGTTATCCGATCGGCGCGACGCTGGGCGGCGCGATCGCAGCACTGCTGTTGCAGCACTGGTCCTGGCACGCGGTGTTTGTGCTCGGCGCGCTGGGGTCGCTGCTGTGTGTGCCCTTGGTGCTGGCGTTCTTGCCTGAGTCGTTGGAATTTCTGATCGCGCGTCGCCCACCCAACGCAGGCGCACGCTTCAACGCAGTGCTTGCGCGTATGGGCATGCCGCCGCAGGCGGTACTGCCGTCACCGCCGCCGCATGGCTCCGGTCGGGCGCGGGGCTATGCGGCCTTGTTCGTGCCGGCATTGCGGCGGCAGTCGCTGTTGATCGCGCTGGCGTTCTTTCTGCTGATGTTTGCGTTCTATTTCGTGCTCAGCTGGACCCCGAAGCTGCTGGTCGTGGCCGGCTTGTCGGCAGAGCAGGGCGTGACCGGTGGCGTGTTGTTGAACCTGGGCGGGATCGCCGGCGGTGCGATCTTCAGCGCGCTGGCCGCGCGTGCGCGGCTGTCGTGGCTGACCGCCGGTGTGCTGGGGCTGTCGGCGCTGGCGCTGCTGGCCTTTGGCTGGTACAGCACGGTGCTGGGTTGGGCGTTCGTCATTGCGGTGCTGAGCGGCGCGGTGCTGTTTGCCGCCATCGCCGGGCTGTATGCGGTGGCGCCGGTGGTCTTCACGGCGGCGGTGCGTTCCACCGGCATGGGCTGGGCGATCGGGGTGGGCCGCTTCGGTGCGATCGCCTCGCCGTTGTGCGTGGGCGTGCTGGTGGATGCGGGCTGGTCGCCGGCGGCCCTGTATCTGGCCTGCAGCGTGCCGCTGCTGCTCGCTGCCATCGCCGTGCTGGGCATGCGCCTGCCGGCGCGCTGAACTTCTCAACCGGCGGTCGCCGCGCGGCGCGAGCGAGTTCTACCGGACCAAAGAAATCCTGCGCACTGCCGATAACCCGACAGACCCTCCATCGTCGTGGCGGGCTCTTCCGCGGACCATTTGCAGATCAGCGCCGGCATGCTCAGAACCATCGATTCAGACCAACTCCGCCCCGGCATGTATGTCTACAAGCTGCTGGGCGCGTGGGTGCACCACCCGTTCTGGAAGACCTCGTTCCTGGTCGATTCGGACGACGTGGAGAAGATCCATGGCAGCCGGATCGAGCAACTGGTGATCGACACCGCGCGTGGCCTGGACCTGGACACGGCGGCGCCGGACGCGCCCGATCCGCAGCCTGAGCCGGAGCAACCGCCGCCGCCAGTACCGGAACCCCCCGAGCCGGCCACTACCACGCGCACCGCGCGGACCAATAGCGTCACCGCGCAGGTCGGCATCGAGTCCGAAGTGGTGCGCGCACGCAAGATCTTCGAAGACGGCCGCGATACGGTCGAGGCGATGTTCCGCGATGTGCGGCTTGGCCGCACCGTCGACACCGAGGCGGCGATGCCGCTGGTGGAGGCCATCAACGATTCGGTCCTGCGGCATCCGCAGGCCTTGATCAGCGTGGCAAGGCTCAAGACCGCCGACGACTACACCTATCTGCATTCGATGGCGGTGGCCGGCCTGATGAGCGGGCTGGCGCGCCAGCTCGGTCTGCCTGAAGGGCAGGTCGTCGAGGCGGCCATGGGCGGCCTGCTGCACGACATGGGCAAGGCGGTGACGCCGCTGGACATCCTCAACAAGCCCGGCAAGCTCACCGACGAAGAGATGGCGATCATGCGCCAGCACCCGCTGGACGGTCATCGCCTGCTGGTGGCCGGCGGCGTGCAGAACGCGGTGGTGCTGGAGATCGCGTTGCACCACCACGAGAAAATGGACGGTAGCGGCTACCCGAACCGCTTGGCGGGCGAGAACATCGCGCTGATGTCGCGGATGGGCGCGGTGTGCGATGTGTACGATGCCATCAGCTCGGACCGCCCCTACAAACGCGGCTGGGATCCGGCCGAATCGCTCAAGCGCATGGCGTCGTGGCAGGGGCACTTCGACCCGGTGGTGTTCCAGGCCTTCGTGCGCCGGCTGGGAATTTATCCGGTCGGCTCGTTGGTGCGGCTGGAGTCGCAGAAACTGGCAGTGGTGATCGAGCAGACCCCCGATGCGCTGCTCAAGCCCAAGGTGCGCGTGTTCTATTCGGCCAAGCTGCGCAGCCATGTGCTGGTGCAGGACATCGACCTGTCGCGCCCGGACTGCCAGGACCGCATCGCGCAGATGGAAAGCCCCTCGGACTGGGGCTTCCGCGATCTCGAGAAGCTCTGGCTGCCGTAACCCGTACCCGTAACCCGCTGGCCACAGGCCGCACGCATGCACGCGGCCTACCTGGCGCGGAGATGCGCTGGGCGAGTGGGCTGGGTCCGCAGGCGTCGTCTGGCGATGGCCGCAGCCCTGCCGTCGTGATTGCCACCACCGCTGCCAGGCCCGGCATGCCGCGCGCACCTGTGCCCGGTGTGCCTGTCACAGGCGTTGCCACCACGCCCGCCAGGCCCATTGACCCGCGTAGTCAATCTGGCGAGCGCGACCATGCTGCGCTGCAGCTTGGCAATGTAGTTATGATCAATAACTATTCCGGAACGCAATCACTTGCCGACCCCGGATCCCATGTCGCAGCCGTGCCTGGATGACCGTCGCTTCCCACACCTGCGTGCCGCCGCATGTGGCCGCCACGTGCTGGCGCTGGACTGGCACCAGCCTGTGGCCGCCTGCCTGCACGGCGGTGCCACGCGCTCGGCGGCCACGCCCACATCGGCATGCCTGCGCGCGTCTACAATGCAGCTCACGCCGCGGATCGGCGTTGCGGGCGGTGAGCGTTGCGCGCACCGGTCCGCCTGTCGTCTTCGCTGCGAGAACCGTCATGTCCGTCACTGCCACTGCCGTACCGCTGCCGGATGCCGTCACCACGGTGGATCAGGCACGCCTGCTGCGGCTGCTGGGCTACCGCATCACCCGCACCGAGTTGCTGGTGCGGCGGATGTTTCAGGACTGCGTGGCTGCGTTCGACCTCAAGCCGGTCGACTTCTCGCTGCTGATGCTGGTGGACGGCAACCCGGGCATCAACCAGCGCCAGATCGGCGACGTGCTGCACGTGTCGGCGCCCAACCTGGCGATCGTGGTGGCACGCCTGGTCAAGCGCCGCCTGCTGCGGCAGGTGCGGGGACGCCAGGACCGACGCATGCAGCATCTGTCGCTGACCAGCGCCGGCGTGACCCTGCTGAGCGCTGCCGAGGCCGAAGTGCTGCGCATGGAACAGCAGCTCAGCGTGGTGCTGGGCAGCAGCGAGGCGCCGTTGCTGCGCGCACTCGACCGGCTGGACCGCCTGGACACCCTGTAATCCGCCGCTGCCGTGCAGGCGCACGGCCAGCTTTCCTGTTGACCTGCGCACGCGCCGTTGCCGGCGTGTCGATCGCGCCTGCCTGACCGTTGTCCCGCCGCAGTTCCCGCTGTTCCTCCCAATGCTGGAGATGTTCGCAGTGAGCTATCGATCGGTCCTGTCTGGGTTGTCTTCCCGCGCGTCGTCACTGCGCCGCGCAGCGCTTGGCATGCTGTCGCTGCTTGCTGCCGGCACGGCCGGCGCACAGAACCTGCCGCAGAGTACGACGCTGACCAACGGCATCAATACCGGCGGCACCAGCTATCTGGACGGCTTCACCCGCACCACGCCCGGCTGGGCGGTGGTCACCTATCTGCGCCAGAGCTCACTGGACGCGATCAAGGATTCCCGCGGTGACGACGTGCCGGTGTTCGACCGCCCACGCATCGATTCCACCCTGCTGCTGACCCAGGTCGCCTATGTCACCCCGTACACGCTCTTCGGCGGCGCAGTGGGCATCAACACGCTGCTGCCGCTGATCAATCTGGATGCTTCGTTCGGGCGCAACAGCATTGCCAGCTTGCGCGACAACGGCGCCGGCGTGGGCGACCTGACCTTTGGCCCGTATCTGCAGATGCTGCCGGTGATCCGCAATGGCAGGCCGGTGTTTTCGCAGCGTTTCGAAATCGATGCGATCGCGCCGATCGGCAAGTTCGACCGCGATCGCGACCTCAATCAGGGCGCCGGCTACTGGTCGCTGGTGCCGCAATATGCGTTCACCGTGTTCCCGACATCCAACTGGGAAGTCAGCGCACGCATCAACTACATCTACAACTTTCGCAGCGAGCGGCGCCCGAACCTGCCGCCGGGCTTCGAGTTCCGCAACGGCCAGGCCGGCGACGCGGGCTGGATCAACTTCGCCACCTCCTGGGAAGTGGTGCCCGACATCCGGCTTGGCGTGAATGCCTATTACCTCACCCAGTTCCGCGATAACCGCACCAATGGGCAGCGCGTGGCCGATACCCGCCAGAGCGTGTTCTATGCCGGCCCCGGCGGCGTGTGGCGGATGGATGCCAACAACATGCTGTTTGCCAATGTGTATCTGCCGGTGGAGGTCAAGAACGCCGCCTCCGGCAACAACGTCAACCTGCAGTACGTCCATGTGTTCTAGCGCCGGCACGGCCGGCCTCTTCGGAGAGTGGCAATGAATTTGCAGAACAAGACCATCGTGGTCACCGGCGTGGCATCGGGCATCGGTGCCGAAGTCGCGCGTCTGGCCCGTTTCCATGGCGCCACGGTGATCGGCGTCGATCGCACGCCGGTGCAGATGTCGCTGCACGGGTTCCACCAGGCCGATCTCGGTGATCCGGCATCCATCGATGCGCTGGTGCAGGCCTTGCCGGCGCGTATCGATGCGCTGGCCAATGTGGCTGGCGTCCCCGGTACCGCGCCGCTGGAGGTGGTGGCGCGCGTCAACTATCTGGGCCTGCGCCATTTGAGCCAGGCGCTGCTGCCGCGCATGACGCCCGGCGGTTCCATCATCAATGTGGCCTCCATCCTGGGCGCCGAGTGGCCGCAGCGCCTGGAACTGCACAAACAACTGGCCGCCACCGACAGCTTTACATCTGGCGACGCATGGCTGCAGGCGCATCCGGTGGCGCACGACACCTGCTACCAGTACTTCAAGGAAGCGCTGATCGTCTGGACGCTGCTGCAGTCGCGGCCCTGGTTCGCCGAGCACGGCGTGCGCGTCAATAACGTTTCGCCGGGGCCGGTGTTTACGCCGATTCTTGGCGATTTCGTCACCATGCTCGGCGAGGAGCGTGTCAAGGAAGATGCCAAGCGCATGACGCGACCGGCGTATGCCGACGAGGTGGCGGAGGCCATCGTGTTTCTCGCCTCCGATGCGGCGCGCTGGATCAACGGCATCACCCTGCCGGTCGATGGCGGGCTGGCGTCCACCACTCTGTAACACCACCCCCTCAGCAGGAGGCTAGACCATGAACGCTCTCCCCAATACCGCCATTGCCGCAAGCGCTGCTCCGGCGTGGCATGGCTGCATCTTCAATGGCGACTGGGTGCCAGGCAACGGCGGCACCGTGCAGATCATCGAACCGGCCACCGGCACGCTGCTGCACGAAGTCGGCAAGGCCGACCTGGCCGATGTCGCCGCTGCCGTGGCGCTGGCCAAGAAAGCGCAGCGTGCCTGGGCAGCCACTGCTCCGCGCGAGCGCGCTGCGGTGTTTCACCGTGCCGCGCAGCTGATGGAAGCGCGCAGTGCCGAAGCGGCGCTGCTGATCGCGCGCGAAACCGGCGGCATCCTGCCCAAGGCCCAGCGCGAAGTGAACGAGTCGGTGGTGATCTACCAGCAGTCTGCGGCGCTGCCGCTGCAGGCGGTCGGCCAGGTGCTGCCGACGGGCGCCGGTCAACTCAGCCTGGCGCGGCATCTGCCGCTGGGCGTGATCGCAGTGATTTCCCCGTTCAATTTTCCGCTGATCCTGTCGCTGCGCTCGGTCGCCCCGGCACTGGCGATGGGCAATGCAGTGGTGCTCAAGCCCGACCCGCGCACGCCGTATACCGGTGGCGTGGTCATCGCGCAGGTGCTGGAAGAAGCGGGCCTGCCGAAGGGACTGCTGCATGTACTGCATGGCGATGCCGCCATCGGGCAGGCGCTGGTCGAATCGCCGGATATCCCGATGATTGCCTTCACCGGCTCCACCGCGGCCGGGCGGCGCATCGGCGAGATCGCTGGCCGGCATTTGAAGAAGGTGTCGCTGGAGTTGGGCGGCAACAATGCAGTGATCGTGCTCGACGACGCCGATCTGGACAAGGCCGCCGCTGCAGTGGCATTCGGCGCCTACATGCATCAGGGACAGATCTGCATGGCCACCGGCCGCGTGCTGGTTCAGCGCGGGATCGCCGATGCATTCACGCAGCGGCTGGCCGAAAAAGCCAGGCATCTGCCGGTTGGCGATCCGGTCAGCGGCACTGTGGCACTGGGCCCGATCATCGACCAGCGCCAGCTGCAGCGGGTGATCGATATCGTGGACGACAGCGTCGCCGCCGGTGCGGTGGTGGAGGCCGGCGCCAGCAACCAAGGCCTGTTCTATGCGCCGACGGTGCTGTCCAACGTGCGTCCGGGCATGCGTGCATTCGACGAAGAAGTCTTTGGCCCGGTGATCAATATCACCGTGTTCGATACCGACGACGAAGCCGCAGAACTTGCCAACCATGGCGAGTACGGTCTGGCTGCGGGCATCCTGTCGGCGTCGGTGTCGCGCGCGATGCGCCTGGGCGACAAGCTGCACACCGGCCTGTTGCACATCAACGATCAGACCGTGGCCGATGAAGTCATCAATCCCTTCGGCGGGACCGGCGCGTCGGGCAACGGCACCAGTGTCGGCGGACCGGCCGATTGGGAGCAGTACACCCACTGGCAATGGCTGACGATCAAGAACGAAGTGCCGCAGTACCCGTTCTGACCGGCGCGGCGCAACCGACCGGGGGGCGGGGCTGCAGGCTAGCCGTGGATCAGCCGCTTTGGGGCTGATCTATCTGCGTTGTCCAAGCGCACCGCTGTTAACCTTGCCCACCGACCATCTCGACTGGGCCTTGCCCGCCCGCCGTCGCGGGACCTTACGCGGCATGGATGCCGCGTACAGGGATGTACTTGCGGCGTGTCCTGCGAGGGTGGGCGGGCAAGGGCTCTGCAGCCAAGCTCCAGACCAGCCGCTCTTACTCGCCAGCGCGGAATTGTGTCGGCGAGCAGCCGGCATGGCGTGCGAAGTAGCGGCTGAAGTATGCAGCGTCGAAAAATCCAAGGCTGGCGGCGATCTGCTGCACGCTCAGACTGGTGTAGCGCAGGCTGCGGCGTGCTTCGAGCATGATCCGGCGCTGCAGTAACTGCAGTGCCGAGGCGCCGGCCAGTCGCTGGCATAACGCGTTGAGATGGCCCGGAGTCAGACCCAGCTGCTCGGCATAGCGGGAGATCGGCCAGTGCGCGCGATAGTGCTGGTCAATCAGGGCCTGATAGCCACGCAGATGGCGCAATGCCGGGTCGGCGTACGGGCTCACCGCAGCCGCATCCTGTGCGTGCTCCAGCGCCGTGCGGGCGGTCCAGATCAACAGCTGCGCTGCGGCGGCGTGCAATGCGGCCTCGTGGCCGATGCGTCGGTACGCGTGATCGCCGGCAATACTGGCAAACAGCACGTCGAGCAATCCGCGTGCGCGGCGTGCGTGCAGGACCTGCGGGACGGTCAGTGCGCCCTGCAATAGTGGCGCGGCACTCAAGGCATTACGTACCAAGGGCATGCACACGGTGATGATGTGGCCGCGCACCTGTGGATCGAATTTGAAGCCATGCACGCATAGCGGTGGCAGCCAGATCACGCTTGCGCCACGCACGCGCTGGCTGCGTCCATCCAGCTGCAGTGTCGCCGGCCCGCGTTGCACGTACAGCAGTTGCGCCAGGTCTTCGTGCCGGTGCGGGGCGATGCGCCAGTCATGCAGCCGGCTGCGTGCGGCAATCGACTCCCAGTGCAACAGCTCGGGCGTGTCGGCATGCTGCTCGCCATACAGGCCGAAGGCGGGAACCGCAGTAGCTGCGGCAGTGGCGTGCGCGCGTGTGGGCATCGTCGAAAAGTCCAAGCACTGCACGCAATCATCCCTTCAAAGCATGTGCTTGGCTACCCACACTGGCCTGCATCCGTCGGCTGAGGCAGGAGCATTGCATGCGAACCCAGATCGCGATCATCGGCGCCGGCCCCTCTGGCCTGTTGCTGGGCGAGCTGTTGCTGCGGGCCGGTATCGATACCGTGGTGATCGAGCGGCAGACCCCGGAACATGTGCTGGGGCGTATCCGTGCCGGCGTGCTGGAACAGGGCAGCGTGGCGCTGCTGCAGCAGGCAGGCGTTGGCGCACGCGTGCAACGCGAAGGCTTGCCGCATCACGGCTTCGAACTGTCGCTGGATGGCCGGCGCGAGCGCATCGATCTGCTGCGCGGCTGCGGACGCAGCGTGACCGTCTACGGCCAGACCGAGGTCACTGCGGATCTGATGCAGGCCCGTGCGCGCAGCGCTGCGCCAACGTATTACAGCGCGCAGGACGTGACACTGTGCGGAGTGGACAGCGACGCGCCTGCGGTGGAATTCACCCACGATGGCCAGCGCCTGCGTATCGACTGCGACTATATCGTCGGCTGCGACGGCTTCCATGGCATCAGCCGCGCCAGCATCCCGCCGGAGCGACTGCGCCTGTTCGAGCGGGTGTACCCGTTCGGGTGGCTTGGCGTGCTTGCCGATACCCCACCGGTCAACGACGAGTTGATCTACGCGCAGCACCCACGCGGCTTTGCCTTATGTTCGATGCGCTCGCCGACGCGCTCGCGCTATTACGTGCAGGTGCCGGCCGATGCGCGGGTGGAGGCATGGAGCGATCAGGCGTTCTGGGATGAGTTGCGTGCGCGTCTGCCAGACGCCTTGTCTGCGCAACTGGTCACCGGGCCGTCGATCGAGAAGAGCATTGCGCCGTTGCGTAGCTTCGTCGCCGAACCCATGCAGTACGGGCGTCTGTTCCTGGCCGGCGATGCGGCGCATATCGTACCGCCCACCGGCGCCAAGGGCCTGAATCTGGCGCTGGCCGATGTCGGCTTGCTGGCGCAATTGTTCGAGCGCTGGAACGCGCGTGGCGATACCGCGGTGCTGCAACAGTATTCGGCGCTGGCATTGCAGCGGGTGTGGAAGGCCGAACGGTTTTCATGGTGGATGACCACCTTGCTGCATACCTTCGACGACCAGGACGCATTCACCGCACGCATTCATGCCGCAGAGCTGGATTATCTGCTGGACAGCGAGGCCGGGCGCGCCACCCTGGCCGAAAACTATGCAGGCTTGCCGTTGGTGGAGCTGCCGGATTGAGCGTAGCGATGGTTGCCGCCGAGACGCCTCGTGCGTGCGCGCGAGAAAACCGACTGCCGTGGTTATCTTCTGATTACCACCAATACCGCAGGTGCCCTGGTGCACTCCAGGGCGGCTAGCGGGCGAGCGGACGCGGCCGTTAGGCTGGCGGCGACGCGTGGAAAACCCTGTGTGCCAAGGCGCGTCGTCCCCCAATCAACGGTGCACCGTGTTGGCACCCGGCCGGCACAGCGCCCGTCTCCACATAAGGAGTCTTCCATGAATAAGCTGTTCTCACGCGCCTTGCTGCTGGTCATGCTGCTGGTCATGCTGGTGGCGCCGGTGGCTGCGTTCGCGCAGACCGCAGTGACGGAAAATCCCAACCACCAGAAGATGCTGCTTGGCTCCACCTGGTATGAAACCGCCAACAAGCGGCTGGTCTACGATTTCTGGCGCATCGTGTTCGAAGCCGGCCAGGTGCAGTATGCGCCGATGTACATGGACAAGAACTACATCCAGCACAACCCGAATGTGGCCAATGGCCGCGATGCCTTCATCGCCTTCCTGACCGCCTTCGTGAAGCCGACGCCGGTGCAGCCGCGCGTGCAGCTGCCGCTGGTGGCCATCACTGCCGACGGCGATCTGGTCACGCTGGTGTCGGTGCGCACCTTGCCCAATCCGAATAAACCTGGCACCACCTATACGACCACCTGGTTCGACATGTTCCGCATCGAAAAAGGCCTGATCAAGGAGCATTGGGATCCGGACACCATTGCCGGCCGCGCCAATAGCGGCGGCCAGTAATCGCTGCTGCATTGCAGGGCTGCAGCGTGCAGCCCTGCAATGCGTGATCCATGCAGCTCGTCAGCAACCATGCAAGTGGTTGACGGAAACGACAACGCCCGCCTGATGGCGGGCGTTGTCTTTTTGAGCGCAGCGGTCAGCTGGTGCGGAAGCCCATCGTCGCTTCCACTGCCTGCTGCCAGCCGGCATAGAGTTGTTCGCGCTTGTCGTCGGCCATGGTCGGCTCGAAGCGGCGATCCACCGCCCACTGCTTGGCGATCTCTTCGCGGCTGCTCCAGAACCCGGTCGCCAGACCGGCCAGGTAGGCTGCGCCAAGCGCGGTGGTTTCGGCCACTTCCGGGCGCAGCACCGGCACGTTGAGCATGTCGCTCTGGAACTGCGCCATGAAGTCGTTGGCGATCGCGCCACCGTCGGCGCGCAGTTCCTTCAGCTCGATGCCCGAATCGGCCTGCATCGCAGTCAACACGTCGCGGGTCTGGTAGGCCATCGATTCCACCGCTGCACGCACGAAATGTTCCTTGGTGGTGCCGCGGGTCAACCCGAACACCGCGCCGCGGATATCGCTGCGCCAATACGGTGCGCCCAGGCCAACGAAGGCCGGCACCAGATAGACCCCGTCGTTGTCGCCGGCGCGTTCGGCATAGGCCTGCGAGTCGCTGGCCTTGCCGAGCATGCGCAGGCCGTCGCGCAGCCACTGCACCACCGAGCCGGCGACGAAGATCGAACCTTCCAACGCGTATTCGACCTTGCCGTCGATGCCCCAGGCGATCGTGGTCAACAGACCGGCCTTGGACGCAACCGCCTTGTCGCCGGTATTCATCAGCGCAAAGCAGCCAGTGCCATAGGTGTTCTTGGCCATGCCCGGCTCGAAGCAGGCCTGTCCGAACAGCGCCGCCTGCTGGTCGCCGGCGATCCCGGCGATCGGCACCTGCTCGCCGTAGAAATACTGGGTCTGGGTCATGCCGTAGATTTCGCTGGACGAGCGTACCTCCGGCAACATTTCCTTCGGCACGTCGAGCATGGCCAGCAGCTCGGCGTCCCACTCCAGCGTGTGGATGTTGTACATCAGCGTGCGCGAGGCATTGGTGTAGTCGGTGACATGCACCTTGCCGCCGGTGAGATTCCAGATCAGCCAGCTGTCGATGGTGCCGAAGGCCAGCTCGCCGTTACGCGCGCGCTCGCGGGCGCCGTCGACGTGGTCGAGGATCCATTTGACCTTGGTGCCGGAAAAGTACGCATCGATCAGCAGGCCGGTCTTGTCGCGCACCATCTGTTCGTGCCCGGCCTCCTTGAGCTGCGTACAGATGTCCTTGGTCTGCCGCGATTGCCAGACGATGGCGTTGTAGATCGGCTGGCCGGTGGCCTTGTCCCACACCACCGCAGTCTCGCGCTGGTTGGTAATGCCGATACCGGCGATCGAGCGCGCATCGATCTGCGCGTTGTTGAGCAGCTCGGTGATCGTGGTGTAGACGCTGGTCATGATCTCGCGTGGGTTGTGTTCCACCCAGCCCGGCTGCGGAAAGATCTGGCCGAACTCGCGCTGCGCCACGCCGGCTACCTTGCCGTTGCGATCGAACAACATCGCCCGTGAACTGGTGGTGCCTTGATCGATCGCAAGGACGTATTGCTTTTCCATCGGAGATTCCTCAAACAATGCCGGCGCTGGCGCACGGCGAGAAAGGGGGCAGTGCACGCCGCTGCGCGAAAGGCCGATAAAACCCAGCCTGCCCGGCGGCGGCGCTGTGCTGTCAGTCGTGCAGCAGGGCGATCAGCGCGGATCGAGCGGTTTGCCGCCCTGCAGATGGCGCACGCGTGCCGGCAGGAACGGCAGGATCAGCCACTGGTAGGCGAGCGCGCCGATCGGGCCGCCGATCAACGGGCCGACAATGGGGATCCACCAGTAGTTGTCCTTGGCCGGCAACGCGGCCTCGCCCCAGCCGGCAAGGTAGGCGAACAGACGCGGGCCGAAATCGCGCGCCGGATTCATCGCCCAGGCTTCCAGATAGCCCATCGACGCGCCTAGCGTCGCCACCAGCAGGCCGATCATCAGCGCGCCGGAATTGGCGGTCGGCGCGGCTTCGTTGAATTGTTCGGTGATGGCGAAGATGCCGAAGATCAGGAACGCGGTGATGATGATCTGGTCGACCAGCGCATGCATCGGCGTGACCGCAAGGCCGGGTGCGGTAAAGAACACCCCGGCGGCGCCACCGGCTTCGCGGGTGAGTTGCTGCACCTGGTTGTAGTGGTCGATGACCGGGCCGTACAACTGGTAGACGATGGCCGCGCCCAGGAATGCACCGATGACCTGCGCGCCCCAGTACGGCAGCACCTTCTTCCAGGAGAAACCGCGGAACAGCGCCAGCGCCAGCGTCACCGCCGGGTTGGCATGCGTGCCGGACACCGAGCCGGTGACATAGATCGCCAGCGTCACCGCCAGGCCCCAGGCGATGCACACGCCCCAATAGGCGTTCTGGTACGGGCTGGGGTCGTAGAGGACGTACATCGCCGCGACCGAATCGCCGAGCGCGATGATGATGAACATCGCCACCGCTTCGGAGATCAACTCACCCACGAGTTGGCGACTCATGCGCGCGTCCTCGCGCCGATGGCGATGATGCAGGCATGGTGGTGCGATGCGCGCATTGGCGCGCAGGGGTCTTCGGTGATGCTCATCAGGGTGCCCTCCACGTGACTCAGGATGATGCCGGCGAATGCGCCAGGATACGTTGCCGCGCGACCCGTCCTCGCCGGCAACGTGGTTCGATCAGGCCGGCACGCCGTCCGCCTGCCGGACCGAGTGTGTCTGCAGATACGCCTCCAGACGTTCGCGCCCGGCCGCGTCGATGCGCAGGCCGAGTTTGCTGCGACGCCACAGGATGTCGTCTGCGGTCACGGCCCATTCGTGGGCACGCAGGTAATCCACCTCGGCCTGGTACAGATCGGCGCCGAAGTGCGTGCCCAGGGCGGCGATGTCCTGCGCCTGGCCCAGCAGCTGCTCCGCACAGGTGCCGTAGTTACGTACCAGCCGCTGCGCGGTCGGCGCCGGCAGCCACGGGTATGCGTTGCGCACGCGCTCGAGCAGGCTGGCGATATCGCGTTGTTCGCCGCCGGGCAATGCATCGCCGCGCGCGGTCCATGCAGGCTTGCGGGCACCCAGCGCCTGGGTAAGGCGGTCGACCGCTTCTTCGGCCAGCTTGCGATAGGTGGTGAGCTTGCCGCCGAACACGTTGAGTAACGGTGCGCCGTCGGTAAGCACTTCCAGCTGGTAATCGCGGGTGACTTCGGCGGCGTTGTCCTCGGCATCGTCCAGCAGCGGACGCACGCCGCTATAGCTCCACACCACATCGCTGGGGGCGATCTGCTGCTGGAAATACAGGTTCACCGCATCGCACAGGTACTGCACTTCGGCCGCATCGATGCTGGGCGCTGCGGGGTCGGCCTGGTAATCCACGTCGGTGGTGCCGATCAGGGTGAAGTCGTGCTCGTACGGAATGGCGAACACGATGCGCCGATCCGGTTGCTGGAAGATGTACGAGTGGTCGTGGTCGAACAACTTGGGCACCACGATGTGGCTGCCCTTGACCAGGCGCAGTGCGTGCTTGTGCGGCACTGCGGCGACCTTGTCCAGGAACGACACCGCCCACGGCCCGGCCGCATTGGCCAGTGCACGCGCCTGCACGGTGCGGCGGCGGCCGTCGCGGTCTTCCAGCTCGGCGTACCAGAAGCCTGCATCGCGCCAGGCACCGACGCAGCGTGTGCGGGTGCGGATCTGTGCGCCACGCCTGGCGGCGTCCATCGCATTGAGCACCACCAGCCGCGCATCCTGTACCCAGGCATCGGAGTACACGAAGCCGGTGCGCAGCGATTCCTGCAGCGGCTGGCCCACCGGGTGCGTGCGCAGCGACAGCCGGCGCGAGCGCGGCAGGCTGCGCTTGCTGCCGCCGAGATGGTCGTACAGGAACAGCCCGGCGCGGATCATCCAGGCCGGGCGCAGATGCGGTTGATGCGGCAGCAGGAAGCGCAGCGGCCAGATGATGTGCGGAGCCAGCCGCAGCAACACCTCGCGCTCGGCCAGCGCCTTGCCGACCAGCGCGAACTCGTACTGCTCCAGGTAGCGCAGGCCACCGTGAATGAGCTTGGTGCTGGCGCTGCTGGTATGCGCGGCCAGATCGTCCTGTTCGCACAGGCACACCGACAAGCCACGCCCGGCCGCATCGCGGGCAATGCCAACCCCGTTGATGCCGCCGCCTATCACCAGAAGATCGTATGTCTCGCCCATCGGTGTCTCCGTCCGGGCGCGCCAGTAGCGAACCCAAGTTGTCATGTTCGAACATATTCGAACATAAAACCTTTTCGGGACGTGAAGAGCCGTCAGGCCTGAGACCTAGGCGAAAAAAGAGTAAATCGGCCTATCAAAGCCGGAAATTTGATAGCCGGGACGGATCATCAGGGGGGCCAGATTGGCACGCCGCACCGCAAACGCACAAAAACGAACAATTGGTTCAGCCGGCGTCGCCAGGCTCGGCCAGATGCACGCGGGTGCCGGCCTCGGCCAGCACGGCGGCCAGTTCCTGCGGCGGCGGCCGGTCGGTGAACCAGTCGTGCACCTGGGCGATCGTGCCCAGTCGCACCATGGCGTTGCGGCCGAACTTGCTGTGGTCGGCGGCCAGTAGCACCTGCCGCGAGTGCTCGATGATGGCCTGGGCCACGCGCACTTCCTGGTAGTCGAAATCCAGCAGGGTGCCGTCCAGATCGATGCCGGAAATGCCGATCACCCCGAAGTCCACCTTGAACTGCCGGATCAGCTCCACCGTCGCCTCGCCGGTCACGCCCTGGTCGCGGCCGCGCACCACGCCACCGGCCACGATCACCTCGAAGCTGGGGTTGGCGCTGAGCATCACCGCCACGTTGAGATTGTTGGTGATCACGCGCAGGCCGCGGTGCTGCAGCAAGGCGCGCGCGACCTCTTCGTTGGTGGTGCCCAGGTTGATGAACAACGAGGCATCGTCGGGAATGAAGCGGGCGACCTGCGCGGCGATGTGCTGCTTCTCGCGCGCCTGCAGCGCCTTGCGTGCGGTGTAGGCCAGGTTTTCCACGCTCGAGGGCATGCTGACGCCACCGTGATAGCGGCGCAGCACGCCGGCATCGCACAGCAGGGTCAGATCGCGACGGATGGTCTGCGGCGTCACCTCAAAGCGCGTCGCCAGCCCTTCCACCTCGGCAAAGCCCTGCTGCCGCACCAATGCCACCAATTGTTCCTGGCGCGGGTTGAGTGCCGGCGCCGGGACCGTCCTGTAGTGAGTCGACTCCATGCGCAGATGATCGCGCATGCGCGTGAGGATGCAAACACGCGCTGCGCGAGCGCCGGCGTGTCGATGGCTGCGCTCAGCCCAGCTCGCCGCGGTAGCCGGTATCGATGCTGATGCTGCCGCCCACCGCGCGCGAGACGCAGGCGCACAGCTTGCGGTTCTCGCGGCGCTGTTCGTCGCTGAAGAACACATCGCGGTGATCGATATCGGCCGCGCTGTCCAGCACCTCGACCGCGCACAGCCCGCATTCGCCGCGCCGGCATTCGGCGATCAGCTCGACTCCGGCGTCGGCCAGCGCATCCAGCATCGATTCGTTCTCGGCCACCGGCACTTCCAGGCCGAGCCCGGGCAGCTTGACCACGAATGCCTGCGCCGGCACCCGCCCGCTGTTGCCGAAGGTTTCGAAGTGCAGCCGCGCGCGCGGACGCCCGGCAGCGTGCCAGTGCTGGCGCACCGCCTCGAGCATGCCGAGCGGGCCGCACACGTACACCTCGGCATTGGGCGACAGCCGCGCCAGCTCGGCAGCAAGATCCGCCGGGCCGGCGCCGTCGTCGCATTGCAGCTGCAGGCGCTCGCCCAGCAGCGCTTCCAGTTCGTCGACATAGGCCATCGCACGGCGCGTGCGCCCGGCATACAGCAGGCGGAACGCGCGATGGCGGCGCGCCAGCCGCTGCGCCATGCCGATGATCGGGGTGATGCCGATCCCGCCGGCGATCAGCAGGATCTCCTCGCCGCCCTCGTCCAGCGCAAAGTTGTTGCTGGGCGGGGAGATCTCCACCTCATCGCCGGGCTGCAGCGTCCACATGTGCCGCGAGCCGCCGCGGCTGTCGGGCATCTGCCGTACCGCGATCTGGTAGTAGCCATCGGCACGCGGCTCGCCCACCAGCGAGTACGAGCGCACGTCGGCGCGGCCATGCAGCTGCACGCGAAAATCCAGATGGCTGCCGACTTCGAAGCCGCGCGCCGCGGTCCCAGGATCGAGCACGATTTCGCGCACGCCCTCGCAGGCGTCGGCAATGCTGACCACGTGGGCGCTGTGCCACTGGGTGTCTTTACGCATGGGGAACTCCAGGCAGAGGGGTGGGCCGGCTGCTGCCGGCAGTGGCGGGATGGGCGCGGCCGATCAATGCGCCGCCGCGCACCTGGGTGATCGCCGCCGGGGTCTGCAGCACGTGGCGCAGATTGCGATGGGCCAGCCGTGCGTGTTCGCGCATCAGCGCTTCGGCGCGCGCGCCCTGGCGGTCTTCGATGGCGGCCAGGACTTCGCGGTGCTGGTCCTGCGCCAGGGTCAGGATCAGCCGCGCCTCGGCGCTGGTGGTCTGCGCCATGACCAGGCTGTTGGGCGAGGCGAACGGCAGCTGCAGCACGCGGGTGAGCTCGCGGCCCAGCACATCGCTGCCGGCCATGGCCACCAGCAACGCGTGGAACTGCGCATTGGCCTGCACGTACGCGCTGAAGTCGATGGCGTGCAACGGCGAGCCGACGATGCGGTCGAGCGTGTCCAGCAGCTGGCGTGCCTGGGCCAGCGCCGCGGCCGATGCTCCGCGCTCGGCCGCCATGCGCGCGGCCAGGCCTTCGAGCGTGCCGCGCAGTTCGATCGCATCGTGCACATCGCGTTCGCTGAAGGCCTGCACCGCATAGCCGCCGCCGGGCAGTGCGCTGGCCAGGCCTTCTTCGCACAGCCGCTGCAACGCGGCGCGCACGGGAGTACGCGACATGCCCAGCCGCTGCACCACCGCCAGCTCGGACAGGCGCGTTCCGGCCGGCAGGGTGCCGTCGAGGATGAGTTCGCGTAGCGACAGCAGTGCACGCGTGGTCTGCGCCGCACTGCTGCGAAACGGGGTGGCGGGTGACATGGAAACCTCCGATGCGGTGCTCAGCCCACCATCCGCAGCGACAGTTCCTGCGCGCGCTGCTCCTGGGCGATCAGCCGATCGATCACGCGGCGCGCCCACATCCCGCCGGCATCGACGTTGAGGTTGTAGAAGGTGTGATCCGGATGCGCGTCGATGGCGCGTTGCTGCGCCTCCAGCACCGCCTCGTCCTCGCCGAACACGCCGGTGACGCCTGCACGGGTCAGCGTGGTCAGCGATTGGTCGTGCAGCGCGTAGTTGCGCATGAACGCCCAGAAGTAGTGGCAGGTGGTGTCGGTTTCGGGCGTGATGGTATTGAGCACGTAGCCGTTGACACCCTGGCTGCGGTCGCCCTCCGGCGCACCGGTGCCGGCGATGGCCACGCCGACGTCGATGGCGATGGTGCCGGGCGCTTCGAAGCGGATGATCTGCCAGCGGTCGACCTTGCCGCGGTAATCCAGATGGCGCGCGATCTGGCTGGCCCAGAACGGCGGCGCGTCGATATTGCGCATCCAGCGCGACACCACCACCGAGCGGTCGCCATGCATCACCTCGAACGGCGCTTCGGCGATCTCGTCCTGGCCGATGCTGGAGCCATGCACGAAGGTCTCGTGAGTCAGGTCCATCAGATTGTCCAGCACCAGCCGGTAGTCGCACTTGGCATAGATGGTGCGGCCATCGCCGGCCCAGGCCGGATCGTGCGCCCAGTGCAGGTCGGGAATCAGGCGGGTGTCGGCCTGCGCCGGGTCGCCCGGCCAGATCCACACATAGCGATGCTTCTCGGCCACCGGAAAACTGCGCACGCACGCGGAGGGATTGATGGTCTCCTGCGAGGGCATGTGCACGCAGCGGCCCTGGCTGTTGTAGACCAGCCCGTGGTAACCGCACACCACATCGTCGCCGCGCAGCTTGCCCATCGACAGCGGCACCAGGCGATGCCAACACGCATCTTCGAGCGCGATCACGGCCCCGGCAGTGGTGCGATAGACCACCACATCCAGGTTGCAGACCTTGCGCGGGGTCAGCGCATGCTTGATCTCGTGGTCCCAGGCGACGGCGTACCACGCGTTGAGGGGAAACAGCTGCTTGGACTGGGACATGACCGTGGCTCCTGGGGTTTTGTATACAACCTGGGGTGCGGATCGGCAGCGGTGCGCCGGCTGGCGACCAGTTGACGCGCATGCCGGCGCTGGCGTCTGCTTGCAAGCGAAGTTATGTATACACCGGAGACAATGTTGGAGCGTCGGTCGCCCGCCGAAATTGTGCGATTATCGAATTGATGCACCGATAATCGCATTGACCGGGCCGTGCAGCTGCGCCTAACGTGACCACACGCTCGCTGTGCAGGACCGAAGCAATGGCCCAGATCGTCCCCCTTTCAGAAGCGGTGTCCCAGCTGATCGCCGATGGCGACTGCGTGGCGATGGAAGGCTTCACCCATCTGATTCCGCATGCGGCCGGCCACGAGGTGATCCGCCAGCGCAAGCGCGACCTGCACCTGGTGCGCATGACCCCTGACCTGATCTACGACCAGCTGATCGGCGCCGGTTGTGCATCGGCATTGCGGTTCTCGTGGGGCGGCAATCCCGGCGTCGGTTCGCTGCACCGGCTGCGCGATGCGGTCGAACATGCGTGGCCGCAGCCGCTGCAGATCCGCGAACACAGCCATGCCGACATGGCCAACGCGTATGTGGCCGGTGCCTCGGGCCTGCCGTTCGCGGTGCTGCGCGGCTATGTCGGCTCGGACCTGCCGCGCGTCAACGACAGCATCAAGTTCCTGCAATGCCCGTACACCGGCGAGACGCTGGCCACCACGCCGGCGGTCAAGCCCGATGTCACCGTGATCCATGCGCAGCAGGCCGACCGCCGCGGCAACGTGCTGCTGTGGGGCATCCTGGGTGTGCAGAAGGAAGCCGCGCTGGCGGCGCGCAAGGTGATCGTCACGGTGGAAGAGATCGTCGACACGCTGGATGCACCGCCCAACGCCTGCATCCTGCCGCGCTGGGTGGTCGATGCGGTCTGCCATGTGCCCGGCGGTGCGGCACCGTCGTACGCGCACGGTTATTACGCCCGCGACAACCGCTTCTACCTGGCCTGGGATGCGATTGCGCGCGACCGCGCACGCTTCCAGGCCTGGATCCAGACGCACATTCTCGACACCGAGGACTTTGCCGCGTTCCAGCGCGTGTACGCGCAATCGCTGCTGCAGGTGGCCGCATGAGCGACTACAGCACCAACGAGATGATGACCGTGGCGGCGGCGCGGCGCCTGCCCGATGGCGCGGTGTGCTTCGTCGGCATCGGCCTGCCGTCCACCGCCGCCAACCTGGCGCGGCTGACGCATGCGCCGGATGTCACCCTGATCTACGAATCCGGCCCGATTGGCGCGCGCCCGGACGTGTTGCCGTTGTCGATCGGCGACGGCGAGCTGGCCGAAACCGCCGACACCGTGGTCTCCACCCCGGAAATCTTCCGCTACTGGCTGCAGGGCGGGCGCGTGGACGTGGGCTTCCTGGGCGCGGCGCAGATCGATCGCCATGCCAATCTCAACACCACGGTGATCGGCCCATACGACGCGCCGAAGACACGGCTGCCCGGCGCGGGCGGCGCGCCGGAGATCGCGGCCAGCGCCAAACAGGTGTTCATCATCATTCGCCAATCCAGACGCAGCTTCGTGCCCGCGCTGGACTTCATCACCACGGTCGGGCATCTGGACGGTGGCGATGCGCGGCAGCGCGCCGGCCTGCCCGGCGCCGGCCCCACCGTGGTGGTCACCGACCTGTGCGTGATGGAGCCCGATCCCGTGACCCGCGAACTCACCGTCACCGCGCTGCACCCCGGCAGCACCCGCGAGCAGGTGAGCGCGGCCACCGGCTGGCCGATCCGCTTCGCCGCCGATCTGGCGCAGACCACCCCACCCAGCGTTGCGGAACTGCAGGCGCTGCGCGCGCTGCAGGCACGCACCGACGCCGCGCATGGCAAGCAGGCAGCCGGAGCCGAGGCATGAGCGAGGTCTATCTGATCGATGGCATCCGCACGCCGATCGGCCGCTACGGCGGCGCCCTGGCCGGCGTGCGCGCCGACGACCTGGGCGCGATACCGATCGCCGCGTTGATGGCACGCAATCCGCAACTGGAACCGGCGCTGATCGACGACGTGTACCTGGGCTGCGCAAATCAGGCCGGCGAGGACAATCGCAATGTCGCGCGCATGAGTCTGTTGCTGGCGGGCTTGCCCAGCTCGGTGCCGGGCAGCACGCTCAATCGCCTGTGCGGCTCGGGGCTGGATGCGGTCGGCACGGTGGCGCGCGGCATCCGTGCCGGCGAGCTGGGACTGGCGATCGCCGGCGGGGTCGAATCGATGACCCGCGCGCCGTGGGTCATGGGCAAGGCCGAGAGCGCGTTCGCGCGCACGCAACAGCTGGAAGACACCACGATGGGCTGGCGGTTCATCAATCCGCGCCTGCAGGGCGCCTATGGGGTGGAGCTGATGGGCGAGACCGCGGAGAACGTGGCACAGCGCCATGCCATCGCGCGCGAAGACCAGGACGCGTTTGCGCTGCGCAGCCAGCAGCGCGCCGCCGCCGCACAGGCGGCCGGTTTCTTCGATGCAGAAATCACTCCGGTGCCGGTGGCCGCACGCAAAGGGGGCGAGGCAAGCGCGGTCGATCGCGACGAGCATCCGCGCCCGAACACCACCGCCGAGATGCTGGCCAAGCTCAAGCCGGTGTTCCGCCAGCCCGGCACGGTGACGGCCGGCAATGCGGCCGGTCTCAACGATGGCGCTGCCGCCCTGTTGCTGGCGTCTGCGCAGGCCGTGCACGCGCATGGACTGACCCCGCGGGCACGCGTGCTCGGCTTCGCATCGGCGGGTGTGGAGCCGGCCTACATGGGCATCGGCCCGGTACCGGCCACGCAGCGCCTGCTGGCGCGCCTGGGCCTGCGCATCGAGCAGTTCGACGCGATCGAACTCAATGAAGCCTTCGCCGCGCAGGTGCTGGCCTGCACGCGCGCGTTCGGCCTGGCCGACGATGCCGCGCACGTCAACGCCAATGGCGGCGCCATCGCGCTGGGTCATCCGCTGGGCATGAGTGGCGCGCGGCTGGCGTTGACCTTGTTGCGGCAACTGGAGGCGGGCAATGGGCGGCTTGGGCTTGCCAGCATGTGCATCGGGGTCGGGCAGGGCGTGGCGCTGGCGATCGAGCGCGTGTAGTGCGCCGATTGCAACCGTCACCGCCGTGACCGCACACCCACGTTTTGATCCTGCCGTAGCGCAACCGATGGAGATCCCGCATGCGCGACCCCAGCTCTGACACGTCGATCGATCCGCTGCTCGGCTATCGCCGGCCGCGAATCGGCACACAGCCGGCCTACCTGCATCTGCCCTACGCATCCACCGCATTGCGCGGCCCCACGCGTGCGCCCATCGATATCCCGGCCACGCTGTCGGAAGTCACCGGCCCGCAATTGAATCGGCTCACCCTGGGCGCGCATGCCGCCGACCTCACCGCCGGCTTTGCGGGCGAGCCATTGGGCGAGCGCATCATCGTGTCCGGCCGCGTGCTCGACGAAAACGGCAAGCCGGTGCGCAATAGCGTGGTCGAAGTGTGGCAATGCAATGCCGCCGGCCGCTATCAACATGCCGGCGACCGGCACGACGCACCGCTGGATCCCAACTTCCGCGGCACCGGCCAGGTGCTCACCGACGACCATGGCCGCTACGCGTTCAAGACCATCAAGCCGGGCGCGTATCCGTGGCGCAATCACTACAACGCCTGGCGGCCGGCGCATATCCATTTTTCGCTGCATGGCGATGGCATCGGGCAGCGGCTGATCACCCAGATGTACTTCCCCGGCGACCCGTTGCTGGCGCACGACCCGATCTACAACTGCGTGGACGATGCGCAGGTGCGCGAACGCATGGTGTCCAGCTTCGACTGGGAAAACGCGGTGAGCGAATACGCGCTGGCCTACCGCTTCGACATCGTGTTGCGCGGTCGCAAGCAAACGGTCTGGGAGTGAATCGATGAGCCTGCACACCACCCCGTCGCAAACCGTTGGCCCGTATTACCGGCTCGGGCTGGAGCCGCTGTATCGCGCGCAACTCGCGCCTGCGCAGGCCGTGGGTACACACGTGCAGGTCAGTGGTTGCGTGTTCGATGGCGCCGGCGTCCCGGTGGCCGACGCAGTGCTGGAGCTGTGGCAGGCCGATGCGGCCGGCATCTATGCGCATGCCGCCGATACGCGCTGCCAGGCGCACGATCCCGGCTTCGATGGCTGGGGCCGCGTGCCGACCGACGCGCAGGGGCGGTTTTCCTTCAGCACCGTCAAGCCGGGCCAGGTCGCCGGGCCGGACGGCAAGCAGCAGGCAGCGCATCTGACCGTGCTGGTCTTCATGCGCGGGCTGTTGCGCGGCGTGTCGACGCGGCTGTACTTCGCCGACGATCCGCAGCTGGGCAGCGACCCCATCCTGGCCCTGGTGCCGGCCGAGCGCCGTAGCACGCTGCTGGCGCATTCGCGCGGTGGCAGCGATTACCTGTGGGACATCCATATGCAGGGCGATGCGGAAACGGTGTTCTTCAACTATTGATCGCGCGGTCGGTGCGCGGGGTGCCATGCATGGTTGTCTCCGTGCGAGCAGCACGTCTGCACCTGCGTGCAGGTGCGGTGCAGCTGTCGCCGCGCGCCGGGCAGGCAGGTGCCAGCGCGCGCTGCCCTCGGTGATCCATCGTGATCGCGTGGTAACCGCGCGCAATGCCGTGATCCCGCCGCGACACGCCTTGTCCAAACGTGCAGCACGCATGACCCGCACCGATCACCACGCGTGCACACCACCCGGCACCGCGCACGCCAGTTGGCACTCTTGCGCATCGGTGCCATGCTGCCGGCACGCCACCAGAGGCCATGCATGACTGCGACGTCTTCCCTGTTGGGATCCCTGTTTGGCGAGCCGGCCTGCGACGCGCTGTTCGACGACGCGGCGCGGGTGCAGGCAATGCTGCACTTCGAATCCGCGCTTGCCCGCGCGCAGGCGCAATGCGGCGTGATTCCCGCCGAGGCCGCGCAGGTCATTGCGGCCGCATGCGACGTGCAGCATTACGATCTGGCCGCGCTGGCCCAGGCCACCGCACTTGCCGGCAACCCCGCCATTCCATTGGTCAAGGCGCTGACCGCGCGTGTGGCCGCCCACGATGTACAGGCCGCGCGCTGGGTGCACTGGGGCGCCACCAGCCAGGACGTCATCGACACCGGCACGGTACTGCAGCTGCGCGCCGCGCTCGACCTGCTGCTGCCGCGCCTGCAGGGCCTGTGCGCCGAGCTGGCTGCGCTGGCCGCGCGCGAACGCAACACCGGCCTGCCCGGACGTACCTTGTTGCAGCAGGCGGTGCCGGTCACGTTCGGGCTCAAGGTCGCCGCCTGGCTGGATGCGCTGCAGCGCGCGCACCAGCGCCTGCAGGCCCTGCAGCACGATGGCCTGGTGCTGCAGTTCGGGGGCGCGGCCGGCACGTTGGCGTCGTTGCAGGAGCGCGGTCTGGATGTCGCCCAGGCGCTGGCAACCACGCTGGCGCTGCCGTTGCCCGCGATGCCGTGGCATACCGCACGCGATCGCCTCGTCGAGGTCGGCTGTGCGTTCGGCCTGCTGGCCGGCACGCTGGGCAAGATCGGCGGCGACGTGGTGTTGCTGATGCAGTCGGAAGTCGGCGAAGTGTTCGAGCCGGCCGCAGCCGGCAAGGGCGGCTCCTCGGCGATGCCGCACAAGCGCAATCCGGTCTCCAGCGTCGCCGCGGTTGCTGCTGCCACCCGCGTGCCCGGCCTGGTGGCGACCTTGTTCAGCGCGATGGCGCAGCCGCATGAGCGCGCCGCCGGCCAATGGCATGCCGAATGGGAGACCTTGCCGCAGATCGTGTGCCTGACCGCCGGCAGCCTGGCGCAGATGCAAGGCTGCCTGACCGACCTGCAACTGGACCGCGAAGCCATGCGCGCGCACCTGCACAGCCATGGTGGCGCGTTGTACGCCGAGGCGGCGGTGTTCGCGCTGGCACCACGGCTCGGCAAGCCGCAGGCGCATGCGCTGGTCGAACAGGCGGTGGCACGCGCCCAGGCGCAGCAGCGCCATCTGCGCGAGGTGCTTGGCGACGACGCGCAGGTGAGCGCGGTACTCACGCAGGCGCAACTGCAGGGGGTGTTCGATGTGGACAGCTGGCGCGGCATGTCCTCGGTCTGGATCGATCGCGTGCTGGCCGCTTCTTCATCCCGCTGACGGTGCTCCGATGGCTTATCTCCAGTTGCCCACGCATCGCCTGCACTACCGCCTCGACGGCACCGAAGGTCGCCCCTGGCTGACCTTCTGCAACTCGCTGGGCACCGACCTGCACATGTGGGACGTGCAGATCGCCGCGTTTGCGCCGCATTACCGCATCCTGCGATACGACCGCCGCGGCCATGGCGATTCGGACACGCCGCCCGGCCCGTATCGGGTTGCCGACCTGGGCCAGGACGTGCTGGCGCTGTGGGACGCGTTGCAGATCGCGCAGAGCGACTTCTGCGGCCTGTCGATCGGCGGACTCACCGGGCAATGGCTGGGCCTGCATGCGCCGCAGCGTCTACGCCGGCTGGTGGTGTGCGCCACCGCGCAGAAGATCGGCAGCAGCGAGAGCTGGAACGCGCGCATCGAGCAGGTGCGCAGCGAAGGCCTGCCGGGGCTGGTCGATGCCACCTTGCAGCGCTGGTTCACGCCACCGTTTGCCATCAGCCATGCGCAGCGCCTGGACATGATCGTGGCCGCGTTCGTGTCGACATCGCCGCAGGGCTATATCGCCTGCTGCCAGGCGGTGGCCGACGCCGATTTCCGCGGCGCGCTGGATACGCTAGAACTGCCGCTGCTCGCACTGGCCGGCGACGACGACCCGGTCTGTCCACCGGCCGATCTGCGCGAGATCGCGTACGCCGCCCCGCACGGCCACTACGCACAGGTGTCCGGCCGGCATATCTGCAACCTGGAGTCGCCGGCCGCGTTCAACCACAGCGTGCTGGGCTTTCTGCAGGCCGACCACGTGTGACCCTCCGCCCGGCCAGGCAGCTGCCGGACGCGTGCAGCCGTCACCCCGATCCGGCACGCAAGACGCCCGGCATCCCCACTCATGCGTTGCATCTGCGCCCAGCTGACCACAGCCGGCTGCCTGTCGCCAGCGACGTCAATCGCAACCAATGCACCTGATACGTCAGCGCTTGCCCTACGGCCACAGCTGACCTGCAGCAGCCGCCAGCACTCCGATTCCCCCATTCCCCATTCCCACGCAGGAGAGATTCCGATGCACGAAGACGAGCGTTACCAGGCGGGCTTGCGCGAGCGCCGACGCGTCCTGGGCGATGCGCATGTCGAGCGTTCGCTGGCCGCACGCACCGAGTTCACCGACGAGTTCCAGACGCTGATCACCCGCTACGCCTGGGGCACCATCTGGACCCGCGATGGCCTGCCCGCGCACACCCGCTCGCTGCTGACCCTGGCGATGATGGTGGCGCTGGGCCACGACGAGGAGTTCAAGCTGCACGTGCGCGCTGCGCGTAACAACGGCGTCACGCCCGAGCAGATCAAGGAAGTCCTGCTGCAGGCCGCGGTCTATTGCGGCGTGCCTGCCGCCAACCATGCCTTCGCGCTGGCCAAGCCCATCCTCGAGGAGCAGGCCGGCGAAGAACAGCCGGCGCCCGAAGGCTGACGGCCACGGCGACGCGTGAGTGCAGCAGGCACGCTGCATTTGCGCGGCATGCGGCGCAAATGCCACCGGTTCGGTTGGCTGTGCCCCCTGGCCTGCACTCAGGGCACGCCGGGCAGGGTGGCGATCCAGCGCGCGCACTGCGTTGCACCCTGGCCATCCCGTATACACATCGCCGCTGATGACATCGCCCATCGACGACGGGATGATGGACGTGCCGCAACGGACCACCGCTTCCGTTCGCACAGGACATTTCCCATGAGGTTGCCGATGCTGCTGCGTACCGTTTGTTTGCTTTTGCTGCTGCTCACCGCATCCGGGCTGCAGGCACAACCGCATCCCGGGCCCGGGACCGAGCTGGCGCAGGTGCGCACCGACGATGGCCAGACGCTGGCGGTGTGGTCGCGCGTCCCCGCGCAGCCGCGCGGCACGATCCTGCTGGTGCATGGGCGCACCTGGAGTGCGTTGCCCAATTTCGATCTGCAGGTTGCCGACGAGCCGCGCGATGCGCGCTCGGTGCTGGCGGCATTGGCGCAGGCCGGCTATGCCGCCTACGCGGTCGATCTGCGCGGCTATGGCGGCAGTGCGCGCGATCGCAGCGGCTGGAACACGCCCGCGCGCGCCGTGGCCGATGTCGATGCGGTGCTGAGCTGGGTTGCCCACCAGCACCCGCAGCTGCCGCCGCCGGCGCTGCTCGGTTATTCCAATGGCGCGCGGGTGGCGTTGCTGATCGCCCAGCAACATCCGCAGGCGGTGTCGGCGCTGGTGCTGTACGGCTTCCCCGACGATGTCGACACAGCGCCCGACACCACCCCGGCGCCGGCGCAGCCATTGCGTGCGCGCACCACGGCCGCGGCGGCCGGCGAGGATTTCATCACCGCTAACGCCGCACCGCCTAGCGTGCGTGCGGCCTATGTGGCGCAGGCGGTATCGGCCGACCCGGTGCGCACCGACTGGCGCGCGATGGAGCAGTTCGCCTTCCAGCCGGAGCAGGTGACCACGCTGCCGGTCTTGCTGCTGCGTGGCGTCGACGATCCCATCGCGACCCAGGCGGACAACGCGCACCTGTACGCACGCCTGCGCAGCGAAGACCGCAGCTGGGTCACGCTGCCGCACGCCGATCACGTGGCGCATGTCGAGGACACCCATTCCGCCTGGGTGGATGCGGTGGTGAGCTTCCTGCGCCGGCCGCGCTGAGCGCGCCCGCCACTCACTAACTCAACAATGCACCCAGCCGCTGCGCCGCCTGCTTCAACGGCTCCAGCAGCGTCTGCATCGTCTGCAGGCTCACGCGCCCGGCCTGGGCGCCGATGTTGAGCGCGGCGATCACCTCGCCGCGCAGGTTGCGCACCGGCACCGCGATCGAGCGCAGGCCGATTTCCAGTTCCTGGTCGGTCAGGCACATGCCTTCGCGGCGCGTGCGTGCCAACACTTCCAGCAGTGCAGACGCCTGGGTCACGGTGCGGTCGGTGCGCGGGCGCAGCGTGGTGCGCTCCAGGTACGCCTGCAAGGTGTCGCCGGGCAGGGCGGCCAACAGGACGCGGCCCATCGAGGTGCAGTAGGCCGGCAGGCGTGTGCCTGGGCGCAGCCCGATCGACATGATGCGCACCGTCTCGGCACGCGCCACGTACAGCAGGTCGTCGCCGTCCAGCACGCCCAGCGAGCAGGATTCGTGCAACTGGTCGCGCAGCCCGTCCAGCACCGGCTGCGCCGCCGCGGTCATCGACGAAGACGCCGCATACGCACCGCCGATCCCCAGCACGCGCGGCAGCAGCACGTAGCCGCGGCCCTGCTCGCCGACATAGCCCAGCCTGGCCAGGGTATGCAGCACCCGCCGCACCGCCGCACGCGAGATGCCGGTTTCCAGGCTGATCTGCGACATCGTCACCTCGCGCGCGTGCTGGGCGAACACGCTCAGCACCACCAGCCCGCGGCCCAGCGAGGTCATGAAGTCCGGGTCGCCCTGGGCGGCGGCGATCTGCTGCATCAACTCATGCGGCAGGCCGCGTTCGCTCCCGGCGGTGGCCACGGTGGTGGTGGGTTTGCGGCGGCTGGAGGCGGGCTCGGGCATCGGATCGCAGCTTGGACGGGTCCGTGCATGGTAAGCGCTCACGCCGATACATGCCCCCGGTCGCAGCTTGCGCCTGGACATGTAAGCGCTTCACCCTGGTTGCCGCATAATCGTTGCTGGTTTGTTTCGGATCGGTCTCCTTAGTCCATGAAAACCCCCAAGGGCCTGCAACCGCTGATCGACGACGGCATCATCGACGAAGTGTTGCGACCACTGAAGAGCGGCAAGGAAGCATCCGTCTATGTGGTCAGTACGGGCGCCGACATCCTGTGCGCCAAGGTCTACAAGGACATGGCGCAACGCAGTTTCCAGGCGCGCGTGCAATATCAGGAGGGCCGCAAGGTGCGTGGCAGCCGCCAGGCGCGCGCGATGGGCAAGGCCACCAAGTTCGGCCGGCGCGAAGCCGAGACCGCGTGGAAGAACACCGAAGCCGAGGTGCTCTATCAACTGATGGACGCCAGCGTGCACGTGCCTAAGCCGCGCGGCTATTTCCACGGCGTGCTGCTGATGGACCTGGTCACCGACGAGGCCGGCCACAGCGCACCGCGGCTGGGCGAGGTGGACCTGGAGCCGGAGCAGGCGCGCAGCTTCCACACCAGCCTGATCGGCGATGTGGTCAAGATGCTGTCGCTGGGCCTGGTGCACGGCGACCTGTCCGAATACAACGTGCTGGTCTCGCCCGAGGGCCCGGTGCTGATCGATTTTCCGCAGGTGGTCAGTGCTGCCGGCAACAACGCCGCACGCGACATGCTGCTGCGCGATGTGCACAACCTGCGCGACTGCCTCGGCCGCTTCGCCCCGGAGTTGCTGGACACCCATTACGGCGAAGAGATGTGGGCGCTGTTCGAAAAGGGCGAGCTGCGCCCGGACAGCGTGCTGACCGGCCGCTTCAAGTTCGACACCCGCCGCGCCGACGTGCGTGCCATCCGCGCCTCGATCGAGGACGCACGCCAGGAAAACCTCATCCGTCAGCAGGGCCGCGAGGCCGCTGCCGAGGACGACGACTAGGCCGCTGTTGCGTTCGCGCGCGATGCGGCGTCACAGCAGCGACACAGTTGGCGCGCATGCCGGCATGCATCGCTCACGACTGTCATGCAGGTGCGTGCCGATGCAGGCGCGCAGCCACGATGCAGTGCAGCAAAAAACCAACAGATGCTGATGATGCGACTGTTCGCCAGGCATCGCCATGGCAGGCGCATGCATCGGCAGCACGGGGTTTTTGCGGTACTGCCGCGCATCTCCGGCACCGCCATTGAAATAATTGATGGCGTTGAATGGTGATTGATCATAAGTATCTGGCAGGCTCAGCCATCGTCTCCTGGAGAGTCCGCCATGTCGTTTGATCCCGATGTCGTGCGCCTGTTCGCCCAGCTTCAACACGCCGCTCAACCACCGATGGAAACCCTGCCGATCGAGGGCGCGCGCGCAATGATGCGTGCACTCGGCACGCAGCTGGGCTTTTCGCGTGTGGAGATGGCCGAGGTGCGCGACCTGCAGGCCGGCACCGCTGCCGGCCCGGTGCGCCTGCGTCTGTATCGCCCGTCCGGGCTGGCTGCCGGTCCGGCCCCGACCTGCCTGTTCGTGCACGGCGGCGGCGGTGTGGTGGGCGACCTCGACTCCCACGACGACGTCTGCCGTCAACTGGCGGCGCGCGCCGGCTGCCAACTGCTGGCGGTCGACTATCGCCTGGCGCCGGAACATCCCGCGCCGGCCGGCGTGGAGGACGTGATTGCGACCCTGCATTGGCTGGTTGCCCAGCCCGATGCGGTCGGTGCCGACGTGCAGCGCCTGGCCGTGGCCGGCGACAGCATCGGCGGGGCCATGGCCGCAGTCGCGGCGCTGGCCGCGCGCGATGCCGGGATCGCATTGCGCTGCCAGGTGCTGGTGTATCCGCTCACCGATGCGCGCGAGGACAACGGCCAATACCCGTCGCGATCACATAACGCCGGCCTGCCGCCGCTGACCGCCGAGGCGGTGCGCTTCTTCAATCGCCATCTGTTGCCCGACCCGGCCATTGCACAGGACTGGCGCGTCTCGCCGATGCTGGTGCCGGAGGTGGCCGGCGTTGCGCCCGCACTGGTCATCGTGGGCGAGCGCGACATGCTCTACGACGAAGGCCGCAGCTATGCCGAACGCCTGCGCGCCGCCGGTGTGGAAGTCACCCTGCACAGCTTTCCCGGCATGATCCACGGCTTCATCAATATGGGCGGCGTCCTGCGCGCCGCCGGCGAAACGCTGGAGATGGCAGCGCTGCTGCTGCGCCAGCGCTTGCTGCCCGCCGTCGAGCGCAGGGCGGCATAAGGGCGTGCGGCAGGCGTGCCATGCGCGCGCTGCCGCAGCGCTGCAGCCATGCCCGCATGTGGATCACCGCGCGAGGGAAAGACGACGATGCAGGCTTGCAGGTACGCAAGTCTTGCGGGCCGCCAGCAGGCTCAAAAGTTGAAGCGGAACGTGGTCATCAGCACGTGGTTTTCGCGGTCCACGGTGCTGGTGTTGACGAACTGATTCAGATAACCGACGTCGACATTGGCAATGTCGTTGAACTTCCAGTTGATGCCGACGAAGACGCGGTTCTGGTCCAGACCGCGTCGGGCACCCCACTCGGTGTGGTCGAGATTGACGAACAGTTCGTTGAAGGCCACCCACGACAATTGCGCAGACAATGCGCTGGGCCGGACCGCCCTGATCATCTGGCGCACCCGATACCCCTCGTCGCTGAAACCTTCGCGGTGCCGCTGCTCCAGGCGGGTGCGACTGGTGATGGTGATATTGGCAATCGGATCGAACTGATATTGAAACTGCCCCCACCAGCGATTTTTGCGGTTGGAGGACTGCCCGGCCGGGTGGCTGATGATGGTGTCATAGCCCATCCAGACACTGGCCTTGGGAGTGAACCGGTAAAACACCGCAGGGCGCAGGATCAACTGGTCGAACTGTTCGCCCTCTTCGCGCCAGCGTGGGTGCACATCCATGCTCCAGTACAGGTTTTCGACCGGCAGCTTGCCCTGGGCATACACGCTCAGCCAGTAACGCCCGTCTTCCTCGGTCTGCGCGGCCGCTTGCGAGGTGCCGCCCAGCATCAGCAGCAGGGCGGGGCAGGCGATCCGGTAGCTGGCCGTCAGCAGCGCGCGCAGTCTGTTCATCGTCAGGAAGTCGTCGGTGGTGCCGGAGCATACCAACTCGTTCGCGACCTCCATCGCGCTTTTAGGCACCGCCGCTGCGATACCGGCGTGTTGCTTCGCTTGCGGCGACATGCCGTCGCGCCATGACATCCGCTGACAAACATTCACGCGTGTGCCGCGTGTAAACGCATGCGTCCGAACAGGCAGCCGCCATGCAGCTGCCCACGCACCGGCGAGCGCTTACGCCACCTGGCTGCGGCGCGCCCGCTCCAGATGCACCAGCAGCAACGAGATCGCCGCCGGCGTCATGCCGGCAATGCGTTGCGCCTGGCCGATGCTTTGCGGGCGCACGCGCTCGAGTTTCTGCTGCACCTCGATCGACAGCCCGCGCACGCCGGCATAATCGAATCCATCCGGAATCGGCGTGGTTTCGTGGCGCTGCTGGCGTGCGATGTCGTCGCGCTGGCGGTCCAGGTAACCGGCGTATTTGACGCTGATCTCCACCTGCTCGGCCACCTGCGCATCGTCCACGCCCGGCCCCAGCGTCGGCACGCGCATCAGCGCGGCGTAATTGAGTTCGGGGCGCTTGATCAGGTCCAGCACGTTGGTTTCGCGGCTCACCGCCACGCCCAGGGTCTGGGCCACTTCGCGGCCCAGTGCATTAGCCGGGGTCGCCCACAGCACCGACAGGCGCGCGCTTTCGCGCTGCACCGCCTCCTGCTTGGCGGAGAAGCGCGCCCAGCGCGCATCGTCGACCAGGCCCATCGCGCGGCCGACGCCGGTCAGGCGCGCATCGGCGTTGTCCTCGCGCAGCTGCAGGCGGTATTCGGCGCGGCTGGTGAACATGCGATACGGCTCGGTGGTGCCGTGGGTGATCAGATCGTCCACCAGCACGCCCAGGTAGGCCTCGTCGCGGCGCGGCGACCACGCCGGCAAGCCCTGCACGCGGCGCGCGGCATTGAGCCCGGCCAGCAGGCCCTGTGCGGCGGCCTCCTCGTACCCGGTGGTGCCATTGATCTGCCCGGCGAAGAACAGCCCGCCCACCGCCTTCGTTTCCAGCGAGGCCTTGAGCCCGCGCGGGTCGAAGAAGTCGTATTCGATCGCATAGCCGGGGCGGGTGATATGCGCCTGTGCAAACCCGTGGATCGAGCGCACCAATGCCAGCTGCACGTCGAACGGCAACGAGGTGGAGATGCCGTTGGGATAGATCTCGGCCACTTCCAGGCCTTCGGGCTCGACGAAGATCTGGTGGCTGCTCTTCTCGGCAAAGCGCACCACCTTGTCTTCGATCGACGGGCAGTAACGCGGGCCGATGCCCTCGATCTGCCCGGAATACAGCGGCGAGCGATGCAGCGCACTGCGGATGATGTCGTGGGTCTGCTCGGTGGTCTGGGTTATCCAGCAGCTGACCTGGCGCGGGTGATCGCCGAGTTGGCCCATGAACGACATCACCGGCAGCGGGTCGTCGCCCGGCTGTTCCTGCATGACGCTGTAGTCGAGCGTACGCCCGTCGATGCGCGGCGGGGTGCCGGTCTTGAGCCGGTCGATCGCGAACGGCCGTTCGCGCAGACGCGCGGCCAGCGTGGTGGCCGGCGGGTCGCCCATGCGTCCGGCCGCGTACTGGGTCTCGCCGACGTGGATCTTGCCGGCCAGGAAGGTGCCGGCGGTCAGCACCACCGAGGGCGCTTCGAAGCGCAGCCCGGTCTGGGTGATCACGCCGCGCACGCTGTCGGCTTCGGCGGCGCCGTTGTGGATGATCAGATCGTCCACCGCCGCCTGGAACACGGTCAGGTTTGGCTGCGCCTCGACGATACGGCGGATGGCGTTGCGGTAGAGGTTGCGGTCGGCCTGGCAGCGGGTGGCGCGCACCGCCGGCCCCTTGGAGGCATTGAGCGTGCGCCACTGGATGCCGGCCTGATCCGCCGCGCGTGCCATCGCCCCGCCCAGCGCGTCGATCTCCTTGACCAGATGGCCCTTGCCGATCCCGCCGATGGCCGGGTTGCAGCTCATCGCGCCCACCGTCTCGATGTTGTGGGTCAGCAGCAAGGTGCGCGCACCGGCGCGCGCGGAGGCCAGCGCCGCCTCGGTGCCGGCATGGCCGCCGCCGATCACGATGACGTCGTAGCGATAGAAGGAGTCGGACATGGGCGTGGACCAGGAGCAGAAGGAGGTTGGCGGCCGCGAAAGTATCGGCTGAAGGGCGAGTAAGGTCACTCGACGGATAAAAATGTGATGTAGATCACATTATCGAACACTGGCTCTCAAGTTGGCATGTTCCGTGCGGATATCCCTAGTGCACCCGTCGTGGCATTGCGACATGGGCGCAAGGCTGGAATTGGAACAGGGGCCAGCCACGCGTGCGATGGGGTAGCGTAAGGGTCGGTAGTCGGGGGACTGCCGACCCTTATTTTTTTCCGCGCTCCACCGCCCGCCGCAGCCCTGGCTGCTCGAACGGGGTGCCCAGGCGCGCCAGAGCGGACCGCACGACAAAAACATAAAGCCCCGGCATGCCGGGGCTTTATGCGTTGGAGGCGCCGATATCCGACAGGGCCGGAACAGGGGGGATCCAGATTTCCCTGTCGGACATCGACATAAGTCGGTCAGTGCGCCCGGCCGGGTCAAAAGATGACGTGGCGGGTCACACAGAGCGCCTAGCTTGCGACCAAGTGCCGGCTGAACGCAAGCCCCCAACATCGCCATTTGTGGGCCACGTCGCAGTCAGCAACTCAGGGAATCTGCTCACGCGTATTGCGCGGCGCGGTCTGCCGCTGAATCTCGCGGATCACCCGCGGCGGCGCACCGATACGAGGTGGCCGCGACGGCGGAGCGCCAGTCGCCGGTGGGCGATTGGGCTGTTGCGGGCGCGGGCCGTTGGGACGGGGCCCATTGTTGAACGAGCCGTGCGGACGTGGCGGCCGGTACTGCGGGCGGCGATCGTTCTGGCGGTAGTAATAGCCACCGCGGTAGACCGGATACGCCGGGTAGTCGTACAGCCCGATCGAACCGGCGCCGTAAGGGTAACCGTAGGGATTGCCGTAGAAATATGGCGAGTAGCCCGGCGGGTAGCGGTACTGCACCGCAGGCGCGCCGCGGTAATAGCCGCCCGACCCCGCACCGGTGTAGTCGTAGGTTGCGCAGCCGCCCAGGGCCAATAGCCCGGCGGCGAAGATCAGACGGAATTTCATGGATGGTGCCCTCCTGCAACCATGGTGTCACTTTCGAACCGATGCATTGAATCGGTCCTTAACTGTGCCGCAATGTGGTGCTTCTGCATCGATCCAGCATGCGCGGGTGCCGCGCGTGCAGCCGTGAAGGCGGGGACGATACGTTAATCTTGCAGGCATGATCGAGACGGTCCCGCTTGCCCATTCCGACGTCCTGCAAGCTGCTGCGCGCATCGCGCCGCAGTGCGTGCCGACACCGCTGCTGACCTCGCACAGCCTGGACGCCCTCTGCGGTGCGCAGCTGTTCTTCAAGGCCGAACACCTGCAGCGCAGCGGCGCCTTCAAGTTCCGTGGCGCCTGCAACGCGGTGTGGTCGTTGCCGGAGGAGCTGGCCGCGCGTGGGGTGGTCACCCATTCGTCCGGCAATCACGGCGCCGCACTCGCGCTCGCCGCGCGCACGCGCGGGATCGGCTGCCACGTGGTGGTGCCCGAAGGCGCGGTGGCCGCCAAGCTGGCCAATATTTCCCGTCACGGCGCCACGCTGTGGCGTTGCGCGCCCACCATCGCGGCGCGCGAGCAGATGTGTGCCGACGTCCAGGCCGGCAGCGGCGCGACGCTGGTGCATCCGTATACCGACCCGGCGGTGATCGCCGGGCAGGGCACCGCCGCGCTGGAGCTGCTGCTGCAGAGCGGCGGGCTGGATGTGCTGGTGGCACCGGTCGGCGGCGGTGGGCTGGCCGCCGGCAGTGCGCTGGCGCTGCAATCGGCGCCGGGCTGTGCGCTGGTGCTGGCCGAGCCGAGCGGGGCGGCCGATACCGCGCGCTCGCTGGCGGCCGGCGAGCGCCTGGTCGACTTCGTGCCCGACACGCTCTGCGACGGCCTGCGCGGCACCCTGGGTGCGCCCAATTTCGCAGTGTTGCAGGCCGCCGGCGCGCAGGTGATCACCGTGGACGATGCGGCGGTGGTGCAGGCGATGCGGCTGATCTGGCAGGTGCTCAAACAGGTGGTGGAGCCGTCCTCGGCGATTGCGCTGGCAGCGGTGCTGGGCGACCCGGCGCGCTTTGCCGGGCGGCGGGTCGGGCTGATCCTGTCCGGCGGCAATGTCGATCTGGATGCGCTGCCGTGGGCCGCGGCGTGAGCAGGCGGTCGCGTGGGATCGGTCTGTGGGGCTGGTGCTGGCGCCTGTGCATGCTGACGCTGATCTGGCTGGTGGGCGTGGCCGGCTGGATCGTCTGGGTCGGCGATCGCGACCAGGCCGCGCCGGCCGACGTGATCATCGTGCTGGGCGCGGCTGCCTACGACGCGCGCCCTTCGCCGGTGTTCGAAGAGCGCATCCGGCATGCGCTGGACCTGTACGCGCAGGGCTACGCGCCGCGGCTGCTGTTCACCGGCGGCTTCGGCAATGGCGCGCGCTTTGCCGAATCGCAGGTGGCGCGGCGCTACGCGCTACGCCACGGCGTACCGCCGGAGGCGATCGTGATCGAGACGGTCTCGCGCACCACCCGGCAGAATCTGCAGCAGGCACGCGCGCTGATGGACCGGCACGGCATGCACCGGGCGATCATCGTCAGCGACCCGTTGCACATGGCGCGCGCGCTGCGGCTGAGCGATGAGCTGGGGGTGGACGCGCTGGCCTCTTCCACGCCCAGCACGCGCTTTCGCAGCTTCCACACCAGCTGGCGCTTCCTGCTGCAGGAGGTCTATTACTTCCATCGCGATCTGGTGGTGCAGGGCGCCTGACGCCGGGTATGCCGCAGGGCAGGCGTGTTGAAGCGCAAAACGCGCTCTATGATGCCGCTTTCCCAGCGGCAGGTTCGAGCATGAGCGAGCGCAATCGGCAACACGCCACCGGCCTGGTCCAGGCCTATTACGCGGCATTCAACCGCGGCGATTGGGACGCCATGCTGGCGTTCCTGGCCGAGGACGTCGCGCACGATCTCAACCAGGGCCCGCGCGAGATCGGCCGGGCGGAATTTGCCGCCTTCCTGCAGCGCATGAACGACAGTTACCGCGAGCAGCTGCGCGACATCGTGATCACCGCCAACGAGGATGGCACCCGGGTCGGTGCCGAGTACGTGGTGCACGGGGTCTACCACACCACCGACGAAGGCCTGCCGGAAGCCAATGGGCAGACCTATGTGCTGCCGGGCGGTGCGTTCTTCGATGTGCGCGACGGCAAGATCACCCGCGTCACCAACTACTACAACCTGCAGGAATGGATCGCGCAGGTGTCGCGCTGAGCGCATCGACCGGCACTGCGTAGGCGCGCACCCGGGCGCGATGAGGCGTTATCGGCAATGCCTGGTCGCGCCCGGGTGCGCTCCTACGTGATCGGTGCGGTGTTGCGGCCGGAGCTGTGCCTATGTAGGAGCGCGCTTGCGCGCGATGGGGCGTTACCGGCGATGCCGGTCGCGCCCGGGTGCGCTCCTACGTGGGTGGGTGGGGGTTACAGCAACACGATCCCGACCACCACCAGGATGAAGATGCCCCACTTGAGCGTCTGGTACAGCGGGTTGTTGCGTTCCTTCAGCGCCTTGGCCTTCAGGCGCGCGGCATAGAAATAGCGGAACACGCGGTTGATGCCGCCGGTCTTGTCGCCTTCCTGATTGGGCGAGGCACCGGCCGAGAGCAGGCTGCGACCGACGAAGCGGTTCACCGCCGCGGCCCAACGCCAGCGCATCGGGCGCTCGATGTCGCAGAACAGGATGATGCGGTCCTGGTCGGTGTCGTTGCGCGCGTAGTGGATGTAGGTCTCGTCGAACATCGTCCACTCGCCGTCGCGCCAGCTATGGCGCTGCCCGTCGACATCGATGAAGCAGCGATCGTCGTTGGGCGTGGCCAGCCCCAGGTGCAGGCGCATGGACCCGGCGAACGGGTCGCGGTGCGGGCGCAGTTCGCTGCCCGGCGGCAACTCGGCGAACATCGCGGCCTTGACCGTGGGGATGGACTTCAGCAACGCAGTGGTCTGCGGGCACAGTTCGGACGCCGACGGGTGGGCGGTGCCGTACCACTTCAGATAGAAGCGCTTCCAGCCACGGCGGAAGAACGAGTTGAAGCCGATGTCGGTGTAGCCGTCGGCGGCGCGGATCTTCTGCATCTGCTGCAGCGCCACCGCTTCATCGCGGATCAGCGGCCAGTTGGCGCGCAGCGGCGCCAGCTCCGGAAATTCCTTGCCGGGATCGATGAACGGCGTGGTCGGCACGCGCGAACACAGGTACATCAGCGTGTTGATCGGCGCCATGAAGGTGGAATGGTCCAGCAGCTGCCGGCTGAGCCGGTGCCGCACGCGACCGCGGTAATGGATGTACAGCGCCGATGCGATGAACAGCGCGATGATGAGCCACTTCAACATTGGGAAGGCCGATTGGGGGACGGGGGCCGCAAACCTAAGAGCGGCTATCAAAACGTCAGTGCAGCAGCCGGGCGGAGGCGCTGCCGGTACTCGGAACCGGCATGTACCACGCGTACATGCAGATTCCTGCGCGCCGTCTGCAGCCACTTGACGGCTGCGTGCTGCGTTTTGCTAACCACGCCGGTTCAGGCGTCGAAAAGGCAAGCCGCAACAGGAACATGCGGCCGTTGACTGCTGAATTCTACCGGGTGTCGCGACCGAGCCTGACAGGTCTGCATTGGTGCCGTCGCAAAACTGTGTGTCTCGCCGGCAACGGCTGCGTTGCTGCCGGCGATCTGCACCGCCGCTAGTCGATGCGGCGGCGGATCGGGATCGAGGCCACCGGGACGCTGGCGACATCGTGTCCCTGCTCGCGGATGGGCGCGCCCGGCGCCGGTGCCCAGGCGTGGGCATAGATTACTTCCCAGGAGCTGGGCAGGGTGCCGTCCGGCCGCCGCAAGGGCTCATAGGCGGCGCTGGCGGCGGCAAAACGGCCGCGTCCGGTCAGGGTGGCGCGGCGATTGCTGAGTGCGTTGGTGGCGCCCATCGCGCGTAGCTCGCGCATCAGAGCAGGCAGGTCGCTGTAGGTCAGCGTGAACAGGTCGCGGTCCAGCACCGGGTCGCGGAAGCCGGACATCAGCAAGGCATCGCCGAACTGGGCGATCGGCGGAAAGCGGCTGACATGCGGTGCCGGGTCGGCCTGGGCGAAGGCCTCGCGCAACTCGATCAGCGTCTCCGGGCCGAAGGTGGAGCACAGCAACAAGCCGCCTGGCCGCAGCGCGCGGCGGAAACCGGCAAATACCGCGGGCAGGTCTTCCACCCACTGCAGGCACAGGTTGCTGAAGATCACGTCCACGCTGCCGTCGGCCACCGGCAAGGCGCGTGCATCGGCGCAGACCTGCGCGAACGGCTTCCACCAGCCCGCTGCCTTGCGCGCCTGGCGCAGCATCGGCATGGCCTGGTCCAGCGCGATCACCTGCGCCTTGGGCCAGCGCTTCTTGATCGCGCCGCTGGCATGGCCGGGGCCGGCGCCGACATCCAGCACCACCTTGGGCACCTGGTCGCCCAGGTAGTCGAGCGATTCGAGCAGGCGCGCTTCGGCTTCGCGCTGTAGCGCGGCGGCGGCGGCATAGCTGCTGGCGGCACGCGCGAAGGCGCGCCGGACGTGGCGGGGGTCGAAAGTACTGTTCATGAGCGGCGCTATTGTCGCCTGTGGCCGGGGCGGAGGGAATCGATGGGTGGCCTGGTATCGGCCTGGCGAGGCTGCAGACGTTCGGTCTGCCGGTGGCTGCGCGGCGAGCGGCACGGGATTCAACGGGGCCTGACCAAACACCCACCGGATGCCCGCGGCGGTCGCCATCACTCGCCGCGTGGCCGAGGCGCTCTAGAACGTGCCGGGATAGCTACCGCCGTCGATCAGCAGGTTCTGCCCGGTGATGTAGCCGGCCTGCGCGCTGCACAGGAACGCGCAGGCCGCGCCGAATTCGTCCGGCTCGCCGAAGCGTGCGGCCGGAATGCCCGCACGCTTGCGCTCGGCGACGTCTTCGGCGCTGCCGCCTTGCTGTTGCGCGATCGCCGCGAAGTTGCCGCGCAGGCGGTCGGTGGCGAACTGGCCGGGCAGCAGATTGTTGATGGTGACGTTGTCGGCCACCGTGCTGCGCGCCAGCCCGGCGACGAAGCCGGTGAGGCCCGCGCGCGCGCCATTGGACAGGCCCAGGATGTCGATCGGCGCCTTCACCGCACTGGAGGTGATGTTGACGATGCGACCGAAGCGCCGCGCGCGCATCGCATCGACGCTGGCGCGGATCAGTTCGATCGGCGCCAGCATGTTGGCGTCCAGTGCGCGCAGCCAGTCGTCGCGTTCCCACTGGCGAAAATCGCCGGGCGGCGGGCCACCGGCATTGTTGATGAGGATATCCAGCTGCGGGCAGGCGGCGAGCGCATCGCTGCGTCCCTGCGGGGTGGCGATATCGGCCACCACGCTACGCACTTCGCCGGCGCCCGGCAGTGCGCGCAATGCCTGGGCTGACTGCTCCAGGGCAGCGCGGCCGCGCGCGACGATCACCACGTTGACGCCTTCGCTGGCCAGTGCGCGTGCGCAGCCCAGCCCGAGGCCCTTGCTGGCGGCGCAGACCAGTGCCCAGCGCCCGGCGATTCCCAGATCCATGCGTGTGTCCTCGATCAGCGATGCCGCATGATCGACGATCCGCTCATGGCACGGACACAACGAAGCGTTGCAGCGCCTCGGCGACCTGATCGGCATGGCCAAGAAACGGTGCGTGCCCGCCACCGGCAATGGTCAGGGCCTGCGCGTGCGGCGTCAGCGCGGCGGCAGCCTGCATGCCGGCCGCCGGCACCAGCCGGTCGCGCTGGCCGGCGATCCACAGGCTGGGGCGCGCGAGTTGCGGCAGCGCGCGGCGCAGGTCGCTGCGTTCCAGCAGCTGCAGGCCTTGCTGCAGTGCTTCGGCGGCCGGTTCGCCGCGTGCCACCAGCGTCTCGCGCAGGCTGCGCAACTCGCTGCGGGCATGCGCAGAGCCCAGCGTATCCAGCGCCAGAAATCGCTCCAGCGTGCCGCGGTAGTCGCGCGCCAGGTCCTGGCCGAATTGCACGAACACCTCGCGCTCGACGGCGTCGGACCAATCGTTGCCACGCACGAAACGCGGCGTGGCCGCGATCATCGCCAGCCCGCGTACCTTGGGCTGGGTGGCCGCGGCATGCAGCGCGAACAGCCCGCCCAACGACCAGCCGACCCACACCGCCGGCGGCGTGGCGGCGGCAATGCCGGCGACCACGTCCGGCAGCGCCAGCGGCGTGCTGTCGCCACGGCTGAAACCGTGCCCGGGCAGATCCACCAGATGCAGTTGATGCTGCGCGGCCAGGCGTTCCACCAACGGCGCGAACACACCGCCGTGCAACGCCCAACCGTGCAGAAGAACCAGCGCAGGCCCGTGGCCGATGACATCGATATGCATGCGGGGATTGTCGCTGATGGCGCTGACCGGCGCATGGGTCGGCGTGTGCGGCGCAAGGTGTCTTGCGTCAGCCTGCGCTGCGCGTGGAGCCGATCTGCGCGGCACGCCAAGCCGGTTGCGGACACGCAGGACCGCACCGACAGCAGCGATCCGGCAACATCAGCGACGCGACACTGCCACGTCGAGCACCGGCCGCCACCGCGCGGCTATTGCGCAATCGTCTGGATCGTCGCCCTCAGGCAGACGCACGCAGCGGTTGCCGGCTGACCACATCGCACGCCTGCACGATGGCCTCGATCAAGGCCTGCACCTGCTGCGGCGTATGCAGCGCGGACAGGGTCACACGCAGACGCGCCTTGCCTTCCGGCACGGTGGGCGGGCGGATCGCGCCGACCAGGAAGCCGGCCTGTTCCAGCGCGGCGGACATCGCCATCACCGTGGCTTCTTCGCCGCATAGCAGGGGCTGGATCGGCGTATCCGAGGCCATCAGCTCGAAGCCATGCCGGCGTGCGCCATCGCGGAAACTGCCGATCGACTCGACCAGCTTGGCGCGCCGCCAATCGTCGCGACGCGCCAGTCGCACGGCCGCCAACGTCGCAGCGACCTGCGCCGGCGGCAACGCGGTGGTGTAGATGTAAGGGCGCGCGGTTTCGGCCAGATGGCGCACCAGCGCCGCATCGCCGACCACCACCGCGCCATAGCCGCCGAGCGCCTTGCCCAGCGTCACCAGCTGCAGTGGCACTTCGGCCACGCCCAGTCCGGCATCGGCAACGCAACCGCGCCCCTGCGGGCCGAGCACGCCCACGCCATGTGCGTCGTCGACGTAGAACAGCGCCTGCTGCATGCGCGCCACCAGGCTCAACGCACGCAGCGGCGCGACATCGCCATCCATGCTGAAGACGCCATCGCTGGCCAGCATCGCCGCGCCCTCGGGCGAGCCCTTGAGCTGACGCATCGCGCCTTCCACATCCAGGTGCGGATAACGGCGCAACCGGCAGCCGGCCAGGCGTGTGGCATCGAGCAGGCTGGCGTGGTTGAGCCGGTCCTGCACGCAGACATCGTCGTCCTCGCTGAGCAAGGCCTGCTGCACTGCCAGGTTGGCGATGAAGCCGCTGCCGAACAGCAGCGCCGATGGATAGCCGAGCCACTCGGCGATCTCGCGCTCCAGCGTTTCGTGCGCGGTGTGGTGGCCGCAGATCAGATGCGAGGCGGTGGCGCCGGCACCATCGCGCGCGGCGGCGTCCTGCAACGCGGCGACCACTTCGAACTGCTGCGACAGGCCCAGATAGTCGTTGGAGCAGAAACCGGTCAGCCAGCGGCCATCGACTTCCAGCCGCACGCCATCGCGACGGCCCACCAGCCGCCGCACCCGCACCCGTTCCTGGGCCACGCGCAAGGTGCGCAGCGACGAAATCCGTTCGTGCAGATCGGGGCGGGCCATGGGGGCGTTCAACGGCTGAAGGGGGCGTTAGCGTAGCCTGCCGCGCCCGGCACGCCCAGCCGGCACCGACGACCGGTGCCGGACGTTCGATTCGCGGTTAGGCGGCGTGCTCGCAGGCCGTGCTGCGGGTGATTTCCGCATGCACGGTGCCGGGGTGGTCGTGGTCGGCGGCGTCGACGGTGATCTGCATCGGGCGCAGGCCCAGGCGCTGGAACAGAGCCTGGTCGCGTTCGGTGTCCGGGTTGCCGGTGGTGAGCAGTTTTTCGCCGTAGAAGATCGAGTTGGCACCGGCCAGGAAGCACAGCGCCTGCAGTTCGTCGCTCATCGCCTCGCGGCCGGCGGACAGGCGCACCATCGAACGCGGCATCGTGATGCGGGCGACCGCGATCATGCGCACGAACTCGAACGGGTCCAGTTGCTGGGTGCCGTGCAGCGGGGTGCCGGCCACCTGGACCAACTGGTTGATCGGGACCGAATCCGGATGCGCCGGCAGCGTGGCCAGCGCCAGCAGCAGGCCGATGCGGTGCTCGCGGGTTTCGCCCATGCCGACGATGCCGCCGCAGCAGGTCTTCAAGCCGACATCGCGCACGTGCTCCAGCGTGTTCAGGCGGTCCTGATACTGGCGGGTGTGGATGATCGAGTCGTAGTAATCCGGCGCGGTGTCCAGATTGTGGTTGTAGTAGTCCAGCCCGGCGTCCTTGAGCGCGCGTGCCTGGCCGGCGTCGAGCATGCCGAGCGTGGCGCAGGTTTCCAGGCCCATCGCCTTGACCTCGCGGATCATCGCCGCGACCTTGGGGATGTCGCGCTCCTTGGGCGAGCGCCAGGCCGCGCCCATGCAGAAGCGCGAGGCGCCGGCGGCCTTGGCCTGGCGTGCCTTGGCGACGACCTCTTCGGTCTCCATCAGCTTCTGCGCGGTCACGCCGGTGTCGTAGCGCTGCGCCTGCGGGCAGTACGCGCAGTCTTCCGGGCAGCCGCCGGTCTTGACCGACAGCAGCGTGGACACCTGCACCTGCGCCGGATCGAAATGGGCGCGATGCACGCTGGCGGCGCGGTGCAGCAGCTCCGGAAACGGCAGATCGAACAGCGCCTGCAGCTCGTTGCGATCCCAGTCATGGCGTACGACAACAGACATCGGGGTTTCCTGACAGTCAGCGGCTTGGAAGCCAGGCAGTCTGGTGAGCATGGAAGAGGCTGTCAACTTCGAAGAAGCCAACTCGGTTTACAGGTGGCCGCGCCGGGTGTTGCGGTTGCTGCTGCCGAGCCGGTGCCTGGTGTGCGCGGAACCCGGCAGCGCCGATTGCGATCTGTGCCCGTCGTGTCGCGCCGCGTTGCCGGATCACGGGCACGCCTGCCTGTGTTGCGCAACGCAGCTGTACGCCTGCGGTGGCGCGCTGCTGTGCGGGCAATGCCTGCAGCACCCGCCACCGCTGCAACGCGTGCATGCGTGTTTCACCTATCGCTGGCCGGTGGATGGGCTGCTGCGGCGCTTCAAGTTTCATCAGGACCTGGCTGCCGGGCGTTTGCTCAGCGAGTTGATGGTCAGGCGTTGCGCAGGCCTGCCGCGTCCGCAGGCGCTGGTGCCGGTGAGTCTGCACCGGCAGCGCTTGCGCCAGCGTGGTTACGATCAGGCGCTGGAGCTGGCCAGACCGCTCGGCCGCGCGCTGCGGCTGCCCTGCCTGCCATTGCTGCACCGGGTCCGCGCGACCGCGCCGCAATCGGAGCTGGATGCGGCCGAGCGTCAGCGCAATCTGCGCCAGGCCTTTGTCGCGCGTGGCGCCTTGCCCGCGCATGTGGCCCTGGTGGATGACGTGATGACCACCGGTGCGACGCTGCATGCGGCGGCGCAGGCCTTGCAGCGGGCCGGTGTGCAGCGGGTGGATGCGTGGGTATGCGCGCGGGTGCCGTGAGGCTTGGTGGGCTGGGGGTTGTGAGCTGCAGCATGGGGCTTCGCCCCTACCCTCACCCCAATCCCTCTCCTGCTGGGGGAGGGGCTTAAGCCGAGGCGATTGACCTGTCTGCGCGTCAGCGCAATCCCAGCGCCGCGGCGATGCCGACGAAGATCGCCAGGCCCACCCAGTTGTTGTGCAGGAAGGCGCGGAAGCACGGGCCGCGTTCGCGGTGGCGGGCGAGGCGGAATTCGTAGGCCACCAGCAGTGCGGCCACGCCCAGCCCCGCCCAGTACGCGATACCGAGACCGGCGCGCAGGCCGACCAGCGCCAATGCCGCAAACATCGATGCATACAGCAGGCCCTGCGCGATCAGGTCGAACCTGCCGAACAGGATGGCGGTGGACTTGCTGCCCATGCGGATGTCGTCCTCGCGGTCGACCATTGCATACCAGGTGTCGTAGGCCGTGGCCCAGAGGATGTTGGCCGCATACAGCAGCCAGCCCAGCAAAGGCACGCTGCCCTGCACCGCGGCGAAGGCCATCGGGATGCCCCAGCCGAAGGCCATGCCAAGATAGACTTGGGGCAGGTGGGTGTGGCGCTTGAGATAGGGATAGCTGGCGGCCAGGAACACGCCCGGCACGCTCAGGGCCACGGTCAGCCAGTTGAGCGTGAGCACCAGCGCGAATGCCACCAGCATCAGCACCACGAACACCCACAGCGCCTCGCGCCCGGACACCGCCCCGGTGGCCAGCGGGCGCGACTTGGTGCGCTCCACGTGCGGGTCCAGCCAGCGGTCGGCATAGTCGTTGATCACGCAGCCGGCCGAGCGGGTCAGCCAGACCCCGGCGGTGAACACGAACAGTGTCCACAGCGGCGGCAGGCCACCGGCGGCCAGCCACAACGCCCACCAGGTGGGCCACAGCAACAGCAGGCTGCCGATCGGACGATCGCCGCGGACCAACGTCCAGTACTGCCCCAGTCGCTGTGGCCAGGTCAGCGCGGGCGCTGTGGGCAGCTGTTCAACACCATGCTTGCTCATGCTGCAAAGGGTAGCAGCGCGACTTGGCTGCGGTCATGCGCTGGGTGACGATCGAGCCCAGCATCGTCCAGCCTTCCGGACGGCTGCGCGAGCTCGCGCCAGGTGCCTACTCGCCGGCGCTGGCTCCGGACTGGGCTCCATCGGCAATGCAGCGGTGTCCGGCCATTCGGCACTCCCTGTCGCCGGTGTCACGCGCGCGGCGGCGGTTCTGGCATAATGCCCGGCCAGGCGCTCGTAGCTCAGCCGGATAGAGTAGTGGCTTCCGAAGCCATTGGTCGGGGGTTCGAATCCCTCCGGGCGCACCAGATCAAAACGCCATCGGCCCGCTGCAGTGACACTGCAGCGGGCCGATGGCGTTTCTGGATCAGGAGTTGGTGCCGGCTGATGTATCAATGCGTCATTGCGCTGCGGTGCCAACGATGCAGCGGCTGGCAGGGGGCGCCTGGCGCCACCCTGCCCAGGCGCGGATCAGAGCGCTTCCGGCGGCGGTGTGGTGGCCTTGGCGTGCTGCTTGCCACGTGCGTGTTCGATAGCGGTGCGCAGCTTGCGTGCGGCGCCGGTGACGGCCGAGGCGGTGGTTTCGGCGCTATTGGTGGCTGCGATCGGCGGCAGGCCGGCGACGTGCGCCTCGATGCTGCAGGTTCGATCCGCTGCGCCGCCGCGCTGGCCGTTTTCATCGCGCAAATGCACTTCCACGCGGGTGATGTCGTTGGCAAAATGCGCCAGCTGGGCGGAGCAGGTCTTCTCGACATGCTGCACGACTGAGGGGTCATGCGGCACGTGCTTGTCGGTCTGGATCTGAATCTGCATAGAGTGTCTCCTTCGCGGTCATCCGCTGCGTCTGCCGTAGCGGTGACTCGATTCTGCGACAGCGCACCGTTGCCGCGAGGTGACAAGCTGCACCGCGTTCATGCTCAGGTTGGGATGACCGGACGGTGCATCCACTGCGACGGGCAGCGCTGTCACCGCATCGCGAAAGAACCTGCGATCGCGCAGTAACAGCCGCTGCTGGCGAGCTCTGCCAGGCTGAACCCGCACGGCAGCGTCGATCCGCCTGGCTGGAAGCAGTGGATTAAGATGCCGGCACCGCGCTGGTTGCGCCTGTCCGATCTCTGCCTGTGTCCGAATTCCGAGTTGCCCTGGGTGCCCGTCGCGGCGTGTTGCAGCGTGTGCTGCTGCTGGTCGCGTTGTGGATGGTGTGCGTGGGCGCCGCCGTGGCGCAGGACGACGACACGCTGCTGGAGACCGCACAGACTCAGCTCGACAACATGCAGAAGGTGCTGACCCAGGCCGACGCGGGCATGGAGAAGGCCGATACCGAGCAGCTCGGCAAGCTCACCGACGATGTCGCCGGCGCGCAGCGGCAGGCGCAGGATCTGGTGCGCACGCTGGAGCAACCGCTCAAGGAGCTCAACGGGCGACTGGAGGGGCTCGGTGTCGCCGCGCCGAACGAACCGGCCGACCTGGTAAAACAGCGCAAGGCGCTGACCAAGGAGCGCGATCAGCTCAATGCCGAGTTCATCCGGGCCACGCTGCTGGTCTCCAATGCCAAGGACCTGGCCGACCGGCTCGAACGCGAGCGCGTGCAACGCTTCAGCGTGAAGCTCTCCACGCGGGTCGCCTCGCCGCTGTCGCCGACCTTGTGGAAACAGATCGCGCAGCAATGGCCCGACGATCGTGCCCGCCTGCAGGCCTTGTCCGACAAGACGGTGCAGATGGTGCAGGCCGGCATCGCCGCCAGCGGCGTGGGCGGGCTGATGACCGCTGCCGTCATCGCGTTGCTGCTGGCGCTTCCGCTGCGCATCTTCCTGCGCCACCTGGGGCGTCGCTACGCGGCCTCACGTGCGCCCGGCGGACGCCTGCGGCGCTCGGGGCTGGCACTGTGGTTTCTGCTGGTCGGCACGCTGACTCTGGGGATTGCGGCATTCGTGCTGGTCGAGGGCATCCGCGCGCTCGGCGAGCTGCCGGACGATCTGGACCAGTTGCTGACCGGATTCGTCGCCATCAGTGTGGTGGCTGCCTTCGTCGGTTCGCTCAGTGCCAGCCTGTTGATGAAACACCAGCCAAGCTGGCGCCTGTTCCCGTTGGACGATGCCACTGTCGACCGCCTGCGCGTGCATTGCCTGGCCACCGCGGCGGTGATCTGGTTCAGCGGCATGGCGATGAAGATCAACGAGGTGGCCGGCAGCAGCCCCGCACTGACCACCGCCACCGATGCGCTGGCCGCGTTGCTGTACGCGGGGTTGATCCTGTCGGCGTTGGCCGGGCTGAGCCTGTCCTTGCGCGCGCATGCGGCAAATGCCGGGGTGGCCGATCCGGACAGCGATGCGCCGCCGCCGGTGGTCTCGCGCGGTGGCGGCTTCATCGTGCTGATCCGCCTGCTGGGCCATCTGGCGGTGATCTTTGCGCTGATCGCGGCCTTGTTCGGCTATCTCAATCTGGCGTTGTTCGTGGAGCGGCAGATCATCTGGATCACCCTGGTGTGCAGCCTGCTCGGCCTGCTGGTGGTCTTTGCCGACGACCTGATGACCTGGCTGTTCAAGCCCGACGGCCGATTCAGCCGGGCCTTGTCGCACGCGCTCAGCATCGGCAGCGGACGCCTGGTGCAGCTCGGGCTGCTGATATCGGCGGCAACCCGTGTGCTACTGGTGCTGCTGGGCATCGCGGTACTGCTGACGCCGTATGGCGCCAACATCAGCGTGGTCACCGACTGGGCGGAGAACATCGCGCACGGCATCACCATCGGCAAGGAACTGGTGATCACCCCGGGCGATGTGTTCAGGGCGCTATGCGTGTTCCTGCTCGGCATGGGGCTGGTGCACGTGGTGCAGCAGTGGTTGCTCAACACCTATCTGCCCAAGACCGAGCTCGATGACGGTGCGCGCAATTCGATCAGTACGGTGGCGCGCTATCTGGGCTGGCTGATCGTAGTGGTGTGGGGCCTGACTGCATTGGGCCTGGATCTGAAGCGGCTTGCGCTGGTGTTGAGCGCGCTGTCGGTGGGTATCGGTTTCGGTCTGCAGGCGATCACGCAGAACTTCGTGTCGGGCCTGATCCTGCTGGCCGAGCGGCCGGTGAAGATCGGCGATTGGGTGCGTATCGGCGACCAGGAGGGCGACGTACGCAAGATCAGCGTGCGTGCGACCGAGATCCAGGTCGGCGACCGCTCCACCCTGATCGTGCCCAACTCGGAATTGATCACCAAGAGCGTGCGCAACATGACCCTGTCCAACCCGATGGGGCGGGTGCAACTGCAGTTCTCGGTGCCGTTGGAAACCGACGTGGCAAAGGTGCGCAACATGCTGCTGGAGCTGTTTGCCGAGCACACCAAGGTGCTGGCCGATCCGGCTCCCTCGGTATTCATCGATTCGCTGGCCGGCGGGCACGTCAACTTCAATTCGTTCGCCTATGTGCGCAGCCCGCGCGATTCGTACGGGGTGCGCAGCGAGCTGTTCTTCGCGTTGTTGCAGCGGATGGAAACGGCGGGGATTGCGCTGCAATCGCCGCAGGAAATTCGCTTCAGCCGTGCAGGTGCCGCGGTGGCGCGCGATCCGGCCGATGGCACGCCTGCATCGGAAGATTGAGTCGACACGTGGATGCAGTGCGCGGTAAAGGATGCTGGTCGCACCCACAGTGATCGAACAACGTACGTCTTGCTTTGCCTGCACCACACACACCGACCATCCCGACAGGTCCTTGCCCGCTCACCGTCGCGGGACCTTACGCGGCATGGATGCCGCGTAAGAGCCTACAGGGACGTACTTGCGGCGTGTCCTGCGAGGGTGGGCGGGCAAGGGCCCGCAGCCAGGCCACAGATCGCATGCTTCGACGTTGGCTCTTGAGCTTTGACTTCGCCGTTGCTTCATACAGGGCGACAGCCAGACTCAGGAGCGATCCGCGACCTGGGTCTGCTTCACCAGGGCCAGGTCGTCCACGCTGACGTCTTCGGTGTAGTCCAGCCAGGCGCGGATTTCCAGATCGTCCACCGCATGTTCCAGGCCTACCGGCATGCGGATGCGACCGGCCGCATCGGGCACCACCCATTGCTGGGCCAGCACCACCTTGCGCTCCGACGAGACTGCCTCCACCCAGAATGCACGCGTCGGCCGGCGCTTGGCGTACAGCTCCAGCATGTAACGACCGGCTTCGGTCTTGCGCGCGGCCTGCGTGAGCATGATTGGCTGGCGCACGCGTGGGCGCGGGCCTTGCTGGCTGGCCTCCAGCGGCGCATCCACGGCGATGCCGCGGGTCAGGTCCGGGTCGCGGTACAGCTTCATGCTCTGGTGGCGGTCGACCACCAGCGCGCACCAGTCGCCATCGGCCGAGCCGTCCTCGAACGCCGTGCAGCGATCCACATAGGCCAGCGTGCCCTCGGTGTGGGTGCGGTCGAACTGGCGCGAGGTGTTTTCCAGATAGACGGTTTTGAGGTTGGTGTCGTCGTCGTATTCCAGCAGCACCGGCGGGCGCACCTGCTGCACGCCCACCACCACATCGCCATTGCCGTTGATGCGCAGCATGCGGGTGCTGCGCCCGGTCCACAGCGTGCGTGCGTAAGCGAGATAGCGCGGGTAGTCCTTGCCGCTGTCGCGGCTGGCCGCAACGCTGGCGCTGGGGGGCGCATCGTTGGCCAGCAGCGAGCGGCCGAAGCCCAGCGTGCGCATGCCCGGCTCCAGCAACTGCAGCAGCGTCGCCCCTGAATCCAGCGTGCTGCCGGCGCGTGTGACCACTTGCTGCGGGGCGATGTCCTTGCCCAGGAACAGCAGCAGGTTTTCGCGCTTCTGCTTGGCCAGGACATCGCTGAGATCGTTGGGCATCGCCAGGTGGTCGGAGGCGATCACGATGATGGTGTTCTTGCCGTAGCGGCTGTTGCGAATGCGTGCGACCAGCTCGCCGATCAGCCGGTCGCTGCACTTGAGCGCATGCAGCAGCCCGATGTCGCCCAACGCGCTGTCGTAGTGCTGGCCCTTGCACGCCAGCGGCAGATGGCCGGCAGGGTGGTGGGTGTCCATGGTCAGCGTGGTGAGCATGAACGGCTGGCCGGCGCGCGACAGCGTCTGGAAGCTGTCCCAGGCATCGTCCAGCAGCACGTCGTCATGCACGCCCCAGGCGGAAAAGTGGTTCGGCGCCACGCCTTTGTCGCGGAAGTAGCGGACGTCGTGCACCACATCGAAGCCATGGCTGGACAGGAAACTGCCCTTGCCGGCAAAGCTGGCATCGGCGCCGCCGACATAGTGATTGCGGTAGCCCTGATCCTTGAGATAGTCGCCCAGGCAGCGCGCTTCGGGCAGGAACAGGCCCATGCGGCCCATGCTGTTTTCATCGCCGGGCGCGGTGGTCAGCGGCACGCCGCACATCGAGGCGACCATGCCGGCGATGGTCCAGCCGCTGCCTTCGGTGGAGGTGAGGTTGCGCACGTCCACCGCCTCGCTGGCCAGCGCGCGCAGGTTTGGCATCAGGCCGGGAAACACGTCTTCGTCGAAGTAAGTGCGTTCCAGGCTCTCGCCGTAGATCCACACGATGTTCTTGCGCTTTTGCAAGGGCTGCTGCGGCACCAGGTATTCCGGTACCACGGTGGCGTAATCCACCGGGCGCAGCTGGTAGTACAGGCGCTTGCCGTCGCGGTACAAGGGGCTGACCGCGATGCTCACCAACAACATCACCACGAAGCCGCCGAATACCGCATTGCCTCCACGCGGGCGACGGAAACGCCGCACCCTGAGCAACACCAACGGGCTGAGCGACAGCAGCACCATGCCGATAAACACGGCGATATAGCCGGAGAAATCGCTGACGCCGGCACCGTCCATGTCCGCGCGCAGGTGATACAGCGTGGCAGCATTGATGCCGTCGCCGCTGAGCCGATCCACCAGGCCCCAGGCACTGAGCAACAGCAGCAGCAATGACAACAATCCGGCCTTCAGCCACGCCAGACGCGGCGAGGCGACCAAGAGCCAAAGCAGGAGCAACAGCGAAAACAACAACATCCAATGCATGCGGCAGCGTCCGTGGGGGAATGATGCGAGCGCGTACCGGACGCCTTGCTCGCCATGTCCTGCGCCACACCCAATGTGACACCCGGATGACGGACTATGCCGCGCTGAAGCTGACTGAAATGTTTGTTGGAGTTGCGTGCTTGACGTAGCGCGGCACAGGGTGCGCGGTGAGGATTAGCTGGTCGCGGTGGCGCTCGCTAAGGGAGCCACGGTTTCTGCACTCCGCATCTGCGCGGCTCTTGCACATCGGCGACGTCTCGATAACGCCACATCGCCCGATCCACTTTGATCGCTGGACGCGGCGGTCTTTGCATGCGACGCCGGTTAAGCCGCGTCGCGCCCGGGTGCGCTCCTACGCATGTGTGTGGCGCTATCGATGCCCGCGTTCTTCGCGTGGACGCGGCGGTCTTGGCAGGCGACACCGGGTAACGCGATGTCGCGCCCGGGTGTGCTCCTACGCGGGGGTGTGGCGCTATCGGTGCCCGCGTTCTTCGCGTGCACGCACGCGGCGGTCGAACAGCAGCGCGCTGAGTACGATGCCCAGGCCCAGCACGACGCCGAGCAGGAACAGCACCATCGCGATCGCCGGATAGCCCCACAGCTTCAAGCCGGTTTCGATACGCATCATCTGCGCCGAGGCCATGATCAGCGCCGCAGTCACGATGCCGGCCGCCACGCGGTTGGCGATCTTCTGCAGGCTTTCCATCAGATGCGATTCTTCCAGCCCGGTGACGCGCATCTGCAGGCGGTTTTCCGCCGCCAACGACAGGATCTCGGACATGCGGCGCGGTCCTTCGCGCACCAGATGCTGCAGTTCCATCGCCTCGCTGGCCAGATTGGCCGCCGACAGGGATTTTTTCAGGCGCGCGCGCATCACATGCTGCAGGTGGCGCTCGACGATGCGCCGAGTGTCCAGGTGCGGCGACAGCGTGCGGCACACGCCTTCCAGGTTCAACAAGGTCTTGCCGAGCAGGCTCAGCTCCGGCGGCGTGCGCAAGCCGTTGGCGGTGGCGATGCGCACCAGATCCAGTACCACACGGCCCTCGGAGGTGGTGTCGTGCGCGGCGTAGCGGGCGATCATCTGCCCGGTTTCGCGCTGGTAGCGGTCTTCGTCGTAATCCTCCAGGCGCGTGCTCAGCGCGATGGTCTCTTCGGCGACCTCTTCGCCACGGCCGTCGACGGCGGCGAACAGCAGCTTGAGCAAGCGCTCGCGCAGGCGCGGTGGCACGTGCGCGACCATGCCCAGGTCGAAGATCGCCAGGCGCCCGTCCTGCAGCACGCGCAGGTTGCCCGGATGCGGGTCGGCATGGATCTCGCCATGCACGAACATCTGATCCAGGTAACCCTTGACCAGTTCTGCGGCCAGCTTGTCCATTGGCTGCTCGGTGCGGCGCAGGCCGGAGATCTTGTCCACGCGCACGCCTTCGGCCAGCTGCATGGTCAGCACCTTGCGGCTGCTCAGGTCCCACACGGGTTGCGGAATCCACAACAGCGGAAACGGCTTGAGATGCTTGCCGAAGCGCACCAGCGTCTCGGCCTCGTCCTCGTAATTGAGCTCGGCGCGCAGGGTCTTGCCGAATTCGCCCAGCCAGTCGGCAAAGCGTACGCGCCGGCCGATGCCGGTCAGGCGGTCGGCGGCGGTGGCAAAACTCTTGAGCACGTCCAGATCCGAGCGTACCTGGGCGGCGACTTCGGGCTTTTGCACCTTGACTGCCACCGGGGTGCCGTCGCGCAGGGCGGCGCGGTGCACCTGCGCCAGCGAGGCGCAGCCCAGCGGCACCGGATCGAAAAACGAGAACGCCTTGTTGACCGACACGCCGAGTTCTTCTTCGATGATCTGGCGGATGCGCTCCACCGGCACCGAACTGGTGTTCTCCTGCATGCGCTCCAGCGCCGTGGCGAACTCCGGCGGCACGATGTCCGGCCGCGTGGACAGCATCTGGCCGAGCTTGACGAAGGTGGGACCGAGCGCTTCCAGGTCGGAGACGAACTGGTCGGGCGTGCCTTCGGCGGGCACTTCGTACTCGTTGATCGCAGCCGGATCCAGGTTCATGCCGGCAAACACGCCCGACCCGCGATACCGCAGCAACAGGCGCAGGATCTGCGTGCGACGGCTCATGCCGCCCACCACGCCGGTGTCGGCGGGGATCGCGGCCTGGGCCGGTGTGCGGTACGGGTCGTTCGGACTCAAGGCCATCTCCGGCGGTCGTGCAAGAGCGCGAGTGTGGCTAGCGGCGGGTCGTCGGGCGGTGAATCCAGACAAGCGGCTACGGCGCGGTCGTGTGCGGCGCGGCCGACGGGAATGGCCGAATCGTGCGGTCGGCGGGCGTCGGGATCGCGCACCAATGGTCGGCAACGGCGTGCAACCGCCTGCCATCACCCCATACGGGCGCAGGATCGGCGAGAATCCACCGCCACTCACGAAGGACCCCCGCATGGCCGGTGCCAGCCTGTTCACCCTGCTCGACGACATCGCCACGCTGCTGGACGACGTTTCCATCCTGACCAAGGTCGCGGCCAAGAAGACCGCCGGCGTCCTGGGCGACGACCTGGCGCTCAATGCGCAGCAGGTCACCGGCGTCACCGCCGACCGCGAGTTGCCGGTGGTGTGGGCGGTGGCCAAGGGCTCGCTGATGAACAAGGTGATCCTGGTGCCGGCGGCACTGGCGATCAGCGCCCTGGAGGCCTGGCTGCGCGGGCGCGGCTACAACGTTCCTCTGGTGATGCCGCTGATGATGATCGGCGGTGCCTACCTGTGCTTCGAGGGCGTGGAGAAGCTGGCGCACAAGTTCCTGCACAACCAGGACGAGGAAGCGCAGCGGCATGCCGAGCGCACCCGCGCGCTGGCCGACCAGAACGTGGACGTGGTGGCGCTGGAAAAGGACAAGGTCAAGGGCGCGATCCGCACCGACTTCATCCTGTCGGCGGAGATCATCGTGCTGTCGCTGGGCGTGGTGGCGGGGGTGTCGTTCGGCCAGCAGGTCGCGGTGCTGGTGGCGATCGCGCTGGCGATGACCATCGGCGTGTACGGTCTGGTCGCGGCCATCGTCAAGCTGGACGACCTGGGCCTATACCTGAGCAAGAAGGGCGCGGCGTTGGCGGCGCTGGGCCGCGGCATCCTGGTGGCTGCGCCGTGGCTGATGAAGTTCCTGTCGGTGGCCGGCACGCTGGCGATGTTCCTGGTCGGCGGCGGCATCCTGGTGCACAACATCCCGGCACTGCATCACCTGGTTCAGGACCTGGCCAAGTCGGCCGGCGGCATGGGCTGGTTGGTCGATGCACTGGGCAACATGCTGGTCGGCGTGATTGCCGGTGCGATCGTGCTGGGCGCGGTGATGCTGTTCCAGAAGCTGCGCGGGAAGCCGGCGGCGCACTGACGCCGTCCCGCGGCGGGCCAGGGGAGCCCCTGGTCGCCGCACGGAAGCGGTTGGTCGTAGTGGGGCCCGGCGGCAACCGAAAGACCGGCGGCGCCTCTGCGTCGTGCGTCGGTGATCCGGTCCGACCGGTCGATGCGGCAGGCCGCGTTCGCGGCTAGTCGGCGCTGATCACCCGATTCTTGCCGGCTGCCTTGGCGTCGTACATGGCGCGGTCGGCACGGCGGATCACATCGTCCTGGGCCTCGTCGAGATGGCGTAGTGCCACGCCGCCGCTGAAGCTGACGAACACGCGCACGTCCTCGTGCAGCAACGAGCGCTGGGCCAGTGCGCGCTGCAGGCGGATCACCGCCGCGCTGGCTTCGAAGATGGTGGAGTCCGGCAACAGCAGCACGAACTCCTCGCCGCCGAAGCGGGCGATGGCGTCGGTGGTGCGCAGCACCGACTTGGCCACGTCCACGGTGTGGCGCAGCGCGGCGTCGCCACCGGCGTGGCCGTGGGTCTCGTTGAGGCGGCGGAAATCGTCCAGATCCAGCATCGCCACGCACAAGGGTTGCCCGCCGCGCTGGGTGCGTGCGGCCTCACGCTGGAACAGTTCCTCGAAGCCACGGCGGTTCAGCGCGCCGGTCAGTTGGTCTTCGCGCACCAGCCCGGCCACGTCCTTGAGTTCCTGTTCGAGCGAGGCGATGCGCTGCTCGGCGTCCTCGACCTGGCGGCGTGCGGCCAGCAGCTCGTCGCGCGCGGCCAGCGCCTGCGCCTGCACGCCGGCGGTGTCCTGCAGCACGTCCTGCAACAGCCGGTTGAGGTCGGGAATGCTGCGAGCGTCGCCGATCGCCTGCGAATAGCCGGCAACGCGATCGTGGTACTCGCCGGTGCTGGTGGCCATGCCGTCGAGCCGGTCGACGAAGGACACCATCATCTCGCGCATCGCGGTCTTGGAGTCGGCAATGCCTTGCTTGAGCAGGCCCTGCTTGTAGATGACCTCACGCAAGGTGCCGCGTGCCTGTTCGATCGAGCTGACATCCAGCGGCCCGGAGATCAACTGCCGCACCACCGAGATCTGGCCCTGCAGCCAGCTGCGATCGTCGAGCAGTTCGCCGACGTTCTCCAACAGCAGGTCGAACAGGCCGAGCAGCAGGTTCTGCTGCTCGCTGGCATCTTCGGCACGCAGGCCGATCTGATGACTGAGTTCGCGCAGGCGCTGTTCCAGCGTGATCAGCTCATGGCCGGGGCGCCAGTGGCGCAGTGCCGATGCCAGGGTCTGCGCTTCCTCGGCCAGTTCCGGGCTGCGTTGCAGCAGCGTGGCCAGGGCATTGCCCAGCGCGTGCCGCAGCAGGTCGCGCAGTTGTTCGGCTTCGGTGCGTCCTTCGGCCAGCGAGTCGCCGGTATCGATGGTGCGGATGTACTTGTCGATCAGTTGCCGCAGGGTGCGGCCGTAGCCGGGCCAGTCGCCGGCCGCATAGGCTGCGCTCAGGCGCACGCCCATGTCGCCGAGTTCGCCATGCAGGCTGGTGATGCCTTCGGCGAAGGCCAGCAGCAAGGCCTCCGGATGCGCGGCATGCGAGAACAGGCGCATCAACAGGGCGGTGGCGGCCGCCGGGTCGTGCGCGCCGGACTTGTTCTTGGCCGGCACCAGCTGATGCGCGGCCAGGCCGTGCCCGCCGCCGATCACGCTGGGCAGGGCGGCGGCCGGGCGCGCGCTGTCCGCGCCGCCCCAGGGCAACAGGCGGCGCAGCCCGCCACGTGGGCGGCTTGGGAGTTCAGGCTGGTCTGCCATGCGCCGGGGTCTCGGAAAGTCGTGGTGCCATTGCGGGTTATCGGCGCGCGGGCGTCGCGCTTAAGCGGTCTGGGCAGGTCTGCGCAGTTCCGGCAGGCAGCCCCGATGCCAGGCAGTGCACGACAGCGGTCCCGCGTGCGCGGCTGAACAAGTCATGCGGGTGATGGCGGGCGCCGCCGTCGTTGCCCGCTTTCGGTGCGTTTCAACAACCGCGCACCACGGCAGGGATGTCATCGCACTGCAATGCGCCGCTTATGCCTTTAGAGCTACGCAACCATGCGCAAGGGAATGTAGATGTCGCAGAAAAGTCAGCACGTATTCACGCATATTTTATTTGCCTGGGGTGTAGATTCGTCCCAAGGACAACGTGGAGTACGCGCGTTGGCCCCGCTCCTCATTCGTAGCAGGTCGTCTGGCTGAATCGGCAGATGATGGTTGTCGCTTCGCTGTTTTTCCGTCTCCACCCACTTTACGACGGACGTTTAGATGGTTGCCATGATGCCGCTTCACGCTACTACCGCACGCTTAGAGCGCAGCACGATGCTCCCGACTCTGAAGAAGAGCGGGCGACCGCGTGATGCGCGTGGCCGCTTCATTCGCCATCACGAGCGCCTGCCGGTGTCGCCGGCCGATACCCGCGGCGCCTTGTTCGTGGTGTCGGAGATGGCGGACTTCATCAAGGCGGGCGGTCTGGGCGATGTGGCCGCTGCGCTGCCACGCGCGCTGCGCCATCGCTACGACGTCCGTGTGCTGATCCCCGGCTATCGCGCGGTGCTGGCACGCGCGGGCAAGGTGGAGATCGTCGGCCGGGTGCTGGCGCATGCCGCACTGCCGGCCTGCGACATCGGCCGTATCGTGCAATCGGACGGGCTGCCGATCTACATCCTGCTGTCCAAGGAATTGTTCGAACGCGACGGCTCGCCCTATGTGAGCACCAGCGGCTCGGAATTCGAAGACAACGCGATCCGCTTTGCCACCTTGTCGCATGCCGCTGCGCAGATCGCCGCCGGCCATGCCGGACTGGGCTGGAAGCCGCGGCTGCTGCACCTCAACGACTGGCCGTGCGCACTGGCTGCCGCCTATGTGCGCTGGTCCGGCGGCACCACGCCGTGCCTGTTGACCATCCATAACCTGGCCTACCAGGGCCTGGTGCCGTATTCGATGGCCGCCGCGCTGGGCATCCCGGCCGAGCGTGTGGCCGAGCTGGAGTTCTACGGGCAGATGTCGTTCCTGCGCGGCGGCATCGTGCATGCCGACCACGTCAACACGGTCAGTGTCAGCTATGCCCAGCAGATCACCGGCCCGGCGCAGGGCTGTGGCCTGGACCGCCTGCTGGCCGGCCGCGCCGCCAAGGGCGCGCTGACCGGCATCGTCAACGGCATCGACGCCAGCTGGGACCCGCGTACCGACGAATATCTGGACACGCACTTCAGCGTCAATCAGTGGCAGGGCCGTCAGGCCAACGCCGCGCAGGTGCGCAAGGCCTTCGGGCTGCGCGAGAGCACCGGCCCGCTGTTTGCGGTGGTGTCGCGGCTGGTGCATCAGAAGGGCCTGGATCTGATCTGCGAGGTCGCCCCGCAGATCGTGGCGGCCGGCGGCCAGATCGCGGTGATCGGCGGTGGCGAGCCGGAGATCGAGCAACAGGTCGCCGAGCTGACCCGGCGCTATCCGGGCCAGGTCGGTGCCTTCATCGGTTTCGAGGAAGGCCTGGCGCGGCGCATGTTCGCCGGCGCCGACTTCCTGCTGATGCCGTCGCGCTTCGAGCCGTGCGGCTTGAGCCAGATGTATGCACAACGCTTTGGGTGCCTGCCGATCGCGCACGCCACCGGTGGTCTGATCGACACCGTAGATGACGGCGTCACCGGCTTTTTGTTCCAGCATGCCAGCGTGGAAGCGTTGCGCCGCTGCCTGGAGCGCGCATTCCGCACCTTCCGCCTGCCCAGCCTGCTGTCGGCGATGCGCCGCGCGGCGATGCTGCGTCCCAGTGGTTGGGATGTGGCGGGCAAGAAATACCTCTCGCTGTACGAACGCACCGCCGCAACCGCTCCCGCGCTTGCGACGGTGTCATGAGCGAACGGCTGGGCGTGCAGGGGCAGGAGACGGAAGCGACGGCGGTGACCATGGATGGGATGGCGGATCTGGTGCAGAGCGTGCAGGCGCTGGCCGATGGCCTGCCTGCCGATGCATTCGCGGTATTGGGCCCGCATTCCCAGGCTGATGGCCGCCGGCTGGTGCGCGTGCTGGCGCCTGGGGCCGAGGCGATGGGCCTGATCGACACGCGTGGCAAGTTGCTGGCGCGCATGCAGGCCGGCCCGGTCGATGGCGTGTTCGAGGGCACGCTGGCGGTCGAAGGCCCGTATCGTCTGCGCATCGTGTGGCCGGACGTGGTGCAGGAGATCGAAGACCCCTACGCGTTTGCCGCCACGCTGGACGAATCCACCCTGCTGCAGATCGCTGCCGGCGACGGCCAGGCATTGCGTCGCGCCCTGGGTGCCCAGCACCTGCACTGCGACGACGTGCCCGGGGTGCGCTTTGCGGTGTGGGCGCCGCATGCGCAACGCGTGGCGGTGGTGGGCGATTTCAATGGCTGGGACATGCGCCGGCATCCGATGCGCCCGCGCATCGGCGGGTTCTGGGAGCTGTTCCTGCCGCGCGTGGAAGCCGGCACGCGCTACAAGTACGCCATCACTGCTGCCGATGGCCGCGTGTTGCTCAAGGCCGACCCGGTGGCGCGCCAGAGCGAATTGCCGCCGGCCACTGCCTCGGTGGTGCCGGGCGCAGCCGCGTTTGCCTGGACCGACGCCGCCTGGATGGCCGCGCGCGATGCCAATGCCGCGCCGGCGCCACTGTCGATTTATGAAGTGCATGCCGCGTCCTGGCGGCGCGATGGGCACAACCAGCCGCTGGACTGGCCAGGGCTGGCCGCACAACTGATCCCCTATGTGCAGCAGCTCGGCTTCACCCATATCGAGTTGCTGCCGATCACCGAACATCCGTTTGGCGGCTCCTGGGGCTATCAACCGCTGGGGCTGTACGCACCGACCGCGCGCCATGGCAGCCCGGATGGCTTTGCCCAGTTCGTCGATGCCTGTCATCGCGCCGGCATCGGCGTGATCCTGGACTGGGTCAGCGCGCACTTTCCCGATGATGCACACGGCCTGGCGCAGTTCGACGGCGCCGCGGTGTACGAGCATGCCGACCCGCGCGAAGGCATGCATCGCGACTGGAACACGCTGATCTACAACTACGGCCGGCCCGAAGTGACCGCCTACCTGCTGGGCAGCGCGCTGGAGTGGATCGACCACTACCACCTCGACGGCCTGCGCGTGGATGCAGTGGCCTCGATGCTGTATCGCGACTATGGCCGTGCCGAAGGCGAGTGGGTGCCCAACGCGCATGGCGGCCGCGAGAATCTGGAAGCGGTCGCCTTCCTGCGCCAGCTCAACAGCGAGATCGCCACGCGCTTTCCCGGTGTGCTGAGCCTCGCCGAAGAGTCCACCGCCTGGCCGGGCGTGACCGCGCCGATCAGCGAGGGCGGACTGGGCTTCACCCACAAATGGAACATGGGCTGGATGCACGACACGCTGAGCTACATGCAGCGCGATCCGGCCGAGCGCGCGCAGCACCATAGCCAGCTCACCTTCGGCCTGGTGTACGCGTTCTCCGAGCGTTTCGTGCTGCCGCTCTCGCACGACGAAGTGGTGCACGGCAGCGGTGGCCTGCTGGGGCAGATGCCCGGCGACGACTGGCGGCGCTTTGCCAACCTGCGCGCGTATCTGGCGCTGATGTGGGCGCATCCCGGCGACAAGCTGCTGTTCATGGGCGCCGAATTCGGCCAGTGGAACGACTGGAATCACGATCAATCGCTGGATTGGCATCTGCTCGATGGCGCCGCGCATCGCGGCGTGCAGCAACTGGTCGGCGATCTCAATGCCGCATTGCGACGGGTGCCGGCGTTGTACCGCAGCACGCATCGTGCCGACGGCTTCGACTGGAGCGTGGCCGACGATGCGCGCAACAGCGTACTGGCATTCATCCGCCACGATCCCGATGGCGGCGCACCCTTGCTGGCGGTGAGCAACCTCACCCCGCAACCGCACCACGACTATCGCGTTGGCGTGCCGCGTGCCGGCGGCTGGCGCGAAATCCTCAACACCGACAGTGCCCATTACGGTGGCAGCAACCTCGGCAACAGCGGTCGCCTGGCGACCGAGCCGATGGGCATGCACGGGCACGCACAACGCCTGCGCCTGACCCTACCGCCGCTGGCCACGATCTATCTGCAAGCGGAGAAATAAGAATGAACGAGCGCAACGACACCACGCCGGCATGGGGTGCATGGCCAGCGGGTGAGGGACAGGTGCGCTTCGCGCTCTGGGCACCGGACGCCAAAAGCGTGGAAGTGGTCTTCGACGACGGCGCGCGCATCGCGTTGCAGGCCGCGCAGGATGGCTTCTTCAGCGCGGTGATCGAATGCGCGGCGGATGCGCGCTATCGGTACAGCGTCGATGGCGGCGAACCGGTGCCGGATCCGGCCTCGCGCTGGCAGCCCGAGGGCGTGCACGGCCCCAGCGCCGTGCAGCGCAGCGATGGCTACGCCTGGCAGAACACCCAGTGGCAGGGACGGCCGTGGGGCGAGGCGGTGATCTACGAACTGCACGTCGGCACCTGCGGCGGCTATGCCGGTGTGCAGGCGCAACTGCCGCAGCTGGCGGCGATGGGCATCACCGCGATCGAGCTGATGCCGCTGAGCGCATTTCCGGGCGCGCACAACTGGGGCTACGACGGCGTGCTGCCGTATGCACCAGTAGAAGCCTATGGCACGCCGGACCAATTGAAGGCGCTGATCGACGCCGCGCACGGACACGGCCTGATGGTGTTGCTGGACGTGGTCTACAACCACTTCGGCCCGGACGGCAATTACCTGCACAGCTATGCCGCCCCGTTCTTCAACGAGGACAAGCCCACGCCGTGGGGCGCGGCGATCGATTTCCGCAAGCCGCAGGTGCAGCGTTACTTTCTCGACAATGCGCTGATGTGGCTGCACGAATACGGCTTCGACGGCCTGCGCCTGGATGCGGTGCATGCGATCACCCCGAACGCCTTCCTGGATACCTTGCGGCAGACCGTGCAGGCCAGCCTGCCGGCCGGCCGCCATGTGCATCTGGTGCTGGAAAACGAGGCCAACCAGGCGTCGCAGCTGCAACGCGGCTACACCGCGCAGTGGGACGACGATTTCCACAACGCCCTGCATGTGCTGCTGACCGGCGAAGAGGAAGGCTATTACGCCGCCTTTGCCGACAAGCCCACCGAACACCTGGCGCGCGTGCTCGGCGAAGGTTTCGCCTACCAGGGCGAGCCGGACCCGCGCGGGCATGTGCGCGGCGAGCCCAGTGGGGCGCTGCCGCCGCACAAGTTCGTGGTCTTCGCGCAGAACCACGACCAGATCGGCAACCGTGCGCGCGGCGAGCGGCTGAGCGTGCTGGTGTCGCCGCAACGCCTGCGTGCTGCGCTGGCGCTGACCACGCTGACGCCGATGATTCCGCTGTTCTTCATGGGCGAGCCGTGGGGCGCCACGCAGCCGTTCCTGTTCTTCACCGACTTCGGCCCGCCGCTGGACGATGCAGTGCGCGAAGGGCGCCGTCGCGAATTCGCCCACTTCGCCGCATTCGCCGACGAAGCGCAGCGCGCCACCATTCCCGATCCGAACAGCCACGACACCTTCGCCGCCTCGCGCTCGCCGATCGAAGACGCCGCGCAGGGCGAAGGCGTGCAGTGGACAGCCTGGTTCAAGGCGCTGCTGGGCGTGCGTCGCCAGTGGCTGGTGCCGGGGCTTGCACAGGCGCGCGCGGTGGGCGCCAGCGTGCTGGCCGACGGTGCAGTGACCGCCAGCTGGGAGTTGCCCGACGGGCTGTGGCATATCGCCTTCAACGTCGGCGCCTCGGCGGTGCCGATGCCGCCGTTGCGTGGCCGCGTGGCGCATGTCGAAAACGTCGCTGCCGATGCGCAGCAGTTGCCGGTCGATGGCTTCATCGCCTGGCACGAGGCGCGCGCATGAGTACCCGCGATCTGAGCAGGAGCGATCTGCATGCGCTGGCCGGCGCGGCCGGGGTGATGGTGGACTGGGTGGATGCCAGCGACCAGCCACGGCAGGTGTCCGACCAATCGCTGCATGCGGTGCTCACCGCGCTGGAACTGCCTGCCGGCACCGCTGCGCAGCGCGAAGACAGCCTGCGTCGCTGCAAGGCGCAAGCCACCGAGCCGGCGCCGCTGCTGACCGTGCAGGTGGCCGGGTTGCTGCCGGTGTCGGTTTCCGCCAATGCCAGCGGCCGCTGGCTGGACGACAGCGGCGCCAGCGAGCCGGCGCATGCCGATGCGCAGGGGCAGGTGCGTGCGCCGCAGCGTTTCGGCTACTGGACGCTGCAGATCGGCAGCCTGACCCAGCAGGTTGCGGTCGCCCCGCAACGCTGCTTCAGCGTGGCCGATGCCTGTGGCCTGCCGGCACCGCGTGCCTGGGGCATGGCGCTGCAGGTGTATTCGGCACGCAGCATCGACGACGCCGGCATCGGCGACGCATCCGGCACGGTGGAATGGGTGCGGCATGCCGCACTGGCCGGTGCCGATGCCCTGGCCCTGAGCCCGGTGCATGCCGCGCGCCCGGTCACCGGCGGCTACAGCCCGTATTCGCCCAGCGACCGGCGTTTTCTCGATCCCCTGCATGCCGCACCGGTGCGCGTATTGGGCGAGCTCGCACTGGAGGCGATCAACGAGGTGCCCGGCCTGCGCGAGCGCTTCGATACGCTGCACCACAGCGCCCTGATCGACTGGCCGGCCTCGGCGCAGGCCAAGTGGCAGCTGCTGCGCCATCTCTACACCCGCGTGCCCGCCGATCACCCCGATCTGGCTGCCTTCCGCAGCGAGGGGGGCGAGGCGCTGGAGGGCTTTGCACGGTTTGCCGCGCAGGATTTCGGCGACGGCGATCCGCAGCTGCACGTGTTCACGCAATGGCTGGCGGCGCGCAGCTGGTCCGATGCGCAACGCGAGGCGCACGAGCGCGGCATGAAGATCGGTTTGATCGCCGATCTGGCCGTGGGCTTCGATCCCAATGGCGCCGAAGCCGCGGCAGCCGCCGACACCGTGCTGCGCGGCCTGGTGCTGGGCGCGCCGCCGGACGCCTTCAATGCCGACGGCCAGCACTGGGGCATCGGTGCGTATTCGCCCACCGCATTGCGGCGTAGCGGCTATGCGCCGTATATCGCGCTGCTGCGCGCAGTGCTGCGCGACCGCGGCGGCATCCGCATCGACCATATCCTGGGGTTGTTGCGGCTGTGGGTGGTGCCGGAAGGTGCCAGCTCCAACGAAGGCGCGTATCTGGCCTATCCACTGCACGATCTGCTCAACCTGCTCGCGCTGGAATCGTGGCGGCACCGGGCGATCGTGATCGGCGAAGACCTCGGCGTGGTGCCGCCGGGCATCCGCGAGGAACTGTCACGGCGCGGGGTGATGGGCATCGATGTGCTGATGTTCACCCGCGACGACGATGGCGCCTTCGTCTCGCCGGCGCTGTGGCGGCCGGATGCGGTGGCCACCACCACCACGCACGATCTGCCCACCCTGACCGGCTGGCGCGAAGGCCGCGATATCGACTGGCGACGCAAGCTGGAACTGATCCAGCCCGCGCAGGCCAGCGATGACGCCACCGCGCGCAGCAAGGATCTGGCACGCCTGGATGCGGCGGTCGAACACGCCGGCCTGACCGCGGCGGACGACCCGCTGCTGGGCGCGCTGCGCTTCACCGCCACCAGCGTCTCGCCCCTGGCCTTGCTGCCGGTGGAAGACGCGCTGGCGCTGGAAGAACAACCCAATCTGCCGGGCACCGTCGAGGTCCATCCCAACTGGCGTCGACGCCTGCCCGATCCCTTGCCGCATGCGCGCCTGAGTACGGCGCTGCAGGGCTTTGCCGAGGCGCGTCGCGTCGCGGCTGTTTCGGAACCGCATCCATGATCGAACTTCGCGCCACCGCCCGCCTGCAGCTGCATGTCGGCTTCACCCTGCACGATGCGCTCGCGCAGGTGCCGTATTACGCCGGCCTCGGCATCAGCCATCTGTACCTGTCGCCGATCGGCACTGCGGTGCCGGGCTCGACGCACGGCTATGACAATATCGACCCGACCGTGGTCAATCCCGAACTCGGCGGCGAAGACGCGCTGATCGCCCTGTCGCAGGCCGCGCGCGAGCACGGCATGGGCCTGATCGCCGACATCGTGCCCAACCACATGGCCACCCATGCGGACAACGCATGGTGGTGGGATGTGCTGCGCAATGGCCGCAGCGCCAAGCATGCCGACTGGTTCGACATCGACTGGCGCGCCCCCGGGCGCGACGGCAAGTTGTGGCTGGCGGTGCTGGACCGCCCGTATGCCACCGCACTGGCCGAAGGCCTGATCACGCTGGTGGTGGAGGACGACGGCAGCGCGGCACTGGCGCATTACGACCAGCGTTACCCGATCCGTCCGCAGACGCTGGAGGTGCCGGAAAAGACCGCCCGCGCGCAATGGCTGCGCGACTACAACGACGGCGCCAAGCGTGGCGATGGCCGTCTGCACAAGCTGATCGAGCGCCAGCCGTACCGCCTGAACTGGTGGCGCGTGGGCAACGACATGCTCAACTACCGTCGTTTCTTCGATATCACCTCGTTGGTGGCATTGCGCGTGGAGCTGCCGGCGGTGTTCGACGCGGTGCATGCGCTGCCGCTGCGGCTGGTGGCCGAAGGTCACCTGGATGGCTTGCGCATCGACCATGTGGACGGGCTCACCGACCCCACCGGCTATGTGCGCAAGCTGCGCAGCCGGCTGGATGCGGCCGGCCGCACGCGTGGCCTCAAGCCCGGCACGCTGGGGTTGTATCTGGAAAAGATCCTGGCGCCCGGCGAAGCCTTGCCGGCCGACTGGCCCTGCGATGGCACCACCGGCTACGACTTCATGGACCAGGTCGGCGGCGTGCTGCATGACCCGGCCGGCTTCAAGCCATTGGCGCGTGCCTGGCAAAAGGTGAGCGGACGCAGTGGCGATTTCGCACAGGAAGAGCGCAGCGCACGCGACGAGATCCTGCGCGGCCCGCTGCAGACCGAATTCAATCGCGCCGTCGGTGCGTTGTCGGCACTGGCGCGACTGGACCCGCCCACGCGCGAGTTCAGCCCGCAGATGCTGGCGCGCGGCCTGTGCGTGTTGCTACGCTGGTTTCCGGTGTACCGCACCTACGCCGGTGCCAAGGGCGTGACCGGCAGCGAAGCCGAGCGCCTGCGCGCCACTGCCGCGCGTGCGCGCGAGGGCATGCCGGAGTCGATCGTTGCGGCTGTCGACGCGATCGAGCGCTGGCTGCTCGACGATGCCGGCGCCGACCGCGCGCAGGTCGCCTTGCGGCGCATCCTGCGTCGTCGCGTGGAGCAGTTGTCCGCACCGCTCAATGCCAAGTCGGTGGAAGACACCGCGTTCTACCGGCATGGCGTGCTGCTGTCGCGCAACGAGGTCGGCAGCCATCCGACCCACTTCGCCAACGACGCGGCCGAGTTCCACGCGCAGAATCTCGAACGCGCCAAGCACTTCCCGCGCGCGTTGCTGGCCACCGCCACGCACGACCACAAGCGCGGCGAAGATCTGCGCATGCGGCTGGCGGTGCTGTCCGAGCAACCGCGCTGGTGGATCGAGCAGAGCAGCCAGTTCGATGCCTTGACCGAGACGCTGGACTCGCCGGCCTTGGCCGGTGGCGACCAGCAGATGCTCTGGCAGACCCTGGTGGCCGCCTGGCCGATCGGCCTGGGCGCTGACCAGACCGAACCGCTGGCCGAGTACGCCGAGCGCATTGCGCAGTGGCTGCTCAAGGCGGTGCGCGAAGCCAAGCTGCACACCAGCTGGACCGATGGCTCGCCGGCCTACGAGCAGGCCGTGCAGGCCACCGTGGAGCAGGTGCTGTGCAGCCGCGCCGGGTTGCCGCTGCGGCGGGCGCTGCTGCGCGCCAGCAACCACATCGCCGCCGCCGGTGCGCGCAACGCGCTGGTGCAGACCACGTTGCGTCTGACCGTGCCGGGCGTGCCCGACCTGTACCAGGGCACCGAAGGCTGGGATCTGTCGCTGGTGGACCCGGACAACCGCCGCCCGGTCGACTACGCGCAGCGCCAGCAGTGGCTGGCGCAGGCGCGCGACTGGAACACGCTGCTGCGCAGCTGGCGCGATGGCGCGGTCAAGGCACGTCTCACCGCACTGCTGTTGCAGCTGCGTGCCGATCATCCGTCGCTGTTTGCGAAGGGCGATTATCAGCCCTTGACCGTGGCGGTCAGCGGCGATGCGCAGGTGCTGGCGTTCCGCCGCCAGTACCGCGGCCAGTCGCTGGTGGTGGCAGTGACGCGGCTGGGTGCCGGCAACCAGGGCGATGGCGACCTGCCGCTGCTGGTGCCGCCGGCCAACTGGGGTCAGGCGTCGTTGGCATTGCCGCCCGCCACGTATCGTAATGTGCTCGATGGCAGCACACTGCAGCCGCAAGGCGGCCGCGTGGCGATATCCACGCTGTTTGCACGTGCGCCAGTGGCAGTGTTGTTGACCCCCTAAGAGAACGTAAGCAATGAACGACATGGAACGGCAAGCGCGGCTTCGCCAGTTGGCACAGGAGATCTGGGAGGCCGAAGGCCGCCCGGACGGCCACGCAGATCGGCATTGGGCCATGGCCGAACGGCTGGTGGATGCCGAAGAGCGCGCCGCCGAACAGGCCGGCCCGCCGGTAACTGCACGCCAGTAACGGTGCCTCTGTCACCTTGCATGGTTCACCCTGCAGGCTGTGCCGTGCCAGGGTGAGCGTGCCCAGGCACGCAGGCGCCCGCATTCGCTCAGCGTTTTGAGTTCACCGTTCTCAGGAGTTACCGATGGCCACCCGCAAGTTCACTCAGCGCTCGCGCATTCGCGAAGGCCGTCCCAACCCGCTCGGCGCCACCTGGGATGGCCTGGGGGTCAATTTCGCGCTGTACTCGCGCAACGCCACCCGGGTGGAACTGTGCCTGTTCGACGAGCGTGGCCGCGAGCAGGAGCGCCTGGCGCTGCCCGAATACACCGACGAGGTCTGGCACGGCTATTTGCCCGACGCACGCCCCGGCCAGCTGTACGGCTACCGCGTGCATGGACCTTATGCGCCCGAGGCCGGGCATCGCTTCAACCACAACAAGCTGCTGCTGGACCCGTATGCCAAGCAGATCGTCGGCGAGCTCAAATGGGCGCCGCATCTGTTCGGCTACACCATCGGCCACCGCGACAAGGATCTGAGCTTCGACCGTCGCGACAGCGCCGCGTTCATGCCCAAATCCGCAGTGATCGACCCGGCCTTCACCTGGGGCCAGGACCGCCCGCCGCAAACGCCGTGGAACCGTACGGTGATCTACGAAGCGCACGTGCGCGGGCTGAGCATGCTGCATCCGGCAGTGCCGCCGGAAAATCGCGGCACCTTCTCGGCCCTGAAGACCGACGAGCTGATCGACCACATCAGCTCGCTCGGCGTCACCGCGGTGGAGCTGCTCCCGGTTCACGCCTTCGTCGACGACCAATACCTGCTGGAAAAAGGCCTGCGCAATTACTGGGGCTACAACACGCTGGGGTTCTTCGCGCCGCAGGCGCGCTACATGTCCACGCGCACCGTGGCCGAGTTCAAGCAGATGGTGGCGCGCCTGCATCACGCCGGGCTGGAAGTGCTGCTGGACGTGGTCTACAACCACACCGCCGAAGGCAACGAGCTGGGGCCGACGCTGTCGTTCAAGGGCATCGACAATGCCAGCTACTACCGCCTGGCCGACGATCGCCGCTTCTACATCAACGACACCGGCACCGGCAACACCTTCGACCTGACCAACGTCGGCGCGTTGCGCATGGTGATGGACTCGCTGCGCTACTGGGTGCAGGAAATGCATGTCGACGGCTTCCGCTTCGACCTGGCCAGCATCCTCGGCCGCGAGCGCTATGGCTTCGATCCGTCGGGCAGCTTTCTCGATGCGGTGCGCCAGGACCCGGTACTGAGCCAGACCAAGCTGATCGCCGAGCCGTGGGATATCGGCCCGGGCGGTTACCAGGTCGGCAATTTCCCGCCGGGCTGGGTGGAATGGAACGACAAGTTCCGCGACAACGTGCGCGCGTTCTGGCGTGGCGACGGTGGTCAGCTGGCCGAACTGGCCACGCGCCTGACCGGCTCGGCCGACCTGTTCAACCATAGCGGCCGCCGCCCCACTGCGTCGGTCAACTTCGTCACCGCGCATGACGGCTTCACCCTGCGCGATCTGGTCAGCTACGAAGGCAAGCACAACTTCGCCAACGGCGAAGAGGGCAGGGACGGCAGCGACCACAACATCTCGGCCAATTACGGCGTCGAAGGCGACACCAACGACCCGGCCATCAAGCAGCTGCGCCGCCAACAGATGCGCAACCTGCTGGCCACGTTGTTGCTGTCGCAGGGCACGCCGATGCTGCTGGCCGGTGACGAGTTCGGCCACAGCCAGAACGGCAACAACAACGCGTATTGCCAGGACAACGAACTGACCTGGATCGACTGGACTGCCGCCACCAAGGCCGCCGCCGCCGATCAGGCTGCATTCGTGCGGCGGTTGATCCGTATCCGCCAGCGTTATCCGCTGCTGCATCGCGCCCGTTTCTTCGATGGCAAGTTCGACGAAGCGCTGGGCCTGAAGGATCTCACCTGGCTGGCACCGGACGGTCACGAGATGGACGAAGCCGGCTGGCACGACCCGGAAGCACGCGCGCTGATGCTGCGCCTGGATGGCCGCTCACCGACCACCGGTCTGCGCGAGATCGCCGCCAACGTGACCTTGCTAATGCTGATCAATGCCGCCTCCACCAGCGTGTCGTTCACGCTGCCGGCGATGCACGACGAACATTGGCGCGTACTGGTCGACACCGCACGCCATGGCGGCCGCGTGGTGGCCGGCGGCAGCGAATGGAAGGCGCCGGCGCACTCGCTGACCTTGCTGGCGGTGGAGCGCGATCGCATCGCCAGCAGCGCACGCATCGTCTCCGAGGGCGCACGCTGATGGCAGGGGCGGTCTGATGGACGTGCTGCTGGCAGGGGCCACCGGTCTGGTCGGCGGACATGTTTTGCAACAGCTGCTGGCCGACGCGCGCTGTACCGGCGTGGTGGCGATCACGCGCCGGCCGTTGTCGCAGATCCATCCCAAGCTGCGCAACCATGTGATCGATTTCGAGCGCCTGGACCACTGGACCGCGCCGCGCATGGAAGCGGCCATCTGCGCCCTGGGCAGCACGATGAAACAGGCCGGCTCGCGCGAGGCGTTCTACCGCATCGATCACGACTACCCGATGGCGCTGGCACGCGCCGTCTGCGCGCAGGGCACCTCGGTGTTCGTGCTGAATTCGGCGGCCGGTGCCGATGCGCACTCGCGCATCTTCTACAACCGCGTCAAGGGCGAACTGGAACGCGACCTGCGCGCGGTCGGCTTCCCCTCGCTCACCTTCGTGCGCCCGGGCCTGATCGGCGGCGAACGCGAGCAGCGGCGCACCGGCGAACACATCGGCAGCCTCGTGCTGGGCGCGCTCGGCCCACTGCTACCACGCCGCTTCCGCATCAACCCGGCCGAACGCATCGCCGCCGCCATGGTGAGCGCCGCGCTGGCACCGGCGCGTGGCGAGCACAGCGTCGAGGCGGCGGAGTTGGTTGGCTAACGCCGCCTCATCGCCTCGTCGCGAGGCAGCCGGATAGAGGTGAGGCGCCGCCGTATTGTAGGAGCGTGCCTGCGCGCGACGGGGCATTACCAGTAGCTTCATCGCGCGCAGGCACGCTCCTACAGGTTCACGCGCAGCAGACTGGCATCTCCGCCAGCACAAATCCCCGCTCACACTCCCAACGACTGTCCATCATCCATCATCCATCAGCACCCGCCCGTCGTCGCGAAGGTGTCGCGGATAAAGGAACCGGTCGCCGGCTGTTCGTAGGAGCGTGCCTGCGCGCGACGGGGCGTTACCGATAGAGCTTCGTCGCGCGCAGGCACGCTCCTACCGGTTGGCCGACAGCGGATCGGCGTGTTCGCCAGCACAAATCCCCGCTCACACCCCCAACGACTGCCCGCCATCCACCGCCAGTACCTGTCCGGTGATCCAGCGCGCCTGCGGCGATGCAAGAAACAACGCCGCATCGGCGATGTGCTGCACTTGACCGAATCCGCCGAACGGGATGCTGTCGCGGATGCGGGCATACAGCTCCGGTTCTTCATCGCGGCGGCGGGCCCATAGCCCGTCCGGAAACTCGATAGAGCCTGGAGCGATCGCGTTGACGCGGATGCGCTCGCGGGCGAGCTCGGCGGCCAGCGTGGTGGTGTAGTAATTGAGCGCCGCCTTGGCGGTGGAATAGGCGATCGCACGTGGTGTGGGGCGTTGCGCATTGATCGAGCTGATATTGAGGATCACTGCCGCGTCGCTGTTGCGCAGGTGCGGTAGCGCGGCGCGATTGCAGCGCACTGCGGCCATCAGATCCACGTCCAGGCCGGCTTGCCAGCTCGAATCGTCGTTGCCATGTCCATAGCCGGAGGCGTTGTTGATCACCACGTCCAGACCATTCAGTGCCTGCGCTGCGGCCTGCACATAGGCCTCGATTTGCGCAGCGTCCGACAGGTCGCAGGCGAAGGTGTGTACCGGGGCTCCATGAGGCGCCAACGCGTGGGCGGCCTGTGCCAGGCCATCGGCATTGCGTGCGCACAGCGAGACCTGCGCGCCGTTGCGGACGAACGCTTCGGCAATCGCCAGGCCGATGCCACGGCTGCCGCCGGCGATCAGCACGCGTTGATTGCGCGGCGAGATTTGCGTGGGTGCTGCGGAAATGGACATGGCGGACACTCGATCGGAAACCGACATTATCGAGCAGCCCGGTCATGACGCGGTGCTCGGCGCCGTTGCAGTGTTGAACGCAGCATCGCAATGTCTGCTCTCCGTTCCACAACTTCCACCGCTTCTGCCAACGACGCGCCGGCCACCGCGCGTAACGGGGCATGCGATCTACTGCGCTCATCCTCAGGCGTGCGGCGGTGCTCGGAATTGCCATGTGCTACACGTACCCTCAGGTTTTGAGCGCGCCGTCCACACGCCCCGAGCGATTGCTCGCTACGTGTTGTCAGCCACCCCAAATCGCGGTGCGCAGCGCTGCGCTGCGAGCCAGGTTGGGGGCCATGCACCGACACCTGGCTGCGGCCGCGTGCGCTGTCATCTTTGTGCAATACCGTGCGCACGCAGCTTGCAACGCAAGCCTCATCACCAAGCATGATCAGCTCATGCGTTTTCGATTGCTCGCCGCTAACCATTTGTTTACACGTTTGCGCCGCGCTGCGGGCACAACGTGCGGGTCATTCAGTGGGAGTTGCACATGGAAACCCATATCACCGTCATCGGTGCCGGCTTCTGCGGCACCGCGCTGGTCCGTGCGCTGGCGCAGACGGCCGATGCGCAGGTGCGTATCACCCTGGTCGGCGTGACCGAGACCTTCGGCAGCGGCATCGCCTATGGTGCCGCCCGGCCGGAGCACCTGCTCAACGTGCGTGCCAAGGACCTGGGCATCGATGCGCAGGCGCCAGGCGCCTTCGCCGATACCCTGCATCTGGGCGACAGCGGGCGACTGGAATTCCTGCCGCGCCTTGCCTATGGCGATTATCTGCGCAGCGAGCTGGATACCGCGGTCAGTGGCGCGCAGGCGTCGATCGTGCGGCTGTCGCAGGAAGCGGTGGCGGTGGAGCGTGCGCGCAAGGGCTTTCGCGTGTTCCTGGCCAATGGCGATGCCTTCCACAGCGATCGGGTGGTGCTGGCGGTGGGCGCACTGCAGCCGCAGGCGTTGGCCGGGATCGGCCCGCGCCTGAGCGTGCATCCGCGCTACATCGGCTGGCCGTGGCAGGGCGATGCCCTGGCGCGCCTGTCGCCGGACGACGATGTGCTGATCGTCGGCACCGGGCTGACCATGGTGGATGTGGCATTGACCCTGCACACGCGCGGGCATCGTGGCCGCCTGCTGGCGATCTCGCGACGCGGCCTTGCGCCGCAGGCGCATCTGCGCCAGCCGGGTGCAGCGCTGGAATTGCCGCCGCATCTGCAGCGCGCACTCAAGGATGCCGACCTGCGTGGCCTGCTGCGCGGCGTACGGCAATTGAGTGCAGTGGTCGACGACTGGCGACGCGTGGTGGATGCCTTGCGCCCGCATCTGCAACCGCTGTGGCAGCGGCTGGAGTTGCCGCAGCGTGCGCGTTTCCTGCGCCATCTGCGCCCGTATTGGGAGGTGGCGCGGCACCGCGTTGCGCCGGGCGCAGCGGAACAGCTGGCGCAATTGCAGCAATCGGGGCAACTGCAGATCGTCGCAGCGCGCCTGCTGCGTGCGCGTTGGGTGCCCGATGGCGTGGAAGCGGTGATTCGCCCGCGTGGATCGGCCGACGCGCAGACCGATCATTACGATGCGGTGATCCGCGCCACAGGGTTGGACACCGATATCGACCGCACCAGCGACCCGTTGATCGCCGGCATGCGCGAGGCTGGGCTGTTGCGTGCCGATCCGCTGGGCCTGGGCGTGGACACCGATGCGCAACTGCGCGTGCGCGATGGTGCCGGACAGATCGTGCCGGGGCTGTATTGCGTGGGCCCGCTGCTACGCGGACGCTATTGGGAAATCACCGCCGTGCCGGAGTTGCGTGTGGCCACACGTGCCCTGGCAGACCGTCTGTTGCTGGGCGCGATGCCGGCGTTACAGCCGGAGCCGGAACAGGTGCGGCGCGAGGTCAATGCGCGCTTGTAGCTGGGTGGATTTGCATTGCAGCTTTTTGATGGTTGTATGAAGTTGAAGCTGTGACGAGTGCGAGTTTGGGCCTTCTCTCATCGAGAGAGTGCCTCATCACCCTGCATCTTGAACCCTTCTCCCATCGGGAGAAGGTGGCGCGCCAGCGCCGGATGAGGGTAGGCGCGCAGCCCCGTGGGGTTGGATGATGCCGCTTTGAAAAAGTTGCTTCCGGTCGACGCTCGCCAGTAGCAGCATTTTTTTGTGTGTGCATCAGACGTTTGCGTAATGCTCGTGTCGTCTGTCGTCTGTCGTCTGTCGTCTGTCGTCGACCGACATTCCTTCGTCTTTTTCTGGCGATAGAAGCGCCCGATCACGCAACAAACGGCCTCTGCGCGCGCAGGCATAGCCCGCACGGCGCAATCTCGCGCGGACATCGCCAAACAGCGCAATCATGCCGCGTGATGCGTAGCGCAGTGCGCCGTTGCAGACAGGACTGGGTCATGTTGACGGCCCTGGGCTGATTACAGTCCAGGTCGCTTCCTTCCCTCATCCTGGAGTTCGCCATGCCCCGTCTTGCTCCCGCTGCCCTGCTCGCCACGCTGTGCGCCTGCGCGCTGCCCGCCTGGGCCAGCGAATCGCTCAATACCCGTGCGGAAGTGCTCGCAGCCCTGGAATCCGGTTACGACGTCAGCCTGACCACCGATCTTGGCCGCTGCACACCCGAACAAGGCACGCCGGTCACCCAGACCCGTGGCGGCCGCCATATCGATGCGTACCGCATCACCGAGGACGGCACTGCCGCGTTCTCTGGTTCGCACTTCACCGTGGCCAACGACGGCAAGCCGATTCAGCAGTTCATGCGCTACCAGCTGCGCCCGGATGGCAGCGTGCGTTTCACCACCTACATGTACGACCTGCCGGGTCTGCAGCAACGCGGGCCAGTGCTGGCGTATCAATGCACGATCAATCAAGGCATCCGTTTCCACGCCGGTTGACCACATGACGACTGCGCGGGCTGCAGCAGCCATCGCGTGCACGGCGACGCGCAGTCGTTATCTGCACCCGGGTCGCGGAGAGGACAGCGAGTTTTCTTCCGCCAAGGATGCAGGACCCGCTTGGCGCACAGACGACGCCCACCGATATGAGGCAAGCGCCGCAGTTTGCGGTTGCCCGTTAGCGACCTTGTCCGTGCTTGCGTCAGCGCGGTGACGACTGCTGCAGCGCAACTGCGTCGGCGGTGCTGGATTGCCAGCCGCCACCCAGCGCCCTGAAGGTGGCCACCGCACTGCGCGCGGCATCCGTGCGCGCCTGCACCTGCGCATCGGACGCGCGAAGCAGCTGCTCGTCGGCATTCAACACTTCGATCAGGCTGACCACGCCCTTTTCGTAGGCCAGCGCCGACGCGGTGCGCGCCTTGCCCAGTGCGTCCACGCCTTGCGCGAGCACGCTGGCTTGTTGTTCGCGTTTGACCAGTGCGGTGAATGCATTTTCGACGTCCTCGGTGGCGCGCAGGACCGCCAGGCGATACGCCGCCAGCTGCTCGGCTTCCTGGCCCTTGGCCTGGGCGATCTGCGCATTGATGCGGCCGAAGTCGAACAGCCGCCAGCGCAGGCCCAGCACGCCGGCGGACTGGCTGGCATCGCCGGTGAACAGGTTGGCGCCGGAGATCGCGGTGGCGCTGCCGAGCAGTCCACTGAGCGAGAATTTGGGGTAGTACTCGGCCATCGCCACGCCGATGCGCGCGTTCGACGCTGCCAGCCTGCGCTCGGCCGCGATCAGATCGGGGCGGCGCCGCAGCAGGTCGCCGGGCGTGCCCGTCTCGGCGATCCGCGGCGCAAGCGGAATCGGTTTGGTGGCGGCCAGTTCCGCGCGGTGCGTGCCAGGCGGCACACCCAGCATCACGTCCAGGGCGTTCATCGCCGCGACCAGGGCGCTTTCGATGCCGGGCACCGAGGCCTGCGCCTGTGCCAGCGCGCCTTGCGCCTGGTGCAGTTGCAACTCCGGCGCGAGCCCCTTGCCATGCAACAGCGTCACCATCGACAGCAGGCCCTGCTGGGTGGCGACCTGGCGCTGCGCCACCTCCAGCCGTGCCTGCAGGCCGCGGATGCTGATGTAGATATCGGCGGTCTGCGCCGCCACCGCCAGGCGGGTGGCGGCGGCGCCGGCTTCGCTGGCCTGGTAGTCGGCCAGTGCGGCCTGGCGCCCGCGACGCAGGCCGCCGAACAGATCCAGCTCCCAGCTCGCGCCCAGGTTGGCTTCGTAGCTGCTGGCGTAGCGGTCGAAGTTGGGCGTGCTGTTGAGCACCTGGCCGAGCGGCGTTTCCAATGACTGGTAGGCGCGGGTCGCGTTGCCGCTGATGTTGCCTGAAGGCAGCAGCGCAGCAGTGGCGGCGGTCAGGCCGGCGCGGGCCTGGGTGACGCGCGCGGTGGCCTGGGCCAGGTCCAGGTTCTGCGCCAGCGCTTGGGCGACGTAGCGGCTCAGGTCGGCGTCGTCGAAGCCGGTCCACCAGGTCGAAAGCTCGGCCGGTCGCGCTGCCGGGCGCACTTCGACTGCCGCTTGGCCTGCATAACGGTCTGGCAGGGGCGCTGCGGGGCGGGTGTAGGTCGGACCGACTGCGCAGCCCGTGGCAAGGCTGGCAACGACAAGCAGGGCAACAGGACGGAACGGGGACATGGCAGACCGGGCGGGCAGGGATAAGGTGTGACTATAATACGAAATGGTCACTTTTGTATGTGGGGCGCTGGGGCGCTAAGCTGGCGGCATGAGCAAGACATCCAGCTATCCGGTTTCGGGCCGCGGCCCGGCCGACCATGACGTGCGCGATCAGATCGTGATTGCGGCCACCGAGCATTTCAGCCGCTACGGCTACGAGAAGACCGCGGTTTCGGACCTGGCCAAGGCGATCGGGTTCTCCAAGGCCTATATCTACAAGTTCTTCGAATCCAAGCAGGCCATCGGCGAGATGATCTGCAGCAACTGCCTGCGCGAAATCGAGACCGAGGTGCGTGCCGCGGTCGACGAGGCGGAGCAGCCGCCGGAAAAATTACGCAGGCTTTTCAAGGTGATGATCGAGGCGAGCCTCCGGCTGTTCTTCCAGGATCGCAAGCTGTACGAGATCGCCACCTCGGCGGCCACCGAGCGCTGGCAATCGGTCCGCGCCTATGAAGTGCGCATCCAGACGCTGCTGCAGGATGTGCTGCAGCAAGGCCGGCAAAGTGGTGATTTCGAGCGCAAGACGCCACTGGACGAGGCCACGCAGGCGATTTACATGGTGCTGCGCCCCTACATGAACCCGCTGCTGCTGCAGCACAGCCTGGAGCAGGCCGACGAGGTGCCGGTGCTGTTGTCGAGCCTGGTGCTGCGCAGCCTATCGCCCTAAATTCGTTTGTGACTATTGACTGATTTAGTCACAAGTCTCAGGATGCGAGCCTTCATCAGCTCGCTCCTGGATTTGCCATGCATCGGCGCCTCGTTACCTCTGCCGCTTTCTGTGTGCTGCCGCTGGCATTGATTGCCTGCGGCAAGGCGCCCCCCTCCGACCCGCGTACCGCGGCTCCGCTGGTGCGGGTGGCCATCGTCGAAGAAGCTGGTGCAGCGGCGCGCAGCTTCTCCGGCACGGTCGCGGCCCGTGTACAGAGCGACCTGGGGTTCCGGGTCGCCGGTAAGGTGCAGGAGCGTCTGGTCGATGCCGGCCAGCGCGTGAAACGTGGCCAGCCGCTGCTGCGGATCGACCCGGTCGACCTCAAGCTCGCCGCGCGGGCGCAGCAGGACGCGGTGGCGGCCGCGCAGGCGCGCGCCCAGCAGGCGGGTGAGGATGAAGCGCGCTACCGCGATCTGCGTGGCACCGGCGCCATCTCGGCTTCGGCCTACGACCAGATCAAGGCCGCCGCCGACGCCGCCAGGGCGCAGCTGAGCGCCGCCCAAGCGCAGGCCGAAGTAGCCCGCAACGCCAACCGCTACACCGACCTGCTGGCCGACGCCGATGGCGTGGTGATGGAGACGCTGGTCGAACCGGGCCAGGTCGTCGCGGCCGGGCAGCCGGTGGTGCGGCTGGCGCATGCCGGCCGCCGCGAGGCGGTGATCCAGTTGCCGGAAACCCTGCGCCCGCAGGTCGGCTCGGTGGCGCAGGCCACCTTGTTCGGCAATGCCGCTGTCACCGTGCCGGCGACCTTGCGCCAGCTGTCCGAAAGCGCCGACCGGCTGACCCGCACCTTCGAGGCACGTTACGTGCTCGATGGCGCACTGGGCGATGCGCCGCTGGGCACCACCGTCAGCCTGCGCATCGCCGATGGCACGGCCGCCGGCCCGCAGGCCGGGCTGCAGGTGCCGCTGGCCGCGCTGTTCGATGCCGGCAAGGGGCCGGGCGTGTGGGTGATTGCCGGCAATCCGGCCAAGGTGCGCTGGCGGCCGGTGACGGTGCTGGGCCTGGACGACGACCATGCCACGGTTGCCGGCAAGCTGGCGCGCGGTGAGCGCATCGTGGCACTGGGTGCGCACCTGTTGCGCGACGGCGAGCAGGTGCGGGTGGTCAACACGATTGCGCCTGCCGCCGGCGCCACGACCGGCGCCAAGGCCGCGGCCGCGGCAGGAGCGCAGCCGTGAGCGAAGGCCGGTTCAATCTTTCCGCGCTGGCGGTGCGCGAGCGCTCGATCACGCTGTTCCTGATCGTCCTGATTTCGCTGGCCGGCCTGGTCGCCTTCCTCAAGCTTGGCCGGGCCGAAGACCCGGCCTTCACCGTCAAGGTCATGACCATCGTGACCGCCTGGCCCGGCGCCACGCCGCAGGAAATGCAGGACCAGGTCGCCGAGAAACTCGAAAAGCGCCTGCAGGAGCTGCGCTGGTACGACCGCAGCGAAACCTATACGCGCCCCGGGCTTGCGTTCACGACCTTGACCTTGCTGGACAGCACACCACCCAGCCAGGTGCAGGAGCAGTTCTATCAGGCGCGCAAGAAGGTGGGCGACGAAGTCGGCAACCTGCCGGCCGGCGTGATCGGGCCGATGGTCAACGACGAATATGCCGACGTCACCTTCGCGCTGTTCGCGCTCAAGGCCAAGGGCGAGCCGCAACGTTTGCTTGCGCGCGATGCGGAAAGCCTGCGCCAGCGCCTGTTGCACGTGCCGGGCGTCAAGAAGGTCAACATCATCGGAGAACAGCCCGAGCGCATCTTTGTCGAGTTCTCGCACGAGCGCCTGGCCACGCTGGGCGTGGATCCGCAGGAGGTGTTTGCCGCGCTCAATGCGCAGAACACCTTGAATGCGGCAGGTTCGGTGGAGACGCGCGGGCCGCAGGTGTTCATTCGCCTGGACGGTGCGCTCGACAGCCTGCAGAAGATCCGCGACACCCCGCTGGTGGTGCAGGGCCGCACCCTGAAACTGTCGGATATCGCCACGGTCAAACGCGGCTACGAAGATCCGTCCACCTTCATGATCCGCAGTGGCGGCGAGCCGGCGTTGCTGCTGGGCATCATCATGCGCGATGGCTGGAACGGGCTGGATCTGGGCAAGTCGCTGGACAGCGAAGTGGGCGCAATCAATGCCGAGCTGCCGCTGGGCATGACCCTGAGCAAGGTCACCGATCAGGCGGTCAACATCGACGCGTCGGTGGGCGAGTTCATGACCAAGTTCTTCGTCGCACTGCTGGTGGTGATGCTGGTGTGCTTCGTCAGCATGGGCTGGCGCGTGGGTATCGTGGTGGCGGCCGCGGTGCCGCTGACGCTGGCGGCGGTGTTCGTGGTGATGCTGGCCACCGGCAAGAACTTCGACCGCATCACGCTGGGGTCGTTGATCCTGGCGCTGGGATTGCTGGTGGACGACGCCATCATCGCGATCGAGATGATGGTGGTGAAGATGGAGGAAGGCTATAGCCGCGTCGCCGCATCGGCCTATGCGTGGAGCCATACCGCCGCGCCGATGCTGTCCGGCACGCTGGTGACCGCGGTCGGCTTCATGCCGAACGGCTTTGCCGCCTCCACTGCCGGCGAATACACCAGCAACATGTTCTGGATCGTGGGGATCGCGCTGATTGTGTCGTGGGTGGTGGCAGTGGTGTTCACGCCTTATCTGGGCGTCAAGATGCTGCCGGATCTGAAGAAGATCGAAGGCGGCCACGCCGCGCTGTACGACACGCCGCGCTACAACCGCTTCCGCAATGCGCTGGCACGCGTCATCGCGCGCAAGTGGTTGGTGGCCGGCTCGGTGGTGGGCCTGTTCGTGCTTGCGATCCTGGGCATGGGCATCGTCAAGAAGCAGTTCTTCCCGATCTCCGATCGCCCTGAAGTGCTGGTCGAAGTGCAACTGCCGTACGGCAGCTCGATCACCCAGACCAGCGCGGCCACGGCCAAGCTGGAAGCCTGGCTGGCCAAACAGGACGAAGCGAAGATTGTCACCGCGTATATCGGCCAGGGCGCGCCGCGTTTCTTCCTGGCGATGGGCCCGGAGTTGCCGGATCCGTCGTTCGCCAAGATCGTGGTGCGCACCGACAACCAGCACAAGCGCGACGCATTGAAGCTGCGCATGCGCAAGGCCGTTGCCGAAGGCTTGGCCCCCGAAGCACGCGTGCGCGTGACCCAACTCACCTTCGGCCCGTACTCGCAGTTTCCGGTGGCCTACCGGGTCAGCGGCGCCGACCCGCAGGTGGTGCGTGGCATCGCCGCGCAGGTCAGGCAGGTCATGCAGGACAGCCCGATGCTGCGCACCGTCAACACCGACTGGGGCACGCGCACGCCCACGTTGCATTTCACCCTAGACCAGGACCGCCTGCAGGCGTTGGGGCTGACCTCGACCGCGGTGGCGCAGCAACTGCAGTTCCTGCTCAGCGGCGTGCCGGTCACGTTGGTGCGCGAGGATATCCGCAGCGTGCAGGTGATGGCGCGCTCGGCTGGCGATACGCGCTTCGATCCGGCACGCATCGCCGACTTCACCCTGGCCGGTGCCAACGGCCAGCGCGTGCCGCTGTCGCAGGTGGGCAAGGTGGATGTGCGGATGGAAGAGCCGATCATGCGCCGCCGTGATCGGGTGCCGACGATCACCGTGGGCGGAGATGTCGACGACCAACTGCAGCCGCCGGATGTCTCGGCGGCGATCACCAGGCAGCTGCAGCCGATCATCGACACATTGCCCAGCGGTTACCAGATCAAGGAGGCCGGTTCGATCGAGGAATCCGGCAAGGCAACCACCGCGATGCTGCCGCTGTTCCCGATCATGCTGGCGGCCACCTTGCTGATCATCATCCTGCAGGTGCGTTCGATCTCGGCGATGGTGATGGTGTTTCTGACCAGCCCGCTCGGCCTGATCGGCGTGGTGCCGACCCTGATCCTGTTCCAGCAACCGTTCGGCATCAATGCGCTGGTGGGCCTGATCGCGTTGTCGGGCATTTTGATGCGCAACACGCTGATCCTGATCGGGCAGATCCATCACAACGAGGCCGAAGGGCTGGACCCGTTCCATGCGCTGGTGGAAGCCACCGTGCAGCGTGCGCGCCCTGTGATCCTGACCGCGCTGGCGGCGATCCTGGCGTTCATCCCGCTCACGCATTCGGTGTTCTGGGGCACGCTGGCCTATACGCTGATCGGCGGCACCCTGGCCGGCACGATCCTGACGCTGGTGTTCCTGCCGGCGATGTATTCGATCTGGTTCAAGATCCGGCCCGATTCCGGTAGCACCCGGGCAGCGACGCAGCACGTTTGATGCCGCCCGGCCAGGGCGGCCAAGCCGCCATTATCGAAGGCGGCGGCGCGAGGTCGTTCACCCGCGTGGGCCGCCGCCGCGGCCTGCGAGGAACTGGCAGCCGGCCGGCAGGCCGGCGTGCGGGAACCGTGGCGCCGCGCAGGGCACAGACGACAGCGCGTCCGTGCCTTGCGGTTTGCCTGGTGAGGCGGAGACTCAGACCTGGTCGGTCGGAAGCACGAAGACTTCGGCGATGTTGACGTTGGACGGTGCGTGCGCCGCGAACAGGATAGTGTCGGCACTATCCATCGGGTCCAGCATGCGAACCGTGCCGGCATAACCGGGCATCATGGCCTGATATTCCGCGCCGGTGGTCTGTGCCGGAAGCTCGGTTGCGACGATGCCCGGTTGACGCGGATGTTGTGCTTCTTGCCGACTTCCATCCGCAGGCCTTCGGTGAATGCGGTCACTGCAAACTTGCTTGCCGAGGACACCGCAAATCCCTGGCCAAACACCTTGCGCCCGGCGATCGAGGAAGTATTGAAGACGTGGCCGGACTGTTGCTTGATCATCTGCGGCAGCACCGCTGCGGCCACGTTGAGCACGCCTTTCACATTGACATCGGCAGCCAGGTGGCAGGCCGAGGTGTGCGACACGCCATCGTCGTGCATGAGGCGGCGGCGGCCTGCCCGCCTGTGCCAGCCTGCATCGACGGGCCGCCCGTCGCGCCGTAGCGGCGGCGTGTATCTATGCTGGCGCAGGGCGCGCGTTGCGTTCTCCACGCCGAGGCAGGCAAACGCTTGCGCCCATGCCGCCGGCCACCGAATCCCCGGCCATTCACCCAGAATGCCCGTGTGGCCTCACAATAGGCGGCCAGCTCCCAACCGATGTCGCCATGCGCAAGACCTACCAGCTCAACCTCGAAGGCAAGAACCGCGACCGTCTGCTGGAATCCAGCAAGCACGATATCCGCAAGTACATCCGCCGCGAGCGTCGCAAGGACTTGCCGGAAGGAGCGGATAATTGGGATTTCGACATGCGCTTCGGGGTGGACGAGGCCAGTGCTGCGCCGCTGCCGCCGGCCGAGCTGATCCGCTCGATCAATGCGCTCACCAGCGAAGGTGGCGGGCAGTTCTTCGTGGAAATCCTGCGCAAGCCCGGCAAGCGGACTCCGCGTGCCGATGGCGACAGCGCCGCGGGCGGCGAACTGGATTTCGAGCAGGACTGAGTCTTCGCGTGGTGTCCGCCTCGGCGTGACGACAGCGCGTCAGGTGTCACGCACCGCCTTCAGTCGGGCTTGCCTGCCTGTGTCGCCGCTGCGGCGCGTTGCTTGTCCTTCTTGCTCGGCCGCCTGCCCTTGATGCCGCCGTTGTCGTCCGCAGCGCGCGTGCCGTTGTTCGGCATCTGTGTTGCAGGCGCCGCGGTCGCCGGGCTCGGCTCGAACCCGGCGACCACGCTGGTCGGTACGCGCAGGCCCTGGCGTTTTTCGATCAAACGCCATTGCGGCTGGCTCTCTGCCGTGACGAAGCTGATCGCAAGGCCGCTGGCGCCGGCGCGTGCGGTGCGGCCGATGCGGTGGGTGTAATCCACTGTTGAACGCGGCAGGTCGTAATTGATCACGGCCGGCAGCGCATCGATATCGATGCCGCGTCCGGCCAGGTCGGTGGCTACCAGCACCTGCAGCTCGCGCTGTTTGAAGGCGTGCAACGTACGCTCGCGGCGGCCCTGGCTCAGTTCGCCGTGCAGCGGCTGCGCGTTGATGCCGGTCTTGCCGAGTTTTTCGGCGATTTTTTCGGCGGTGTGCCGGCTGGCGACGAACACCAGCACATGCGACCAACCATGCTCCTGCAGCAGGTGGCGCAGCAGTTGCGTGCGCTGGCCGGCATCGACGGCGATCGCGCGTTGTTCGATCGCAGGCGCAGCCTCCGGGGTGGCGGCAACGGTGATGCGCAGCGGGTCGCGCAGGCGGCGCTTGGCCAGCGAGGCGATGCCGGGCGGAAACGTGGCCGAAAACAGCACGCTCTGGCGCTGCGTCGGCAGCAAGGCCAGGATGCGATCGAGCTCGGCGCCGAAGCCCAGCTCGAGCAGACGGTCGGCTTCATCCAGCACGAGTGTGGCGACCTCGCTCAGGCGCAGCGCGTTGTGGTCGACCAGATCCAGCAGCCGCCCGGGCGTGGCGACCACGATATCGGCACCACCACGCAGGGCGAGTAGCTGCGGATTGATCGAACTGCCGCCGGTGGCCGCCACGATCTTGAGCCGCCGCGGCAGATGCGCGGCCAGTTGGCGCAAGGTGTCTTCCACCTGCGCAGCGAGTTCGCGCGTGGGCACCAGCACCAGCGCACCGAGCACGCGCGGCGCGGTGTCGGGCGCCAGGCAACGTTGCTGCAGCAGCGGCAGCGCATAGGCCAGCGTCTTGCCCGAGCCGGTCTGCGCCATCGCGATCAGGTCGCGCCCCTGCAGCATCGGCGCAATGGCCTGCTGCTGGATTGGCGTGGGTGTGTGGTGACCGGCGCGTGCCAGTGCAGTGTCGAAGAATGGCTGCAGCTGTGGCGACAGCGAGAGATGGGCAAATGACATGGGCCGATTATCCAGGCATTTGCGCTGCAATGGTCGGTGGGACGTCATGCGGGGTTGCCGCTGGGCAATGCATCGATGGGCGGGCAGGGCGCCGCAACCAGAGCGCAGCGCCGCCGCTCGGCAGCGCATCTCTCCATATCGTCCAAGTCCATCGCGGCACAATGCGTAACGCAGTCAAGACTTCGACCCATAGATTCTTAGGGGCGATCAGATGTTTGAATCAAAAGACTGGTCCGTCGAGTGCGCGGTGCCCTCACCGCTTGCGGGACACGCCGTGAATCCGTCCGTGGAGGCTCCTCGGCGGCATCCATGCCGCCGAGGGTCCCGCAACCGGCGAGGGCACCGCACCAGAAAGTTACTAGGTTGCTTCAATGAAAGCCTGCTTGTTGCTTGGCTCGTCTTGGATAACCGATTGGCCTTGCTATAGAAACAACCCATCTCATGCGCTGCTTGTAACCGCGCACACCGACCAGCTCGACTGGTCCTTGCCCGCCCACCGTCGCGGGACCTTATGCGGCATGGATGCCGCGTAAGAGCCTACAAGGACGTACTTGCGGCGTGTCCTGCGAGGGTGGGCGGGCAAGGACCCTGCAGCCAGGCCGCAGGTCAGCCGCTCTACGAGTGATCTGTCCGCAATATTCAAGCTCGCAAGACACGGAATCCGAAGCAATAAAGGCTCTACTGCGGTCTCCATGCCGCCACGGGTTCCGCAAGCGGCGAACTTATCGAACCGCGGGTCCGGTCGCGCGTGGTTGGATGCGACAAGGCGAGCCGCACCCACCAAGCGGTGGGCGCGGCCGTTCTGCTATCCGTGCCTCAGTTGGCCAGCGCCAGATCGTCCAGCAGTGCGCGCAGGAAGCGCGCGGCTTCGCCGCCGGTGGCGGCGCGGTGGTCGAAGGTCAGCGACAGCGGCATCACCTTGTGGGTTTCCACCCCGCCCATCACCGGAGTGAGTTGGTAGCGTGCGCGGCCGGCGGCGACGATGGCCACGCATGGTGGCACCACCACCGGGGTGGCGTAGCGGCCGGCGAACATGCCGAAGTTGGACAGCGAGATGGTGTAGCCGCTGAGTTCGGAGGCGGCGATGCTGCGGTTTTCCACCTGCTGGCGCAGCCGGTTGACGCTTTCGCGAATGCCGTGCGCGTCGAGCATGTCGGCATTGCGCAATGCGGGCACGAACAGGCCTTCTTCGGTATCCACTGCAATGCCGATATCCACCTGCGTGTGCAGGGTGCGGCTGAGTGCCTCGCCGTCGAACCAGGCATTGAGCGCCGGCACCGCCTGGCACGCCCGCACGATGCCGCGCACCAGCCGCACGGTGACATCGTTGCCGGGCTGCCAGGCGTGGATGTCGGCATCGTCGTTGAGCGTGGTCGGCACCACCTTGCTGTGCGCATCGGCCATGACGCGCGCCATGTTGCGACGCACGCCCTTGAGCTGCTCCGGCTGGCCTTTGGCGACCACGCCTGGCGACTGGGTGCGCATCGGTTTGCCGCTGGCAGACAGCGCTGCACGTGGTTGCGCGTTGCCGGCTGCGCTGGTTGCCGATTGCGTGCCGGCAGCGGCGTGCGAGGCGACTGCCGGCGCGTTGTTGCCGTTGCTCGGGGTGACCGAGGCGCCGGCGCGCGCTGCAGACAGCGGCGCGCTGCCGGCCGCGGCGGCCTGCTTCACATCCGCCATCGTCACCGTGCCATCCGGGCCGCTTGCGCGGATCTGGGCCAGATCCACGCGCAGCTTGCGCGCCAGCGCGCGCACGGCCGGCATCGCGCGCACGCCGCCCACGGCGATCGCCTGTTCGCTCTGCACTGCGTTGGAGCTCTGCATCGCACCGACCACGGTACCGGCGTCGTCGCGCTCGCTCTCGCCACTGGAATCGGCATCGGCAATCTCGCCGCCGTTGTCGGAGGCGACCACGCGCGCGGTCGGGCCGGCCGCGCTATCGCCGGTGCTGGGCGTGTGCGTGGGTGCAGGGCCATGCGAGTGGCCGGTGTCCTGACCATCGGCGCGCTGCGGCTGCGAGGCGTCCAGCGCGAACTGCGCCAGCATCGCACCGGTGACGATGATGTCGCCGGCGGCACCGGCGAGCTTGGTCACGGTGCCGGAAAACGGCGAGGGCACCTCGACCACCGCCTTGGCGGTCTCCATCGAGACCAGCGGATCGTCCAGGCGGACGCTGTCGCCCTCCTTGACGAACCATTCGACGATGGTGGCGTCGGGCAGGCCTTCGCCCAGGTCGGGCAGGTGGAAATTCTTGGCTTCGCTCATGGCAGGTTCTCTTGCGCCGCAGGCAGCGGCGGCGTGGTGTCGTCGAGGAGTTCGAGGTCGGCGGCCGGCAGCCAGCCCTGCATGCCATCGGCACGCTCGGACCACCACCAACCGCCATGTTCGTAATGCAGCAGCACGTCCTCGCCCTGGTGGGCATCGAGTTCGCGTGCGTCGTAGTCGCGCAGGGCTTCGGCCTGGCCGTCGCCCAGCGGGCGCAGCCAGGCCACCGGGGCCCAGCCGGCATGGCCGTCGCCGGTGTTGACCCAGGCGAAGGCCGGCCATTCCTCATCGCGCACGCCGATGGTCACCTGCTGGCCAGCGCGGAAGCGGATCGGGTTGGCGTACGCGGCGCGGTAATCGCAGAGCAGACGGGCGCGCATGTCAGCCGGCGGCCACCGCGCGACGGGCGGCGGTGACGATGCGCTCCACGCTCGGCAGGTACTTCATTTCCAGACGGAACAGCGGGATATGCGTGTCGTAGCCGGTGACGCGTTCGACCGGTGCGAGCAGGTCGTACATCGATTTTTCCGCCAGCTGCGCGGCGATCTCCGCACCGAAGCCGGCGGTGCGCGGGGCTTCCTGCACGATCACGCAGCGGCCGGTCTTGGCCACCGATTCGGCGATGGTGTCGAAGTCCAGCGGGCGCAGCGTGGCCACGTCGATGACCTCGGCGCTGATGCCTTCGCCGGCGAGTTTGTCGGCCGCTTCCAGCGCTTCCTTGACCTGCGCGCCCCAGGTGACCAGGGTGACGTCGGTGCCGTCGCGCAGCACGAAGCACACGTCCAGCGGCAGCGCCTCGCCATCGTTGGCGACCACTTCCTTGTACTGGCGGTAGATGCGCTTGGGCTCCATGTAAATCACCGGATCCGGGTCGCGGATCGCGGCCAGCAACAGGCCATAGGCGCGCTGCGGCGAGGACGGCAGCACCACACGCAAGCCGGGCACGTTGGTGAAGATGGCCTCGTTGGCTTCGCTGTGATGTTCCGGCGCGCGGATGCCGCCGCCCCACGGCACGCGCAGCACCATCGGGCAATGCAGGCGGCCGCGGGTGCGGTTGCGCAGGCGTGCGGCGTGGCAGATCAGGTGATCGACCATGGGATACACGAAGCCGTCGAATTGCGCTTCGGCCACCGGCTTCATGCCCTGCGCGGCCAGGCCGACGCTCAGGCCGGCGATGGTGGTTTCATCCAGCGGCGTGTCCAGCACCCGCTCGCTGCCGAACCGCTGCTGCAGGCCGGCGGTGGCGCGGAACACGCCGCCGTTGACGCCGACATCCTCGCCCAGCACCAGCACCGCAGGGTCGTGTTCCAGCTCCCAGGCCAGCGCCTGGGTGATGGCTTCGATCAAGGTGATGGGCGAACTCATGGCGATCTCTCCGCGCGTGGCTGCGGCGTTGTAAGGGGCGCTGGCCTGCTGCTGTGTCGCAGCCAGGTGTGACTGGTTGAGCTCATCCATGACGGGCCTCCTGCGCCATCACCTCGGCGCGCTGGGCCAGCAACTCGGCCGGCGGGTCGCCATAGAGGTAATCGAACATCGCTTCGACCGGCTGTACCGGCGTGTTGAGGTAGGCATTGACTTCTTCGTCCACGCGCGCGCCGCATTCGGCCTTCCAGGCGGTTTCCTGCGCCTCGTCCCACAGGCCCTGCGCGGTGAGATAACGGCGCAGGCGCAGCAGCGGCTCGCGCGCCCAGCCCTGCTTGACCTCTTCTTCGCCGCGGTAGCGCCGCGCATCGTCGGCGGTGGTGTGATCGGACAGGCGGTAAGTCAGGAACTCGATCACCGTGCCGCCGTCGCCGGCCAGTGCACGCGCACGCGCCTGGCGCATCGCCTCGAGCACTGCGATCAGGTCGTTGCCGTCCACCTGCAGGCAATGCAGGCCGCCGGCCAGGCCCTTCTGCGCCAGCGTCTGCGCGCCGGTCTGCGCCGAGCGCGGCACCGAGATCGCCCAGCCGTTGTTGATCACGCACAGGATCAGCGGCAGCTTGTAGGCGCCGGCCGAATTGAGCGCGGCGTAGAAGTCGGTCTTGGAGCTGCCGCCATCGCCGCAGCAGGCCACAGCGACCTGCGGCTTGCCCTGCAGCTTGAACGACAGCGCCGAACCGGCCGCGTGCAGGCACTGGGTGGAGATCGGCACGCAGATCGGGAAGTCGATCGCCGCATCGGCATCGCGCGGATAGTCGCTGCCGCGTTCGTCGCCGCCCCAGTACAGCAGCACGTCGCGCGGGCGCACGCCGCGTTCGAACATGGTGCCGTACTCGCGATAGCTGGGCGCGAACACATCGCCGCTGCGCATCGATGCGCCGATGCCCACATGGGTGGCTTCGTGGCCGAGGCAGGCCGCATAGGTGCCCAGCTTGCCGGTGCGCTGCAGCGCGACCGACTTGCTGTCGAAGGTGCGCACGAACAGCATGCGCTTGAACAGCGCGAGCAACTGTTGCGGGTTGGCGGCGTCGGCCGGCAGGTCGTCGCGGACGATCTGGCCGTCCGCATCCATGTATTGCAGGTATTCGATCTCGAACTGCGCGGCTACGCTCATTGCGGCGACACCTTCACCAAGAAGTTTCAAATGATATGAGTTGCGATGTTAAGGACCACGCAGCAAAAAGCTGTCCTGCACCGCAGCACACAATGATGCTGGCTTGCACAAAAAAAAGGGCGCGGACCAGGCCGCGCCCTTTGTCGCAGTACAGAACTGCGACGTGTTGCACTGCGATCAGCGGCGGCCGGTACCTCCACCGATCGGGGTAACGATCAGCGCCGCGTTGTCGGCCGGGTTGGCATCGGGCGAGGTCGAGCTGGCGCTGGCCTGCACCCGCACCGCGCGTTCGGCCGGGATCGGCTTTGCCGCGACGGTCAGCTGGAACACGGCCTGCGCGCCCGGCTGCACTGCGGCGGCAGTGCTGCAGACAAACACTGCGTTGCGCAACGACGGCAGTTGCTTGGTGCAACGCCAGCCGCTGGGCGGCACCAGCAGCGACAAGGCCGATACCGTGTTGCCTTCGATCCGCACGCTGGCACCGGTGGCCGCTGCGTTGCCGCGGTTGTCCAGCAATACCCGGTAGGTGGCGTTGAAGGCGGTGGTGGGCAGCGTGGCAGGGCCTTCCAGGCGCACTGCCAGATCGCTGCGCAGCGCTGGCTGCACACTGACTGCGGCGGTGTCGGTGTTGTTGTCCGGCTGCGGGTCGGGCGTTTGCGAGGCGACCGAGGCGGCCAGGGTCAGCGTGCGTCCTGCCAGTTCCGCGCCAGCGTCGACCTGCACGGCAAAGCGCTGTGCGTTACCGGCTGCCAGCGAGGCGATGGTGCAGGTGACCACCGTCTGGGTCGCGGTTTCCGGCGCCTTGCAGCTCCAGCCCGGTGCCGCGGTGACCCGCGGGCTGACCGCGGTATCGAAGGCCAGTGCCACCGCGGCAAACGCCGCGCTGTCGGGCCCACGGTTGTCCACATCCACACTGAAGTCGATGCGCTCGCCTTCGGTGACCTGTGCGCGTGCCGCAGTGACCGTTGCGCCCAGGTCGGCACGCAACGCGGGCGCCATGCGCAACAGCACCACGGTGGGGTCGTGATCGGACAGGCGCGTGGGCGTATTGGCATCGTTGCGCGCAGTGCCGGGGAAGTCGGCATTGATGCGTGCGTGGCCCACCGACAGCGAGGCGATGCCGGGTGCGCGCATCAGCGCCTCGTTGGCCAGGATGTGATCCAGCGACTGCACGTTGCCGTCGAAGGCGTACGAGTAGCTCTGGTCGGGCGTGTTGAACCAGGTCAGATCGGTGTAGTCCGGGTTGACCAGGTCCGCGCCATCGCCATTCACCACGGTCTGCGCATCCGGCGCCGGCCGGCCGGTGACGGCGCCCATCGCATCCACATAGCCGTCGTTGAACTCGAAGGCGTTGAAGTCGCCCATCACCAGCACCTGCTCGGCCGGGTCGAGCTGCTGGCGCGTCTGCAGCAGGCGCGCCAGGTACTCGGCCTGGGCCTGGCGTTTGGCGCGGATGCGGGTGCCTGCGGCATCGTCGGTCTCGGCGCCGTTGAGCGAGCGTTGATGCACCACGATGGCGGTCAGCGGCAGCACGCGGCCATCGGCCTGATGCACCCTGGCGGTAAGCACCAGCGGCGGGCGATCGTTGAGCAGGCTCACGCCACCGCCCGGTTCGGTCCAGGTGGTGGTCTTGCCTTCCTGGGCGATGGACACCACTTCCACGCGCGGCATGCCGGCCGACACTGTACCGGTCTTGACCAGGAAGCCGACGTCGATGCCGCCGACGTCGTTGCCTTCCTGCAGGTAGGCCACGTACTGCGGGTTGGGCTGGCCGGAGGCGATGGCATCGGCGTTGATGCGCGCAGCCAGGGTCTGCAGCACGCTGATGTTTTCCACCTCCACGGTGCCCAGGATGTCGGGCGTGTGCAGGTAGTTGCGGATCGCCAGCGAGGCCTTGTTGAGGCGGGCCTGGAACGCGGCCGGAGTGAGCACCGGTTCGCCGATCGCCGGGTCGTTCTGGTCGTCGAAGAAGCGCTCCATGTTGTAGGTCGCCACGGCCACGTCGTCGGCCTGCGGTACCGGTGCGGGGCGCGGTTGGTCGGCACCGTTGCAGTTCACCTGCGGGGTGCGTTCCGGATACAGCGTGTAGCGGCGGAAGCTGTAATCCAGCGGGCCGGTGACATCCAGCACGACGCAGCCGGAGGCCAGATCCAGCCGTTCGGCGCCCACGCCGGCACTGCCGACGGCGATCACTTCCGGGTTGGTGTTCCAGCGCGGCACGCCGGCAGGCGAGCCAGCCGGCAGCGGGTCGGGCAACTGCACGCCGGGCTCGCGAAAGGCGCGCGGCAGGCCGGTGACCACCGCATGGAACACGCCATTGCTGGTGGCGCTGGCGTTGGTCTCGTTGACGCTGCCGCCGGTGGGGGCATTGACGGTGAGGCTGGCGGCGGTGACACGCATGCCTTCCAGCGCTTCGAGCTGATCAAAGGCGCCATTCGGGTTAGGGAAGTTCGCGCTCAACGCCACCGGCATCGGCAACGGGTTGCCGGTGGAATCCAGCAGCACGGTCAGGCTGCCGCCGATCTCGGTCAACGGCGGCTGGGTCGGGTCGGCGGTGGGCACGTACTCGAGCACCGTGCCCTGCACGCGCACCCGGTTGCCGATGGCAGCGGCATCCGGCGGTGCGCTGCCGGTGTAGACGTAGACGCCTTCGGAGGTGGCCGGATCGCCATCGGTTTCGGCATCCGGTGCCTGCAGGAAGAAGCCGGCGCTGCGACGGGCAGTGACGATGCCCGAGGTGGCGACCACCTGGCCTTCCAGCGGCGAGCGTGCGCCCTTGCCCTGGATGGCGTGGATCGGCAGCAGGCTGAAGTCGTCGTTGAGGATGGTGCCGGTGGCACTCAGCGTGGCCGGCAACGCGCCGGTGAGGCCGCTGATCTGCAGCGCGAAGGTCTCGTCGGGCTCGGGCGTGGTGTCGCCCAGCACCTCCACGGTGATGCTGGCGCTGCGCTCGCCGGCGGCGATGCGGACGCTGGAGGCGGGCAGGGCGACATAGTCGCTGCCGGCCGTGGCCGTGCCATCGGCGGTGGCGGCGGTGAAGCTCACCCCGCCTGCGCCGGCCGGCTGGCTCAGGCTCAGCGTGAACACGAAACTGCGGCTGCCGCTGTTGCCTTCGGCCTGGCTGACGTCGGCCAGCGTGGCGATCGGCTGGCCGCCGCCGCTGCACAGCCGTGCGGGGCTGGCGGCGTTGCGCGGCGCCGGCGCGCCGGTGGCGAAATCGGCCGCGTTGTTGTCGGTGTCGGTGCAGCCATCGCCGCCGCGCAGCACTGCCAGCGTATTGCTGGGCGCCGGCGTGGGCGCATTGCCTTCGGCGCAGCTGGCGGTGCTGCCATAGCCGACCAGGTCGGCATTGCCGGTGGGGCAGGCGCCGCTCAACGCGGAGGCGCTGTTGCTCAGCGCCACCTTGCCGGCGCCGCCGCCCATGGCGATGGTGCCGGTGGCATCGGGCGTGGGCAGCGCGACGCTGCCGCCGCTGCCATCGGCCTGCTTGACCAGGTAATAGCCGCCGGCCGGAACGCTGCCTGCCAACGGCGTGACCTGCCAGCTGCTGCCGGCGGCCGAGGCGTATTGCACCGACCAGCCGTCCAGGCTGACCGTGGTGCTGCCGATGTTGTGCAGCTCGACGAAATCGCTGCGGAAGGTGGCACCGCTGTTGCCGCCACCGCCGTAGACCTGGCTGATGACGACCTGGGCATTGGCGTGGCCGGCAACCGCCAGCGCACAGAGAAGTAAGGCTGCACGACGCTGCAACACATGCATGAGATGAGAGTCCCCTGATCCATGAGACGTGAAGCGCTCCCCTGGTCCGGCCACGTCCCTGGCCGGCAGCGCCGTTCGATTCTGCATGAATTTGCAGACCTTGGTTGACGATACGGTGACACCGGCGCAGCCGCCGCAGCATTTTTCAGGTGTGAAGTAATGGTCGCGTACGTCACGGCAGCCAGGCTGCCAAGCAGGCAGGCCAGCCAGACAAACCGGACGCTGCTACGGCAGCGCGCTGCCGCGACATGCATCAAGGCCGCGCGCTGCAACTCCTGCCTCCCGATTCCCGATTCCCGAATCCCGATTCCCCCCAATCCCCAATCCCCAATCCCCAATCCCCAATCCCCAATCCCCAATCCCCAATCCCCGCCACTGAGCTACCCTGACCGGCCCGATCCACCTGCACCGCCATGCCCGTCGACAAGAATCTGCGTGACCTGGAACCCGGCATCCACACCGATCTGGAGGGGCGGCTGACCTACGGCGGCTATCTGCGGCTGGACCAGTTGCTGTCGGCGCAGCAGCCCCTGTCCGAACCGGCGCACCACGACGAGATGCTGTTCATCATCCAGCACCAGACCTCCGAGCTGTGGCTGAAGCTGCTGGCGCACGAGCTGCGCGCGGCGATGGTGCACCTGCAGAACGACCAGGTCTGGCAGTGCCGCAAGGTGCTGGCGCGCAGCAAGCAGGTGCTGCGCCAGCTCACCGAACAGTGGTCGGTGCTGGAAACGCTGACGCCGAGCGAGTACATGGGATTCCGCGACGTGCTGGGCCCCTCGTCCGGCTTCCAGTCGCTGCAATACCGCTATATCGAGTTCCTGCTCGGCAACAAGAACCCGCAGATGCTGCAGGTGTTCGCGTACGACCCGCAGGGGCAGGCGCGGCTGCGCGAGGTGCTGGAAGCGCCCAGCCTGTACGAGGAGTTCCTGCGCTACCTGGCGCGCTTCGGCCATGCGATTCCGCCGCAATACCAGGCCCGCGACTGGACCTGCGCGCATGTGGCCGACGACAGCCTGCGCCCGGTGTTCGAGCGCATCTACGAAAACACCGACCGCTACTGGCGCGAGTACTCGCTGTGCGAGGACCTGGTCGATGTGGAAACCCAGTTCCAGCTCTGGCGCTTCCGCCATATGCGCACGGTGATGCGGGTGATCGGCTTCAAGCGCGGCACCGGCGGGTCCAGCGGCGTGGGCTTTCTGCAGCAGGCGCTGGCGCTGACGTTCTTCCCGGAGCTGTTCGACGTGCGCACCTCGGTGGGCGTGGAAGGTCGTGAGCCGGTGGGTGGTGGCCGCGGTGAGCCTGAAAAGGGCTGAGCGGGTCGCTACGGGCGTCATCCCCGCAGAGCGGCCGCGATCAGGCCGGCGAGTCCTGCGAATTTGACGCGTACATGACGTCTAAGTGATCCTCGCGCGTCTCCCGGGGTACGCTCCGGGCACCCAGCCATTACTGAATACGCAAGGGACATTCCATGAGCGTTGACGCTACCGCGCCGACTTCCGCCGCCACTCCGCCGCCGCCGGCACCGCCCGAGTTCCCCACGCTGCTCGGTCATCCCCGGCCGCTGTGGATGCTGTTCATGACCGAATTCTGGGAACGCTTCGCGTTCTACGGCATTCGTTGGGCGCTGGTGCTGTACATCGTGGCGCAGTTCTTCAACGGCGATGCCACCGGCCAGGCGCCGGCCGGACGCACCTATGGCGCCTATCTGGCGCTGGTGTATGCGGCAGCGATCTTCGGCGGCTACGTGGCCGACCGCGTGCTCGGCTACCAACGCTCGATCCTGGTCGGTGCGGCCGTGATGGCCACCGGCCTGTTCCTGATCGCCATTCCCGACCACACCATGTTCGAGATCGGCCTGGCCACCGTGGTGGTGGGCAACGGGCTGTTCAAACCGAACATCTCCACCATGGTCGGCAAGCTGTACTCGGTGGCCGATCCGCGCCGCGACAGCGGCTTCACCATCTTCTACATGGGCATCAACCTCGGCGCGATGATCTCGCCGGTGCTGACCCAGCTGCTGGCCGAAAAGGTGTTCGGCACCGACGCCATGCCGTCCTACAAGATGGTGTTCATGGCCTCCGGCGTGGGCATGCTGATCAGCCTGGTGTGGTTCTGGATCGGCCGCGCGCAGCTCAAGGGCATCGGTGCACCGGCGCCGAACGCGCAGGGCATTGGCCGCGTGCTGATGGTGCTGGTCGGCTGCGTGCTGGCGATCCCGGTGGTGTACTTCCTGCTCGCCGTCGGTGCGGACGTGCTGCAGATCGTGCTGACCGTGTTGTTCGTCGGCCTGTCGGTGATGCTGCTGGTCGAAGGCATCCGCGAAGGCAAGGTGCAGCGCGACAAGGTGATCGCAATGCTGATCATCTTCGCCTTCAACGTGCTGTTCTGGATGTTCTTCGAACAGGCCGGCAGCTCGTTCACCTTCCTGGCCGACAACATCGTCGACCGCAGTTTCGGCGACTGGACCTTCCCGACCGCCTGGTTCCAGTCGGTGAACTCGATTGCGATCATCACGCTGGCGCCGGTCATCGCCTGGATCTGGGTCAAGGCCGGCCGCTTCAACCCGTCGATTCCGCGCAAGTTCGGCCTGGGCCTGCTGTTCAACGGCCTGGCGTTCCTGCTGCTGATGTTTGCACTGTCGAGCCTGGTCAACGATGCTGGCAAGGTGCCGTTCTGGACCTTGTTCATGGTGTACGTGATCCAGTCGGTGGGCGAGCTGTGCCTGTCGCCGATCGGCCTGTCGATGGTGACCAAGCTGGCGCCAGTGCGCCTGGTCGGTTTCGGAATGGGCGGCTGGTTCCTGTCCACCGGCATCGGCAACAACCTGTCGGGCATTTTTGCCGGGCATGTCAGCGGAAGCGAAGGGATGAGCGTGTCTTCGGCCCTGAGCGGGTATACCTTCGGATTTTGGGCGCTCTTGGGCGCTGGCGCGGTGTTGTTCCTGATCGCGCCGTTGATCAACAAACTGATGCATGGTGTGAAGTGAGGAGAACAGCGATGCCGATCAAACCCACTGTCTGTGGCCTGCTGCTGGCAGGTCTGTTGAGCGCCTGCGGGCAGCCCACCGAGCAACAGGAGGCGCCACGGCCGCTGGATACCTCGATGCAGAAGCCGCCCAGCGCCGATCCCAGCCAGCCGGTGTCCTCGGGCAATACGCCCACCGCGGCGGACATCGCCGCGGCGGCGGCGCTCAATGCGCAGTACGACCCCTCGCGCGATCCGGCCGCCGATCTGGAGACCGCCAAGGTCGAGGCCAAGCGCGGCGGCAAGCGCATCGTGCTCAATGTCGGCAATGCGGCCTGCGAGCCGTGCAAGGCGCTGGACGAACTGATGGGCGGCGATGCGGAGCTGCGCAGCTTCCGCGACGCGCACTTCGTGGTGGTCAAGGTCAATCGCGATGCGGCCAACGAGAATGCCGCGTTCCTGTCGCAGTTCGCCCAGCTCAACGACTATCCGTCGCTGCTGGTGCTGGACAACGACGGCAAGCTGCTGACCACCCAGACCGGCCCGGACCTGCGCAAGGGCGAGCGCTTCGACCGCAGGAAGCTGTTCGACTTCCTCAAGCAGTGGGCGCCGCCGCAGGCCTGATCCGTCGTTGCCGTGGCATGCAAAAACCCCCGCACTGCGGGGGTTTTTTTATCAGTCCTTGCCGGCCATGCGCGGCAGCCCGTCCTTGGCCAGCCGGTCGATCAGCTTTTCCAGGACCTGCTGCTCCTCGGCACTGAACACCGACATCAGCCGCTGTTCCATCTCGTTGACCAGCGGGGCGACGGTCTCGTAGACCTGGCGGCCGGCCGGCGACAGTGCCAGCATCGAGCGGCGGCGGTCGTCGCCATGGGTTTCGCGGCGGATGAAGCCGCGCTCCAGCAGGCGCGCAACGGCGCGGCTGACTGCAACTTTATCCATCGCGGTGCGGTCGGAGACCTCGCTGGCCGAGGAACCCGGATACAGCGCCAGGATGGTGATCACCCGCCACTCGGGGATGGCCATGCCGTAACGATCGCCGTAGACCTTGGCGATGTTGCTGCTGATACGGTTGGACAGCACGCTCAGGCGATACGGCAGGAACTGCTCGAGGTTGAGCAGCACAGGATGCGGCGGCGGGGTGGGGGCGTCGAGATCGCTCATGTTGCACTGTGTCTTGATTTTGGTTTCATTTGCAACTACAAACCTTGGGTGGCCTGCGCATTCTCGCGGGTCTTCTGCCACCCCGCATAGCCCTGCGGACGGCCTAGCGTGGAGAAACGACGATGAGCGCACAACCGAGCAGTACCGCAACCCGCCCGAACCTGGGCATGCAGGTCACCACCTTCGACAATCCGATGGGGATCGACGGGTTCGAATTCGTCGAATTCGCCGCGCCGGCCGACCAGGCGGCGCAGCTGCACGACTATTTCCGCAAGATGGGCTTCAGCGCGGTGCTGCGCCACCGAAGCCGTGCCATTACCGTCTATCGCCAGGGCGGGGTCAACTTCCTGCTCAACGAAGAGCCCGATTCGTTTGCCGCCGATTTCGCCGCCGCGCACGGCCCGAGCGCCTGCGGCTTTGCGATCCGCTTCCGCACCCCGGCCGAGACCGTGTTGCAGACCGTGCTGGGCAACGGCGGCGAAGCGGTGCAGGACAAGGCCGACACCCGCGCCGTGCCGGCCCCGGTGGTCAAGGGCATTGGCGACTGCATGCTGTATCTGGTCGACCGCTACGGCGATGCGGGCAGCATCTACGACGCCGACTACGAGCCGATCGAAGGCGCCGACCAGCACCCGGCCGGCTTCGGGCTGACCTTCATCGACCACCTGACCCACAACCTGTACTTCGGCAACATGCAGCGCTGGTCGGACTATTACGAGCGCCTGTTCAACTTCCGCGAGATCCGCTACTTCGACATCAAGGGCGCCAAGACCGGCCTGGTGTCCAAGGCGATGACCGCCCCGGACGGCATCGTGCGCATTCCGCTCAACGAATCCTCCGACCCCAAGAGCCAGATCAACGAGTATCTGGACGCCTACCACGGCGAAGGCATCCAGCACATCGCCTGCTTCACCGACGACATCTACAGCTCGGTGGAAAAGATGCGCGAGGCCGGCGTGACATTCCTGGACACGCCCGACACCTATTTCGACGTGGTGGACCTGCGCATCCCCGATCACGGCGAGGATGTCGAACGCCTGCGCCGCAACAAGATCCTGATCGATGCCGACGTGGACACCAAGCAGCGCAAGCTGCTGCAGATCTTTACCCAGAACTGCATCGGCCCGATCTTCTTCGAGATCATCCAGCGCAAGGGCAACGAGGGCTTCGGCGAAGGCAATTTCCAGGCGCTGTTCGAGAGCATCGAGCGCGACCAGATGAAGCGTGGGGTGCTTTGAGGGCGGGGATTGGGGATTCGCTGTTCGGGATTCGGGATTTGCGGTTGGTGCGGTTAACTGGGTCGGTGCGGGTTTGAGTGGTGCAAAGTGTTGCGATGTCAGCCTGGCTGCCCGTCACGTCGGATGTGGCTCCGGTACGGATCCAACGAAGCGGGCGGCAAGTGGTCGCAATCAAGCGCGCTCAGGCAAGGTGTTTTCCGACAACACAAAGCAACGAAGACGCACGTCGTTAAGGCCCCTCTCCCCGCGAGGAGAGGGGCTTAATCCGCCAGGCTTAGCTCTTCTACGGTAGGAAAGCGGCCTGATTCAACTCAATCCCAACCTTCTGCATCCGGGAAGGGAGGGCCAAGATCCGGACGCATGCCATGCATAACAACCAGCACTACATGACCGGTTTCGGCAACGCGTTTGCGACCGAGGCGGTGGCCGGTACCTTGCCGGTGGGGCAGAACTCGCCGCAGCGTGTGGCGCACGGGTTGTATGCCGAACAGTTGTCCGGCACCGCGTTCACCGCGCCACGCAGCGAGAACCGGCGCAGCTGGCTGTACCGCATCCGCCCGGCGGCCGTGCATGGCAGTTTTTCCCTGGTCGAACAGTCGCAGCTCCACAACGATTTCGGGCGCGGCCCGGTGCCGCCGGATCAACTGCGCTGGAGCCCATTGCCGCTGCCGTCCACGCCAACCGATTTCGTCGACGGTCTGTACACCATGGCCGGCAACGGCGGGCCGGAGGCGATGTCCGGTGTCGCCGTGCATCTGTATGCGGCCAACGCATCGATGCACGATCGCTTCTTTTACGATGCCGATGGCGAGCTGTTGCTGGTGCCGCAACTGGGCCGCCTGCGCATCCATAGCGAGCTCGGTGTGCTGGAGCTGGAGCCGCAGCAGATCGGGGTGATACCGCGCGGTGTGCGCTTCCGTGTCGAGCTGCCCGATGGCGAGGCGCGCGGCTATGTCTGCGAAAACTTCGGCGCAGTGCTGCGGCTGCCAGACCTGGGGCCGATCGGCTCCAACGGGCTGGCCAATGCGCGCGACTTCGAAACGCCGCATGCGGCCTATGAACAGCGCGAAGGTGCGTTCGAGCTGGTGGCCAAATTCCAGGGCCATCTGTGGCGTGCGGACATCGGCCACTCGCCGCTGGACGTGGTGGCCTGGCATGGCAACTACGCGCCGTATCGCTACGATCTGCGCCGCTTCAACACCATCGGCTCGATCAGCTTCGATCATCCGGATCCGAGCATCTTCACCGTGCTGACCTCGCCCAGCGACACGCATGGCACGGCGAACATGGATTTTGCGATCTTCCCGCCGCGCTGGTTGGTGGCGCAGCACACCTTCCGCCCGCCGTGGTTCCATCGCAACGTGGCCAGCGAGTTCATGGGGCTGGTGCACGGCGTCTACGACGCCAAGGCCGACGGCTTCGCGCCGGGCGGTGCCTCGCTGCACAACTGCATGAGCGGGCATGGCCCGGATGCGGCGACCTTCGACAAGGCCTCGCATGCGGACCTGACGCGCCCGGATGTGATCGCCGACACCATGGCCTTCATGTTCGAAACGCGTGCGGTGCTGCGCCCCACCCAGCAGGCCTTGCAGGCCGCGCACCGGCAGGGCGACTATCAGCAGTGCTGGTCCGGATTGCGCGCGGCGTTTCAGGCGCCCAGCTCAGAGGGTGCGCAGTAACTCAGGCAGTTGGGCGAATGTGCTGATCAGGCGCTACGGCAGCCAGGGGGGGCGCAGGTGCCGGATCGAGGGTTCCAGTTGTCCGCTCAAGCCGCCTGCAGCGCATCCGGCAACAGCTCGCCAATCCGGGCACGTACGCGCTCGGCGTAGCTTGCCGAGGTGATCTGCGGCAACGCGCGCAGCGCGTCGGCAATGGCGGCGCCGATGGCGTCCTCGGCGCGTGCGGCCTGCAGCTGCCGATGCAGCGCGGCGGCCGCCGGGTCGCGTTGCAGTTGCAGGATGTCGAGCAGGTACAGCCGCGCGTTGGTGGCCGCGCGACGGCGCTGGCGCTGCAGGTCTTCTTCGCTCGGTGGTGCCGCTGGCGGCGTCACGTGGGTACCGGGCACGCCTGCCGGCGAGGAATCAGACGCCGTGTCAGTGCGTGTCGCACTCCCTGCCTGCGTGCCGAACTCCAGATAGCCCATCGCGCAGAGCGCATGTACCAGCGCGGCGCCGTCGCCGCCCAGCAGCACGGCCAGCGTTGCCAGATCGCGCTGGCCGTCGGCCAGGATCAGCGCGCGTCGCTGCAGCAAGGTGAGTGGACTGCGGTGCGATTGCAGCGCGGTAAGGGCGAGCTCGGTCTTGCGTGGGGTCATGGCGGCGGTCCTGCGAGGCACCCAGCTTGCCCGCCGCCAATGAAGCGCCGATGACATCGGCACGAGACAACGCCAGCGCGTTCTGCACATCGTCGCGATGTGGGCTGTGTACGCTGTGGCGGACCCATAAGGAATGCATGCATGACCACCAGATTGCTCGGTTTGATGGGCGCATTGCTGTTGCTGACCGGCTGCAACCGTGCCGAGGACGCCACCACGGCCGCGCCCGACGCGGCACCCGCACCGGTGGCAGCCGCCAACGACCAGCCAGCCGGGGAGGTTCCGCCGGCCACTGCGCCGGCCGGCACGTTTCCGCCGCAACTGCGCCAGCAGCCGGCTGCGCTCGCGCGCCTGGATGGGTACGGCGATCTGCGCCTGGGCATGGACGCAGCGCAGGCGCGCGCTGCCTGGGGCGGCGACCTGCGCGGCGAACCGGCGACCGACGGCGGCTGCTATCTGCTACGGCCGCAGTGGGCCGACGATGCGCGCCGCTTCGGTTTCATGTTCGAAGGCGATCGCCTTGTGCGTTATCAGACCAACGAACCCAAGGAGCTCGCCCCGGGCGGCGGCAGGGTCGGCATGACGCTGGCGCAGCTGCGCGCGCTGTATCCGGCAGGTCTGACCGAACAGCCGCACAAATACGTCCCCGGCGCGTTCACCCTGCGCATGGCCGATGCGGCCACCCGGTCCGCATTGGTGTTCGAGACCGATGCCGACGGCAAGGTCACCAGCTGGCGGGTCGGGCAGCCGCCGCAAGTGGATTATGTGGAAGGCTGCGGCTGATCCGTCACGGCCGCCACTGCGCCGCATCGGCGGCGCAAGCGGCTTCCGGCAGCGCAGCGTGCGCGCGCATAGTCGACTGGTAGCATGCGCGTAGAACAATGTGTCGAGACCATCCGGGCAGGGGGTCTCGAAGCAGCTGCGCAGCTCAGCGCGGATCCTTGTCCGGCTCGGCGTGCTGCTTGGCGGTTTCCGCGTTTTCGCCAATATCGCCTTGCGTCTGCGGCGTGGGCAGGCCTTCCTGCTTCATCTCGCCGTGGTTGGGCACTTCCGGGCGGTTTTCCATCATCAGCGACAGCGCGGCCTTGGCCATCAGATGGGCGCTGATCGGTGCGGTGATGAACAGGAACACGGTGATCAGCAACTCGCGCGGTTGCGGGTCCACACCCAGGAACAGGTGATAGCCGACCGATGCCAGCAGCACGCAGCCCACCCCCAGGGTGCTGGCCTTGGTCGGCGCATGCAGGCGCTTGAAAAAATCCGACAGCTTCACCAGGCCGAGCGCGCCGATCAGGATGAAGAAGGTGCCGACCAGCAGCAGCGCGCTGAGCAGATATTCGGTCAGCGCAATCATTCGACGATGTCCCGACGCAACACGAACTTGCTGAGCACCACGGTGCTGCCGAAGCCCAGCATCGCGATCACCAGCGCGGCCTCGAAGTAGATCGGCGAGTCCAGGTACATGCCCAGCAGCATCAGCTCGGCGATGGCGGTGATGGACAGGGTGTCCAGCGCCAGGATGCGATCGGGCACGCTCGGGCCGCGCAGCAGGCGCCACAGCGCCATCAGCATGGCCAGGCCCACCGTGTGCATGCAGATGACGATGGTCGATTCGATGAACATGTGGCCGGTCACGGAAAGATCTCCATCAGGGGCTTCTCGTAGCGGGTCTTGATCTCGGCGATCAAGGCGTCCGGGTCGTCCAGGTGCAGCACGTGTACCAGCAGATACTTGCGGTCGTCCGAAAGCGCCGCCGACACCGTGCCGGGAGTGAGCGTGATCATGCTGGTCAGCGCGGCGATGCCGTGGATGTTGGCGATATCCAGCGGCACCCAGATGAAACCGGGGTGGATGCGCGACTCCGGGCCGAGCACCTGGCCGGCCACCTTGATGTTGGAGCGCACGATATCGCCGGCGGCCACCAGCAACATGCGCGGCACCGAACGCAGCGAGCCGATGCGGGCGAACTCGCGGTCCAGGCGCGCCGCAAAGATCGGCACCACCCAGCCGAGCAACAAGCCCAGCACCCATTGCTGCGGCCCGAAGCTGTCGCTGAGCAACAGCCAGAAAATGAAGACCGTCACGCTCAGCGACGGCGAGGGCAGCAGCCGGCTGCGCAGCGGCAGGCGCGTGCTCATGGCTGCCTCCGTTGCGGCGTGGTGGCGCGGACCTGCTCGACGTAGGCGCCGGGGTCGCGCAGCTGCACGCCAGCCGCGTCGGTGTAGCGCATCAACGGGCCGGCACCGGCCGTCATCGCCACCACCCCGCCCAGCAATAGCAGCGTGGCGGCGGTTTCCACAGGGCGCATGCGTGCACGCCGTTGCGGCTGCAGCTCGGGAACGTCCTGCACCGCTTCGGGCACGCGCCAGAACAGGCGCACGCCGGCACGCGTCAGGCCGATCACCACCAGCAGGCTGCTGCCCAGGATGGCGAACCACACTGGCCCGACCAGGCCCTCGGGCACGTGCTGCAGCAACGCGGCCTTGGCCAGGAAGCCGGACAACGGCGGCAGCCCGGCGACCGCCACCGCGGCGACCATGAACATCGCGCCGGGGATCCCGCGCCGCGGCAGCGGCGCGACCACTTCCTTGCGGTCGCTGGCGCTGCCACGGCGACGCCGGATCAGGTCCGACACCATGAACAACGCCGCGGCCACGAAGCTGCTATGCGGCAGGTAGTACAGGCCTGCACCCAACGCGCCGGCATCGTCCAGCGAGAAGGCGATGAACAATGTCGCCGCCGAGAACACCACCAGATACGACACCATCACCCGTAGCCGCGATGCGGCCATCACCCCGAAGGCGGCCATCAGCAGCGTGGCGATGCCCAGCCACAGCAATGCGTGGCGGCCGAAGCCCTGCAGCGCGCCGGCACTGGTGCCGAACCACAGCGCCGACACCCGCAGGGTCGCGTACAGCCCGACCTTGGTCATGATCGCAAACAACGCCGCCACCGCCGCCGGCGCGCGCGAATAGGTCTCCGGCAGCCACAGGTACAGCGGCAGCAACGCGGCCTTGCTGCAGAACACCAGCAGCAACAGGCCCAGGCTGGCCTTGGCCAGCGGCAGGTCCTGCGCCGGCAACGCGGCGATGCGTTGCGACAGCTCGGCCATGTTCAAGGTGCCGAACACGCCGAACAACAGGCCCAGCGCGATCAGGAACAGGGTCGACGCGCACACGTTGAACACCACGTAATGCAGGCCCACACGCATCTGCAGCCCGCGCCCGCCGCTGAGCAGCAGACCGTAGGAGGCGATCAGCATCACTTCGAAGAACACGAACAGGTTGAAGATGTCGCCGGTCAGGAACGCACCGTTCAAGCCCATCAGCTGGAACTGGAACAGTGCATGGAAATGCGGCGCGCGCCGGTCCCAGCCGGCGCAGGCATGCAGCAGGCAGGCCGCGCCCAGGATCAGGGTGGTCAACAGCATCCACGCCGACAGGCGGTCGCCCATCAGCACGATGCCGATGCGCGCCGGCCAGTCGCCGAGCAGGTACACCAGCACCTGGCCTTCGGCGGCGCGCGCGAACAAGGCGATGACCGCTGCGGCCAGCAAGGCCATGCTCGCCCATGCCACCGTGCGCTGCACGCGCGGCCCATAGCGTCGGTGTTCGACGAACAGCGACGCCGACGCGCCCAGCATCGGGATCAGGATCGGCAGGATCAGCAGATGGTTCATCGCCGGGCCTCGCGCGTATCCACGCCGGTGGTGGCGTCTTCATGCGCATCCACATGATCGCTGCCGTTGTCGCTGCGGCTGCGGATCGCCAGCACCAGGCTCACCGCGGTCATCGCGAAGGCGATCACGATCGCGGTCAGCACCAGCGCCTGCGGCAACGGGTCGGTGTAGTGCATCAGGTCGGCCGGCACGCCCTCGCGCAGCACCGGCGCCTGGCCGCTGCGCAGCCGCCCACCGGCGAAGATCAGCAGGTTGGTCGCGTACGACAGGAAGGTCATCCCCAGGATCACGTCGAAGCTGCGTGCGCGCAGCAACAGGTAGATCGCCAATGCGGTGAGAACGCCGATCGCGCTTGCCACTGCCAGTTCCATCAATGCTGCTCCGCGGTGCGTGTCGAACGTTGGGTGGGGTCGATCTCGCCGCGCTGCGAGCTGCGCGTGCGCGAGGGTTTGATCGTGCCCATCATCGACAGCATCAGCATCGCCGCACCGAACACCACCAGATACACGCCGACATCGAAGCCCAGCGCGCTGGCCAGTTCCAGGTCGCCCAGCAGCGGCAACGGAATCTCCAGATGCCCGCTGCTCAGGAACGGCATGCCGAACACCAGCGCACCGGCGCCGCTGACCAGCGCGCACAGCAGGCCGATGCCGATCAGGCGGATGTAGTCGAAGCCGAAGCGCGATTCCACCGACGCGGCACCCTGGATCACGTACTGCATCAGCAACGGCACCGCCAGCACCAGCCCGGCGATGAAGCCGCCACCGGGCGCGTTATGGCCGCGCAGGAACAGGAACAAGGACACCGTCAGCGTCAGCGGGAACATGATCTGCGCCAGATCGGCCGGCACCGGCAACTTGATCGGCGGGCCGGGCATGCTGCGCTCCGGCGCCATCCGCGAGCGCCGCAGCAGCGCGTGCACTACCAGCCCGGCGATCGCGAACACGGTGATCTCGCCGAAGGTATCGAAGCCGCGGAAATCCACCAGGATCACGTTGACCACGTTGCGCCCGTAGGCTTCCGGCAGCGCACGCTGCAGCAGCTCGCCGGCAACCGTGTGGCTGGGCTGGGTCATCAAGGTATAGGCCAATGCGGCAAGCCCGGCACCACCGACGACGGCGATGCCGGCATCGCGGAGCTTGCGCAGGCGCGCGGGCTCGGGCAACGAGCGCTCGGGCAGGTAATTCATCGCCAGCAGCATCAGCACCAGCGTCACCATCTCCACCAGCAACTGGGTCAACGCAAGATCCGGTGCCGACAGGAACACGAAGGTCATGCTGACCGCCAGGCCGGTGCCACCCAGCACCAGCACCGCGAGCAGGCGCTGCTTGTACAGGAACAGGCTGCCCAGGGCGCAGGCGATCATCAGCAGCCAGATCGTCCAGCCCAGCAGCGGCAGCGGGGTGGGCGCCGGCCAGGCCGGCAATGCACCGCCCTGCAGGAACGGCACCAGCGCCACTACGACAGCGCTCAGCACCAGCAGCATCAGCATGCGTTGCAGGTTGCCGTTGGTGACCGCATCGGTCATGCGCACGGTGCCGGCGAACAGCGCGCGCAGGTTCCAGTTGAACAGCGCCTTGCCGGGTGAGCGGTTCTGGATCGCGTACATGTCCAGCGTGCGGCGCAGCGCCATGTACAACAGGGTGCCGCCCACCATGCCGGCGATGCTCATCGCCAGCGGCCAGTTCCAGCCATGCCACAGCGCCAGGCTGTAGTCGGGCAGGCGCGCGCCCAGGATGGCGCTGGCACCGGCGCGCAGCACCGGCGCGATGGTCCAGGCCGGCACGATGCCCACGGCCACGCAGATCAGCACCAGCACATCCACCGGAATCCGCATCCAGCGCGGCGGCTCGTGCGGAGTGGTGTCCAGATCGCGTGGGCCCTGGCCGAAGAAGGTGTCGTGCACGAAGCGCAGGCTGTAGGCCACGCCGAGCAGGCCGGCCAGCAGTGCGGCGATGCTGGCCAATACCCGCATCGTCTGCGGCGCATCGGTTTCCAGCGCCACGGCAAAGAACATTTCCTTGGACAAAAAGCCGTTGAGCAGCGGAACGCCGGCCATCGCCAGCGAGGCGGTGATCGCCAGCACGCTGGTGACCGGCATCAGGCGGCGCAGGTTGCCCAGCTTGCGCATGTCGCGCGTGCCGGTCTCGTGGTCGATGATGCCGGCGGCCATGAACAACGAGGCCTTGAACACCGCATGGTTGAGGATGTGGAACACGCCGGCCACCACCGCCATCGGCGTGGACAGGCCGAACAGCATGGTGATCAGGCCCAGATGCGAGATGGTCGAGTACGCCAGCACGCCCTTGAGATCGTGCTGGAAGATCGCGTGCCATGCGCCGAGCAACAGCGTGATCGCACCGATGCTGGTGACCGTGTAGAAGAACAGGTCGGTGCCGGCCAGGGCAGGATGCAGGCGCGCCAGCAGGAACACGCCGGCCTTCACCATCGTGGCCGAATGCAGGTACGCCGACACCGGTGTCGGCGCCGCCATCGCGTGCGGCAACCAGAAGTGGAACGGGAACTGCGCGCTCTTGGTGAAGATGCCCAGCAGCACCAACCCCAGTGCATACGGATACAACGGACTGGCGCGAATCAGATCGCCGGCCGCCAGCACCGCATCCAGCTGGAAACTGCCGACGATGCGGCCGATCATCAGGATGCCGCCGAGCAGGGCCAGGCCGCCACCGGCCGTCAGCACGAAGGCCATGCGCGCGCCTTCGCGCGCATCCTTGCGGTGCGACCAGAAGCCGATCAACAGGAACGAACTGATGCTGGTGAGTTCCCAGAACACCATCAGCAACAGCAGATTGCCCGACAGCACCATGCCGAGCATCGCGCCCATGAACAGCATGAGATAGGCGAAGAAACGCGATGCGCTGTCGCGTGCACTCAGGTAGTAATGCGCATACATCACCACCAGCGCACCGATGCCCAGCACCAGTAACGCGAACATCCACGCCAGGCCATCGAGCCGCAACGAGAACATCAGGCCGATCTGCGGCAACCATGCGTACTGGCTGCCGATCACCTCACCGCGCAATACGGCCGGTGTGAGCGTCGCCAGGATGACCAGCCCGCCCAACGGCGCGGCCGCAGCCAACCACGCAGTGATCGAACGGGAGGTGCGCCAGAGCAGCGCAGTGGCGGCCGCCATCACAAATGGCAGCGCAAGCAGGATTTCCAGCGAGAAAGGCATGCAGGGAACACAAGATTCGCGAGCAGGCCAGAGAGCTTAACAAATCGTTGACTGACGCCAGCGTCAACGCCGTGGCTGCGCGCCTGCGCAAATCGCGGCCGGATCGGCGTCGCGCCGCTGCCTGTCACTCGCTATGCTGGGATCACCCAGACTGCATCCGAGCCCTGTGACTGCTGCCGATCCCGCTCCGTCCACTGCCGTTTCTGCGCCGCGCGCCCTGGTGTTCGGCGGCAGCGGTCAGATCGGCGAACGCCTGCTGACGCGGCTGCTCGGCCGCGGTTGGCAGGTGACGGCCTGGTCGCGCCAGCCACGTGCCGCGCGTGCCGGGCTGATCTGGCGGCAGGGCGATCTGGCCATGCCGGCTGCCGCGGGCGAGGCATTCGAGGTGATCTTCAGCTGCGGTCCGCTGGACCATTTCGCGCGTTGGTATGTCGAAAATCCGGTGCGTGCTCCGCGCATCGTGGCGTTCGGTTCCACCAGCCTGGAGGTCAAGGAACACTCGATCGACGCGGCCGAGCGCGATGTCGCACAGCGCCTGGCAAATGCCGAACAGGCGCTGTTTTCCGCAGCCCAGGCGCGTGGCGCTGCGGCGACGGTACTGCGCCCGACCCTGGTCTACGGTGCCGGGCGCGACCGCACGCTCACCCAGATCGCCGGGCTGGCGCAGCGCACCGGCGCCTTCGTGCTGCCGGCCAACGCGACAGGGCTGCGCCAGCCGGTGCATGTGGACGATCTGGCCAGCGCCGCACTGGCGGTGGTCACCCAGCCGGCGACACAGCAGCGCAGCTATGCCGTCGGCGGCGGCGAAGTGCTGGCCTATACGCAGATGGTGGAGCGCGTGCTGGCAGCACTGCCACGACCGGCGCGGCTGTATCAGGTGCCGCCCGGACTGTTCGGCCTTGCCCTCACCGCTGCGCAGCGGCTGGGGCGCCTGCGTGGCATCAATGCGGCCGCATTGCAGCGCATGCGCGATGACCTGGTGTTTGACCTGGAACCGGCGCGTCGCGACTTCGGTTATGCGCCGCGCGCCTTTCGTCCCCTGCCCGAAGAACTCGGCATCGGCGAGTGAGGCTCGTCTGGGCGGATGTGCTTCGAAGACCTGCATGGCGCGCGGTCCGCTAGCTCTGCTGCGCAGGGCGATGCGGCATGACCGTTAGCCGCTGCAGCGCTTCGGCGTAATCCGCTGCTTTCAGGTCATGACCCCGCCGGCGACCGGCTATGTTCTGGCTGTCACTCGCGCTCAGTACCGCCAACCCAGCTGACGATAGAGCTTGGCCAGTACCCAGATCGGCCCGATCAGCAGATAGGTCAGGTCGGTCAGGAAGCTCGGCTTGCGGCCTTCGATCCGGTGGCCGACGAATTGCGCGACCCAGGCCAGCACGAACACCGTCAGCGCCGTGGCGAACAGCCCGGTGAGCCCGAGTCTGCCTTCGAGCAACCGGCACAGGCAGCCGAAGAAAAAGAAGATCCCCAGCATGCCCAGCCCGAGCGGACGCGATAGGCGGTTGTAGTACGACCAAGCCGCGAACATCGACAACGCCGCCCACACGCCGCTGCTGAACCAGGTGCCGCCAACCGGGATGCACCACAGCAGGGCCACCACGGACCACAGGATCGCCGGCACCGCCAGCACGTGGATCTGCTGATTGGTGGTGTTGCGGTGATCGTCGGCGTAGCTGGCGAAATAGCGGTCGATCGGTCGCGCGGTCTTGGTGCGTTCGGTCATGTTCCCTCCCAGGAATGACCCAAGCATACGCGCGCGGATGGCGCTGTGGCAGCCGTACTCTCTGCCACGCACAGTGCGCGTGGCAGGGGCCGGTGTGCATCAGTTGACCGACACGGCGCTCCACGCTGCAGCAACCGCGCGGTACTGCGTGGAGCTACTGCCATACAGATCGGTGGCCGCGCTCAACGTGGCCCTGCGTGCGGCCGCGTAGTTGGTCGAGGAGGTCATGTAGACCGTCAACGCGCGGTACCAGATGCGGCTGGCCGCCGCCCGGCCGATCGCCGTCAATGCCGTATTGCCGTTGCAGACCAGCCCGGCCGGCGTCACGTTCCAGCTGGTGCCCGACCCGAAGCCGCTCGGCACTACCGCGCCTTCGGCCAGCAGATAGTAGAAATGGTTGGCCACGCCCGAGCTGTAATGCACATTGAGCGAGCCCAGGCTGCTGCTGTAGCAATCGGGCGAATCGCCATCCAGGCTGGGCTTGAACATGTAGCGCAGGGCCAGCGTCCCGCTGCTGTTGCCCGGGATGATCTTCTCGCCGATCAGGTAATTGCCCGGCTGCGCGCTGTTGTTGGCGGAGTACTCCACCATCGCGCCCATGATGTCGGACGTGGCTTCGTTCAGGCCGCCCGACTCGCCCGAATACACCAGGCGCGCGGTGCGGCTAGTCACGCCGTGGGTCATCTCGTGGCCGGCCACATCCACCGACACCAGCGGCGTGAACGTGCTGCCGTCGCCATCGCCGAAGGTCATGCAGAAGCAGCTGTCCTGCCAGAACGCGTTGTTGTAGCGGCTACCGTAATGCACGCGGCTGCGCGCACCGATACCATCGTTGGCGATGCCGCTGCGCGCATGGGTGGTGCGGAAATAGTCCCAGGTCAACGCCACGCCGTAATGCGCATCCACTGCCGCGGTCACCGTATCGCTGTTGGCGCCGCTGCCCCAGGCGTTGTCGGCATCGGTGACCAGCGTGCCGTTGCCAGAGGTGCTGTTGCGCATGTTGTAGGTGGCGCCGCTGCCGCGGCTCAGATCGGTCAACTCGTAACCGCTGCTGCAACGCGTCGTTGCCAACGCCACGCTGCCTGCATACAGCGAACGCCCGGTGCCGGCCGCATTGGTGCCACCCGCGCAGGCGGTGTGCACCGTGTCCCAGGATTCGAGAATGCGTTGATTGATTGCGTCGACGATGTAATGCATTTCGGTCGGCGTCTGATCGGGCTTGATGCCGCTGTAGATCACTTCATAGACCAGCCGCGGTGCGCCCTGACGCGCATACAAGGCCAGGCTTGCGCGCGGCGCGGCATCGGGTGCCAGATCGAACTGCGCACCGGCCGCGCGCACTGCCGTGTCGGCATCGATGCCGGGCACGATGCTCGGGCGCACGCTGGTGTCCATGCTCTGGCTCAACTGACGCATCACTCCGCGCCGCGAATGCACCACCACATCGCCGCCGATCACCGGCAGGCCCTGATACGTACGATCGAAGCGCGCATGCTCGCTGCCGTCGGCATCGACAATGCTGTCGCGCGCGACAAACGCATCGGCCGTTGCACGATTGGCCAGCGCCGCAGCGTGATTGCCCAACAAGGATTGCGCGCGCGACACCGCGGCATCCGCGGAAAGATCCGCAGCAGTGGCGACAGCAGACAACGATAGCGCGCAGCAGATCGCTGCGCCCAGGACATGAACTCGCATGACGACTCTCTCCCCGAAAACGTGCAATGCAAAGATCGGCGGCGATACGCATCACGGCCGATCGCGACTGGCAACAGGTGCCGGCAGATAAATTTGCACAGTCCACGACAGCACAGTAGTAAAAGTTACAGCTGTGTTGCGTTCTGTGCGCCGCGCCACTTTGCGGTGTGGAGGGCATCGCAGAGCAGCAGGAGTGTCGCTGCGTGTGCAACATCACCAGCGCGGCAGGCACGCCGTATTGTCGCAATCTGGAGGGTGCACCAACCTCCAGCGACGCACAATCCGCTGGCAACAACAGGCAATCCGCGCAGGTGTGTGCAGTCAGACGCGGCCGCAGCGACGCTCTCGGCGCTACTGTCGAAAGCAGACAGGCACAAAAAAACCGGCCAGACATCTGGCCGGTTTTTCGTGCTGCGGCGTTGAACCGTCAGCGGCCGCCGATCGCGACCCGCTGCTGCTCATCCTGCGCACGCTGCTGCGAAGCCTGGCCAGCCAGCAATTGCGCATTGGTCTGTTCCAGCGGGGGAGCTGGCTGGTTCAGATCCACCGCCGCACGGAAGCCCGGCGTGGTGCCCATGACAAATGCCTTGCCATCCTGCACGGTGACGTTCTGCAGTTTGTCTGCCGAATCGATACCGTTCTGCTTGGCCTGCAGGGTGACGTGGGCCGCGGTCTCGTTGGAGATCATGCTGGGCAGCTTGCTGCGGATCGCGTTGTGCAAGGCATGGTCCGGATGCGAGGCATCGTCGAGCGACGGCCCCTTGGGCGCAGCAACCGGCGTCTGCGCTGCCTGTGCCTGGGCCGGTTGTGCGGACAACGCGGCCTGCGTGTTGCGCCCCACCACGCCATCGGGCTGCAGCCCGTGCTGCTTCTGGAACGCAATCACCGCCTCACGCGTGTTGTCGCCAAAGCGGCCATCCTCGGCAAGCCGGTTGCCCTGCGCATCGCGCACGCCGAGACGGTTGAGGTCCTGCTGCAGCTTGCCGACATCACTGCCTTGCTCGCCATGCCGCAGCGTGCCATTGCCACCCGCTGTCGCCGGCTGGGGGTGGCGCGCGCCGGACTCCTGCTGATGGCCCTGATTCCAGAATGTCTCCGGACTGGTCAGCTTGCCGTTGGCATCGCGCAGCTGGTAATGCACGTGCTGCGCGTACTGGCTGTTACCGTTCGGGCCGCGTCCACCCATTGTGCCGATGGCATCGCCTGCAGACAGCGTCTGACCTTCCTTCACCTTGAGCGCGTCCAGGTGCAGGATCTCGTGCGAGTTGCCCTGTGCATCGCGAATCTTGACGGTGCCGTAGTTGCCGCCCGCGAAGGTGACGGTTCCGGCGACCGGCGAATGCACCGTCGGGTGCTGCATGTTGCGGCCTGTCTGGCCACCCTGGTAGTTGAAGTCGGTACCGCCGTGATCACGGGCACTGCGATGCTCGCCGTAATGGCCGGTGATGTGCGGTGCCGTCCCGTTCTGCGGTGGGAGCATCCGTTCCATCGTCTGCTGAAACGAGCTGGATCCACCATGCTGTGGCTGCACAGGTGCTGGTGCAGTGTGCTGCACCGGCTGTCCGAGCTGGCCATGGGCCAGGTTGTTCATCAGTTCTGGAGTGATATCGCGCTGCCAGCGGGCAAACCGGTTCTCGCGGTCGGCCAATCCATTTGGCGGATCGCCGCCGTTGATCGCAACACCTGCCGCATGCGCGTCCTGCCTGGCGGCCTGCGGCACGTTGTTTTGCCAGTACCAAGTGGCGATGCGGGATGCGTTTTCAGGTTGTGCCGCCAGATCGGGGTGTGCCACCAGATCCAGGTTCAACGCTTCGCCCGCCGCACGATATTGGTCCTTGCCGGTGAGCTGCATATAACCGCGGCCACGGTACAAGTAGCCGTCGCCGGGCTCGTTATTGCCCATGCGTCCGCCATACATCAATTCGGCCAGTTTTTCCGGTTGCCCCCGCAGGGCATCCAGACGTGCCTGCTCCAGGGCTTCGGGGCCCTCACGCAGTGCGGAGCGCACCTTCGAACTCACCTGTGAGGATCCGTGCGTATAGCGGAACCCTTCTTCCAGGCGGTTGAGGCCCATCGATTCATGACCCACCTGGGCCATGAAGTTTGCCAGCTCCTTCGGCTGGGTAATGCCTGCAGCATAGGCTGATTGGAGCAGCCCTGTTTCACGATCGGTTGCCATGGTGTAACTCCTCATTTCTCAGCAACATGAAATAACGGACTCCTTCCTTGTCCGTGCAAACCATTACGTCCCTTTAATTCGCCTTCTCGGCTGCGGCGTCGTCCAATGCCGCAGCTTTCTTCAATGTGGATGGATCAAACTCCTGAAACGCCACCGTGCCGAAGTCTTTGGCGGTCAATTCCAGGGTGTTGTGCTGCTCGGTCTCGGTATCGGACAGGTCACGCACCACCTTGTCCAGCAACCAGGTCTGCTTGTCTGCCGAATACTTAAACGTGAAGTCGTCTGCCCAGCGCTCGCGCGATCCGCCGGAAATGGAAATGGTGAATTGCCCGGTCTGGATGCGCGAAAACGCGTAAGGGTCGCCTGCCAGACCGCCGCAACGGGCGCATGGCACGATCTTGCTATTTTCTGAGGCCTTCTGCATCGCACCGTCGGCGGTCTGCGTCAGCAGCAGAACCGTACGCGGTTGTCCCTCGCCAAGTTTTTCGGCGCCGGTGCTGGATGGGGAAATCACCACCAACGCATCGGAGCGGCCCGCGCCAGTCAGATCGCCACGGATGGTCTCCAGAGCCTTCGATCCCGCCGGAATGAAGGAGTCTATCGTGCCCATAGGTACAGTCCCTTGTGTCGGTGTTGCGGGGGTTGGTGCGGCAGGTGCGGACGGCTGCGTCGCCGCGGTACCGGCAGCGGCGTTCGACTGCTCGGCCGCACCACCAGCTTGAGGTCCGTTACAGGCCGCGAGTGCAACTGCCAATGCAGGGCCAATCAGTCGGAAAGGACGCAAGGTTATCTCCTGAAACGTTGGCGGATGCGCCATTACCAGTGTCGCCACTAGCGCGCTGATTAAAGGGACTGGTCGTCCACCTTAACCAGCATCCAGCAGGGGCGCTGGGCGAAGTGGTAGACCTGCTGATCGCCAGTGTCCGGCGTGCGGACCAGTACCTGGCGGCCATCGGCCTCTTCGGAAATCGTGACCTCGCGGCCGCCGTTGCGGGCTGCCTCCAGGTTGGGAATGACAGGCCATTCGACCTTGGCCAGCGGAACCGTGCGGGTGACCGGTGTGGGCTCGGGCTGCGCGTCCGGGTCGAGTTGGATCATCGTCAGCGGATCGGCGGTGGCCTTTTCCTGTACCGCAATGTCTGCACTGAAGCTTTTCAGAAATGCAGAGAAGTCGGCGCTGGGGCAGGTTGTCGCCTGCGCAGGCGTTGCCGGAGCGGTGGCAGGTGCCGGGGCTGCGGGTGCTGCATTCGCAGCAGGCGTCGCAGCGCCGGCGGGCTCAGCTTGCGGCTTGCAGGCGACCAACGCCAGGCTCAGTGCGAAAGCGTGCAGGGACGTTCGAAAAAGGGCCAAGGGATCCTCCTGATCATTGCGGGGCAACTGGAACGCGGGCGGGATGGTATACGCGCGCTGCTTGCCAATGTGTGAAGGCTGGCAGAGTCGTGGCTTGCGCAAACTGGCCGGCATGCGGCAGGCCAATACCCTCGCAGAACAAGCAGCCTGACGGTGGCCCCGGTGCTCGGGTGAGTCCACGGCCATTGATTGCGGTCAGCAACGCCGGGCTATCTCGATCGATCCTGCGCAAAAGTCATGATGATTTGATCATGGTTTGGCCGGGGATTTATCCGGTATGGCGCGGCTGACTATATCCCGTTTGAAAATACATCGGGTGCATCCGCACCCACCCATCCCTGCGCGCAGTCGCCGACATACTGGCCCGGCGCGGCAACATTTCAGCTCTCGCCAGTGGCGGTCTTCGAGCGTTGGATCGGCCTGTCGCCATATGTTCCGCATGCCGGGTTGTTCTTGCATCCGGCGACGCTGTCTGCAGGAATCGCAATGACGCGGTAATACGGAGGTTTCTGTCCGACGCGGCTGCGGAATGAAAAGTATGAGAGCGCCATTGCGACTTTTCTGGGCAACAGACCGCGTCAGGTGCGTCCTTCAGCGCTCAATAAAGAGCGCTGCCCGCCATTGTTGCTTTACTACAGCCTCAAAGCCCCGGACGCGGGGCCTTGGAGATCAATCGACCGAAATACCCGCCAACCGCTGCAATGCTTCGGCATATTTTGCGCGCGTGCGTTCGATCACTTCTGCCGGCAGGCTGGGGCCGGGTGCGGTCTTGCCCCAGTCCAGGGTTTCCAGATAATCGCGCACGAACTGCTTGTCGTAGCTGGGCGGGCTGGTGCCGAGTTCGTACTGGTCGGCCGGCCAGTAACGCGACGAGTCCGGGGTCAGCATCTCGTCCATGATGTACAGGCGGCCATCGGCATCGGTGCCGAATTCGAACTTGGTGTCGGCCAGCAGAATGCCGCGCTCGGCGGCAAAGTCGGCGGCGAAACGGTAGATGCGCAAGGTGGCATCGCGGACGCGTTCGGCAAGCTCGGCGCCGACGGTCATGACCATCGCATCGAAGTCGATGTTTTCGTCATGGTCGCCGACCGCGGCCTTGGTCGACGGGGTAAAGATCGGCTCGGGCAGTTTCTCGGCCTGGCGCAGGCCGTCGGGAAGTTCGATGCCGCTGATCTTGCCGGTACGCTGGTAATCCTTCCAGCCGCTGCCGATCAGATAGCCGCGTGCGATCGCTTCCACCGGCACCGGCTTGAGCTTGCGCGTGACCACGGCGCGCTTGGCATACAGCGCCGGGTCTACGCCCTCGGGCAAGACCTGCTCCACGGTGATGTCGACCAGATGGTTGGGCATCAGGTGTTCGGTCTTGTGGAACCAGAAGTTGGAGACCTGGCACAGCATCTCGCCCTTGCCGGGGATCGGGTCGGGCAGCACCACGTCGAACGCGGACAGGCGGTCGGTCGCCACCATCAACAGATAATCGCCCGGGGGCGCATCGGCGGGCAGGCGCTCGCGGGGAATGTCGAAGACATCGCGGACCTTGCCACGGTGACGCAACGGCAGGCCGGGCAGATCGGATTGCAACAGCGTGGTCGACACAGGCACTCCTAAGGACGTCGCAATGACGCTGTCCCCGGGACCCGGCGGGCCCGCGGGTGGGCAGCGGGCCGCGTAGTGTACGGCGCTTCGGCGCGCGCCGCTGGATTTATTGGGGCCGCCCCGGTGGGCGGCGTGCATGCCGCGTCAGCCAGGCCGGGCGGGCGTTCGGGTAAGATCGCCAGCCCGCCATCCCGCCCCCCGATCGCCCATGTCCTGGTACGGAAAACTGCTCGGCGCACTGGCCGGCGCCCTGCTGTTCCGCGGCGCGCCGGTACTCGGGCTGATGATCGGCCTGGCGATCGGGCATGCGGTGGACGCCGGCTGGTTCAAGCGCCGCGCCGACAACCCGTACGAAGCGCTGGGACTGGAGCCGGACGCCACCACCGCCGAGATCGACCTGGCCTACCGTCGGCTGATGTCGCGCTACCACCCCGACAAGGTGGCCAACGCCGAGCCGGAAGCACGCCGCCAGGCGGAGAAGAAGGCCAGCCAGATCAATGCGGCCTACGATCGGATCCAGCGCCTGCGCAAACGCTGATCCAGCCTACGCTGCAATATCGCTGCCAGGCACCCACACAGGGTCGGCATGGGCGCCAAAAATGAAAACGCCCGACCCATGACAGGTCAGGCGCGGTCACTCAGGCGCCGAACACTCAGAAGCGATAGGTCGCCGTCAGGCGCACCGCATTCGACGAAAAGTCGGTATCGCTGCGGCGCAGGTCGGTGCCGGCCGGATTGACGCGCAGGAACGGGTTGGTCGCCGGCGCAGTGCCCGGCCCGACCCGCACGCGGGTGTCTTCGTCCTGCAGGCGGGTGAACAGGTATTCCACACCGACCGAGACGTTGTCGCTCAGGCGGCGCTGCAGGCCCAGGCCGGCCTGGTAGCCGTCGGCGCTGTCGCCGCCGCTGCTGGTGAAGCTGTTGGCGGTGTTGCTGCTGGAGAAGCTGTGATCGAACTCGCCGCGTGCCACGCCAGCGGTGAAATAGGCCAGAAAGTCGCCCTGCGCGCCAAAGGCATAACCGATACGGCCGCGCAGTGCGGCGGTGCGGTTGAGCTGGCGGGTGAAGGTGTAGAACGCCGGGGTGGTGCTGAAGGCGCTGACGCTGTCGCGCAGGTCGTTGCGGGTGTACTCGGCAACGACGCCGTAGACCCAGTTGCCGGCCTGCCAGTCGTAACCCAGCCGCGCACCGTATTCGGCGCCGCCCTTGTCCTTGCTGCAGCCGCTGGCCGGGGTGCGCCCGGCCGCCGCGCCGCCGCAGAACCCGGGCGAGAAGGCATCGGCGCCGGTCGGGGTGCTGACCTGGTCGCCGTCGCGGCCATCCAGGTTGGTGTCAAAGCCGAAGCGGCCGCCGGAAACGCCACTGACGTCGGCACCGCCGACATTGGCGCCGATCGAGAAACCTGACCAGTCGGCCGGGCCGGTCTGGGCCCAGGCGGAGGGGGCGAGGGCCATCAAAACGAGCGCAGCGGAGGCGAGCGGGGTGGTCTTCATGCGGTGTCCTTGGCGAAAGGGCGCGGTGCGCCGGTTCAGGTGCATACGCAGCCTGGACCGCTGCGGATGCACTGGCTTTGCGCGCCTGCGACAATGTGTTTTCCGTTCCTTGACGAGCTGCCCATGCAACCGACGGCGATTGCCCCGTCCATCCTGTCCGCCGATTTCGCCCGTCTGGGCGAGGAAGTGAACAACGTCCTGAAGGCCGGCGCCGACTGGGTGCACTTCGACGTGATGGACAACCATTACGTGCCCAACCTCACCATCGGCCCGATGGTGTGCCAGGCGCTGCGCAAGCACGGCATCACCGCGCCGATCGACGTGCACCTGATGGTCGAGCCGGTGGACCGCATCGTGCCGGACTTCGCCGAGGCCGGCGCCACCACCATCAGCTTCCATCCCGAAGCCAGCCGCCATGTGCACCGCACGATCCAGCTGATCAAGTCGCACGGCTGCCAGGCCGGCCTGGTGCTCAACCCGGCCACCCCGGTGGACATTCTGGACTGGGTGCTGCCCGAGCTGGACCTGGTGCTGGTGATGTCGGTCAATCCCGGCTTCGGCGGGCAGGCCTTCATTCCCTCGGCGCTGGACAAGCTGCGTGCCATCCGCAGCAGGATCGACGCCCTGGGCAAGCCGATCCGGCTGGAGATCGATGGCGGGGTCAAGGCCGACAACATCGGCGCGATCGCTGCCGCCGGTGCCGACACCTTCGTTGCCGGCTCGGCGATCTTCAATGCGCCCGACTATGCACAGGTGATCGCGCAGATGCGCGCGGCGGTGGATGCGGTGCGATGAGCGCGCCCGCGCTGCAGATCCGCGCCGCCACGCCTGACGATGTGGCGCTGCTGCATGAGCTGATCACTGCACTGGCGGTGTACGAACGCGAGCCCGATGCGGTCAAGGCCAGCCCGCAGGACCTGCGCGCCAGCCTGTTCGGCGAGGGCGCCACCGCGCATGCGCTGATCTGCGAGCAGGACGGCCAGGCCCTGGGATTTGCGGTGTATTTCTTCAATTACTCGACCTGGCTCGGCCGCAACGGCCTGTATCTGGAAGACCTGTTCGTGCGCCCGCAGGCGCGCGGGCAGGGTGCCGGTCTGGCCTTGCTGCGGCACCTGGCCCGGTTGGCCGTGCAGCGTGGCTGCGGGCGTTTCGAATGGTCGGTGCTGGACTGGAACCAGCCGGCCATCGACTTCTATCAGGCGGCCGGTGCGCGCCCGATGGACGGCTGGACCGTCTACCGGCTCGACGGCGAGCGCCTGGCCGCGTTCGCCGCCGGCGCCTGAGCGCGCCCTGCGCGCCGCCGCGGCACGCAAAGAGAAGGCCGCTCCCCTTGGAGCGGCCTTCGAGAAAATTGGAGGCTGATCCTGCCTCCGCCCGTCGTCCCTGCTATGGCCTTCCACTCTCCGGGTTCTCGGTGACATGCCGATGACAGCCCGACGACATTGCGTATTCACGATGCGCGCAGCGGGCCGCTGCTAGCCTGCGTCCACCACCCCCACAGCATTGGCAGCGTGCATGGCCGCGTCCCACTGGCGTCTGATCCTCAACGGCAAGTCCACCGACAATCTGGACCTGCGTGAGGCGGTGGGAGCGCTGCGCAAGCGTGGCATCCAGCTCGAGGTGCGGGTCACCTGGGAAGACGGCGATGCCGAGCGCTATGTCGGCGAAGCGGTTGCCGACGGCGCCCACACCGTGATCGCGGCCGGCGGTGACGGCACCTTGAGCGAAGTGGCCGCGGCGCTGGCGCATCACACCGCCGATGCCGCCACGCTGCCATCGCTGGGCCTGGTGCCGCTGGGCACCGCCAACGACTTCGCCACCGCCGCCAACCTGCCGATCGAACCGCTCGCTGCGCTAACGCTGATTGCCGAGCGCCCTGCCGAGCCGATCGATCTGCTGCGCATCGATGCCGAGCACGGCCCGCACTGGTGCGCCAACGTCGCCAGTGGCGGGTTCGGCACCCAGGTCACCGTCGAAACCGACGAAGGCCTGAAGAAGATGCTCGGTGGCCTGGCGTATCTGATCACCGGCATGTCGCGGCTGGGCCGCATCGACCCGATCAGCGCCCGCTTCAGCGGCCCGGATTTCAACTGGGAAGGCGAGTTCATCGCGCTTGGCCTGGGCAACGGGCGCCAGGCCGGCGGCGGCCAGGCGCTGTGCCCGGAGGCCCTGATCGACGATGGCCTGCTCGACGTCACCATCGTGCCCGCGCTCAACGGCGAAGTGGCCGCCACCCTCGGCACCCTGGTCACCGGCGGCAAACAGGCCGCGCTGGAACGTGTGGCCGTGCGCGCGCGGCTGCCGTGGCTGGAGATCGTCGCCCATCAGCCGCTGACCTTGAACCTGGATGGCGAGCCGGAGACCTCGCTGCATTTCCGCATCGAATGCGTGCCGGCGCGGTTGCGGATGCATTTGCCTGTGGAGTGCCCGTTGCGGAGCGCTTGAGGGTGGGGAATCGGGAATCGGGATTGGGGAATCGGTAGAGCGGGGCTGGTTGTGCGGCGCCAGGCCGGTCTGCCCGGCTTCGCAATTTGCTTGGCTTTCGCCTCGGGCCTGCTGCCCTGGCGCGGCAGTTGCGCTACAGTAGGGACGTGTCCCGCTTGACGACTCCACGCTCCTTCTCTTCCGCTCGCCGCTGGTGGCGATGGTGGCCCGTTGCCGTCGTCCGCCCCGCCACAGAGTCCCGGAAGGAAAGTCGTCTTGATCACTGCAGAGCAGTTCCAGCGCCAGGCCGCTGAAGGTCACACCCGTATTCCCGTCGTCCGCGAAGTGCTGTCCGACCTGGACACGCCGCTGTCGGTCTATCTGAAGCTCGCCGACGGCCCCTACACCTATCTGTTCGAATCGGTCGAAGGTGGCGAACGCTTCGGGCGCTATTCCATCATCGGCCTGCCGGCGCGGCGCGTGTACAGCTTCCGCGGGCATACGCTGGAAATCAGCGAGCACGGCGAAGTGCTGGAAACCCGCGAGGTCGCCGACCCGCTGGCCGAAGTGGACGCCTTGCGCGCCGAGCATTCGGTGCCGCAGCTCGACGGCCTGCCCGGCTTCACTGGCGGCCTGGTCGGCTGGTTCGGCTTCGAGTGCATCCAGTACATCGAACCGCGCCTGGGCAGCGGCGACAAACCCGATGAGCTGGGCACGCCGGACATCTTGCTGATGCTGTCCGAAGAGCTGGCGGTGTTCGACAACCTCAAGGATCGGCTGTACCTGATCGTGCACGCCGACCCGCGCCAGCCGCAGGCCTATGTGCGCGCCAACCGGCGCCTGGACGAACTGGCGCACCGGCTGCGTCAGGGCGGTGCCGGGTATCCGCAGGCGCAGGTTTCCGATGCGATCGACGAGTCGGACTTCCACTCCTCGTTTACCCGCGAGGAATATCACGCGGTGGTGCGCAAGGCGCAGGAATACGTGCGCGCCGGCGACATCTTCCAGGTGGTGCCGTCGCAGCGCTTGCGCGTGCCGTTCCGTGTGCGTCCGGTGGATGTGTATCGCGCGCTGCGCGCGCTCAATCCCTCGCCGTACATGTATTTTCTCGATGTGGGCGGCACGCAGGTGGTGGGCTCCTCGCCGGAAATCCTGGCGCGCCTGCGCGATGGGGTGGTCACCGTGCGGCCGATCGCCGGCACCCGCCCGCGTGGTGCCACGCCCGAGCAGGACAAGGCGCTGGAAGTCGAATTGCTGGCCGACCCGAAAGAGCGCGCCGAGCACGTGATGCTGATCGATCTCGGTCGTAACGATGTCGGCCGCGTGGCCGAACCGGGCACGGTCAAGGTGGGCGAGCAGTTCGTGATCGAACGCTATAGCCACGTCATGCACATCGTCAGCGAGGTCACCGGCACGCTCAAGGCCGGCCTGAATTACAGCGACGTGCTGCGTGCGACCTTCCCGGCCGGCACCGTCAGCGGCGCGCCGAAGATCCGCGCGCTGGAGATCATCCGCGAACTGGAGCCGGTCAAGCGCAACGTCTATTCCGGCGCGGTCGGTTACATCGGCTGGCACGGCGATGCCGACACCGCCATCGCGATCCGCACGGCGGTGATCCAGGATGGGTATCTGTACGTGCAGGCCGGCGGCGGCGTGGTCTACGACTCCGACCCGGATCTGGAATGGCAGGAGACCATGAACAAGGGTCGCGCGCTGTTCCGTGCGGTCGCGCAGGCGGCCAAGGGGCTGTGATGGACGGGCAGGGCAACGCTGCGCGCATCAGCTTCCGCAACGATTACAGCGAGGGCGCGCACCCGCGCCTGCTGCAGGCCTTGGCGCAGGCCAGCGCCGAGCAGAACGCCGGCTACGGCACCGATCGGCATACCGCGCGTGCGGTTGCGTTGATCCGCAGCGCAGTCGCGCAGGCGCAGGCCGAGGTGCATTTGCTGGTCGGCGGTACCCAGACCAACCTGACCGCGATCGCGGCGTTCCTGCGCCCGCATCAGGCGGTGATCGCGGTGGAAGCGGGGCACATCGCCACGCACGAAACCGGCGCCATCGAAGCGACCGGCCACAAGGTGCTGACCGTACCCGCGTTGCACGACAAGCTGACCCCGGCGCTGATCCAGCCATTGCTGGATGTGCACGGCAACGAGCACATGGTGCAACCGCGCCTGGTCTACATCTCCAACAGCACCGAGAGTGGCACCATCTACAGCCGTGCCGAGCTCGAGGCGCTGTCGCGTTTCTGTCGCGCGCACGATCTGCTGCTGTATCTGGATGGCGCACGCCTGGGCGCCGCGCTGACCGCCGAGGGCAACGATCTGGATCTGCCCACGATCGCCGCGCTGACCGATGCGTTCTACATCGGCGGCACCAAGAACGGCGCATTGCTCGGCGAAGCGCTGGTCATCGTCACTCCTGCCTTGCAGGCCGACTTCCGCTACCTGATCAAGCAACGCGGCGCGCTGCTGGCCAAGGGCATGCTGCTGGGATCGCAGTTTGCCACTCTGTTCGAAGATGGCCTGTTCTTCGAGCTGGCCGCACACGCCAATGCGATGGCCCAGCGCCTGCGCGCGGGATTGCTGGCCGCTGGCGCGCAGTTCACCAGCGATTCGCCGACCAACCAGCAGTTCATCGCCGTCAGCGCGCAGCAGGCCGCGCAGCTGGCGCAAGGCTACGACTTCGAGCGCTGGGAAGTGCGCGCCGATGGCAGTCAGGTGATCCGCTTCGTGACCTCGTGGGCGACCACGGCCGCGTCGGTCGACCGGCTCTGCGCGGATGTTGCCGCGCTTCATCCCGGTGTGCCATGAGCATGCGCACCAGATGGAGCGAAACAGATGAAGCAACTCGAACGCCGAAATGTTGCCTGTCCCGGTTCGCTCGATGCTGGTCAGGTGCGTGGCAGTCATGACGCGCCATCGCCGATCGCAGAGTCACCTGACGCCGGCAGCCTGACCTTCACCCAAAATATCTATGCGGTCTTCCTGATCGCGCAATGAGTCCTTTGCCATGCTGCTGATGCTCGACAACTACGACAGCTTCACCTACAACCTCGTGCAGTACCTGCAGGCGCTGGGCGCCGAGGTCACGGTGGTGCGCAACGACGCGATGAGCGTAGATCAGATCGCCGCGCTCAGGCCCGAGCGCATCGTGATCTCGCCCGGCCCGTGCACCCCGAACGAGGCCGGTATCTCGCTGCAGCTGATCGAGCAACTGGGCCAGACCACCCCGATCCTGGGCGTGTGCCTGGGTCATCAAAGCATCGGGCAGGTCTACGGCGGCGATGTGATCCGCGCCGACACCATCATGCATGGCAAGACCTCGCCGATCCGTCACCAGGGCAAAGGCGTGTTCGCCGGCCTGCCGGACAGTTACGAGGCAACCCGCTACCACTCGCTGGTGGTGGACAAGACCACCTTGCCCGACGCGCTGGAAGTCACCGCCTGGACCGAGAATCCGGATGGCTCGATCGAGGAGATCATGGGCCTGCGTCATCGCCAGTTTCCGGTCGAAGGCGTGCAGTTCCATCCCGAGTCGATCCTGACCCAGCACGGTCATGCCTTGCTGAAAAACTTCCTGCAGCGTTGATCGAAATGCACAGCACACACGTCGCAATGGCTGCCGCAACCCTTGTCGGTCTCGATGCAGTCTTCGGCGCCATCGATGCACCAGCGATCGATGCGCGCAATGCCTGCAATTGCCTGTGCGCCAGCATGCGGCCGGCTTCCCGCTTCGCTTCGTTCACACCTGCATCCGGATCACGATGAGCACCACCAGCGACAGCTTCCACTTCTACGAACCAGGCCAGGGCCACGGGCTGCCGCACGATCCGTTCAACGCCATCGTCGGTCCGCGGCCGATCGGCTGGATCGGCTCGCGCAGCGCCGAGGGCATCGCCAATCTGGCCCCTTACAGCTTCTTCAATGCGTTCAACTACGTGCCGCCGATCGTCGGCTTCGCCAGCATCGGCCGCAAGGACAGCCTGCGCAATATCGAAGCCACCGGCGAGTTCAGCTGGAACCTGGCCACGCGCCCGTTGGCCGAGGCAATGAACGCCAGTGCGGCGATGGTGCCGGCGGAGGTCGACGAGTTCGTGCTGGCCGAGCTGCAGATGGCGCCATCGCGGCTGATCGGTGCCCCGCGCGTGGCAGCCAGTCCGGTCAGTTTCGAATGCCGGCTCAGCCAGCTATTGCCGCTGCAGAGCGCAGCCGGGCAGGCCATCGAAACCTGGCTGGTCCTGGGCGAAGTGGTCGGCGTGCATCTGGCGCACGCGGCGTTGCAGGACGGCATCTACGATCCCGCAGCTGTGCAGACGATTCTGCGCGCCGGCGGCGCCGCCGACTATTTCGAAGTGCAGGCGCAGGCACGCTTCCGCATGCGGCGCCCGGGCCAGTGAGCGCTGCGCGCCGCGTCGCTGCATGGCATTGCCGCCATGCGCGACTGCAGCGCCAGCATTGATCGATCAAGCTCGCTGCCGCCTATCTTTCCCACGTTTTGCCACGGTCCTCGTCCATGCCCATCACCCCGCAAGAAGCCCTGCAACGCACCATCGAACACCGCGAAATCTTCCACGACGAAATGGTCGAGCTGATGCGCCAGATCATGCGTGGCGAGGTCTCGGACATGATGGTCGCGGCAATCCTCACCGGGCTGCGGGTCAAGAAGGAAACCATCGGCGAGATCGCCGGCGCAGCCACGGTGATGCGCGAGTTCTCGCGTCGCGTGGAAGTGAGTGATCGCCGGCATATGGTCGACATCGTCGGCACCGGCGGCGACGGCTCGCATACCTTCAACATCTCCACCTGCGCCATGTTCGTGGCCGCCGCCGGTGGTGCCAAGGTCGCCAAGCACGGCAACCGCAGCGTCTCGTCCAAGTCCGGCAGTGCCGACGCGCTGGAGGCGCTGGGCGCGGCGATCGAGCTGCAGCCCGAGCAGGTCGCCGCCTCGCTGGCGCAGACCGGTATCGGCTTCATGTATGCGCCGGTGCATCATCCGGCCATGAAGGTGGTGGCGCCGGTGCGCCGCGAGATGGGCGTGCGCACCATCTTCAACATCCTCGGCCCGCTGACCAATCCGGCCGGCTCGCCAAATATCCTGATGGGCGTGTTCCATCCGGACCTGGTCGGCATCCAGGCGCGCGTGCTGCAGGAACTCGGTGCCGAGCGTGCGCTGGTGGTGTGGGGCCGCGATGGCATGGACGAGCTTTCGCTGGGGGCCGGCACCCTGGTCGGCGAGCTGCGCGATGGCCAGGTGCGCGAATACGAAGTGCATCCGGAGGATTTCGGCATTGCGATGTCGGCCAGCCGCAACCTCAAGGTGGCCGATGCCGCGCAGTCGCGCACGATGCTGCTGCAGGTGCTGGACAATGTGCCCGGCCCGGCGCTGGACATCGTCGCGCTCAACGCCGGTGCCGCCCTATACGTGGCAGGCGTGTCCGACAGCATCGCCGAGGGCGTCGTGCGTGCGCGTGCGGTCCTGGCCGATGGCTCGGCGCGTGCAAGACTGGACGCCTATGTCGCCTTCACCCGGCAGATTGCCTCACAGGCCTGACCCCTCCCACTGCACCGGCAGGCATGCGGCGGCATCCCGATCATGACCGCTGGCATGCTGGGGCTGGCGCGTGGCGGCCGGTTGCGGCCGTCTTGACCGATAATGCCCGACTGCCAGGACCCGATACGATGAGCGATATCCTCAACACCATCCTTGCCCGCAAGGCCGAAGAAATCGCCGAGCGCAGTGCGCGCGTGCCGCTTGCCGAGCTGATCGCGCGCAGCGCCGACCTGCCGCTCACGCGCGGGTTTGCCGCCGCCATGCAGGCCAGCATCGCCGCCGGCGAGCCGGCAGTGATCGCCGAAGTGAAGAAGGCCAGCCCGTCCAAGGGCGTGATCCGGCCCGACTTCCACCCGGCCGACATCGCGGTCAGCTATGAATTCGGCGGCGCCAGCTGCCTGTCGGTGCTGACCGATGTGGACTTCTTCCAGGGCGCCGATGCCTATCTGCGCCAGGCGCGCGAGGCCTGCACGCTGCCGGTGCTGCGCAAGGACTTCACCGTCGACCCCTACCAGGTCTACGAGGCGCGCGTGCTCGGCGCCGATTGCATCCTGCTGATCGTCTCGGCACTGGACGATGGGCAGCTGGCCGAGCTGTCCGGCCTGGCCATGCAGCTGGGCCTGGACGTGCTGGTGGAAGTGCACGACATCGACGAGCTGGAGCGCGCGGTGCAGGTGCCGGTGCCGCTGGTGGGCATCAACAACCGCAATCTGCGCACCTTCGAAGTGACGCTGCAGACCACGCTGGACATGCGTGCCGCCGTGCCGCGCGACCGCATCCTGGTCACCGAAAGCGGCATCGTCACTCCGGCCGATGTGCAGTTGATGCGCAGCCACGGCGTGAACGCGTTTCTGGTTGGCGAGACCTTCATGCGCGCGCCCGAACCCGGCGAGTCGCTGCGTCAGCTATTCTTCGCGCATGACTGAGGCGTATCCCGTACCGCGCGACGACGCACCGCTGGTGGTCTTCGATTTCGACCACACGCTGTATGACGGCGACTCCGGCAGCCATCTGTTCGCCTGGCTGATCAAGCGCAACCCCTTGCGTCTGCTGGTGGCACTGTTGGCCTCGCCAATCCTCGGCCCGATGGTGGCGATGCTGCCGACCCGCCGCCGCGGCGTGTCCGGGTATGTGTGGATCGCCACCTTCGGCCTGCACCGCACGCGCGAGTTCAACCGTTTCATCGATGCCTACGTGCTCAAGCATGAGGCGCAGATCCGGCAGCGCCTGTTGCCGCACGCCTTGAAGGTGTTCACCGACCACCGGGCTGCCGGCGACCGTGTGGTGGTGGCCACCGGCGCGCCGCCGGAACTGGCGCGCGCCATTCTCGGCTTTGTCGCCCATCAGGATGTGCCGGTGATCGGCAGCCTGGTCGGCCCACGCCTGGGTGCGGTCACCGCGCGGCGTCACTGCCATAACGAAGAGAAGATGCGCATGCTGCGCGAGCGCGGCTATGCCGACATCGCCATTGCCTATTCGGACAGCACCGCGGATCTGCCGCTGTTGAAGGCCGCGCGTGCGCCGGTGGTGGTCAATCCGAAGGCCAATCGCGAAGCGCTGTTCCGGCAGGTGCTGCCGGCCGGCACGCCGATCCTCAACTGGGGATGTCGCGATCGCGGTGGCAAGGCGCTGTAGCGCCTGGCGCCGGTAGCGGCGCGCAGCCTGGCGGGCACGGCAGGTATTCGAACTCGGCAGCTACCGCGCAGACGCACGGCTTGCTTCGCGCGCATCCGGTGGCTGTTCACCAAGATTTACTGGTCACGCCAAGCCCGCCGAAGCAGCAGGGAAGGGTAAGCAGCTAGTAATGCACGGCACGCACGCAGCACGCGGCGGCGCAGCGCGCCTGACTACAGCAGTCCGCATTTCATGCGGCATGCGGTTCAAGCTGCGGCTGGTGCAGTGCTGCACCAGCCGCGACCACAACCGTTTAGCGGGTGCCGTAGAGCACGACGGTCTTGCCGCGTGCATGCAGCAGGCCGTCGGCCTGCAGCTTCTTGAGCACGCGCCCGGCCATTTCGCGCGAACAACCCACCAGCCGTGCCAGTTCCTGCCGCGATACGCGCAGCTGGGTGCCCTGCGGGTGACTCATCGCTTCAGGCTCCTTGGACAGGTCGTGCAGGGTGCGCACGATGCGGTCGGTCACGTCCAGGAACGCCAGGCGGCTGGCTTTCCTTGTGGTATCGAGCAACCGCTTGGACAGCTGAACGCCAATCGCGTACAGGATGCGGGGCGCATCCGGCGACAGGCTGGTCTGGAACAGTTGCTGCAGCCGCTCGTAGCTGATCTCGGCCAGCTCACACTGGGTGCGGGTGCGCAAGATCACCTCGCGGGTATCGGATTCGATGAACAACCCCATCTCGCCGACGAACTCGCCGCTACCGAAGTAGCCCAGCACCAACTCACGATCGTCATCTTCCTCGGCAATGATGCTCACCGAGCCACTGATCACGTAGTAGAGGGTGCCAGCCGGGTCTCCTGGCCGGAACACATCGGTCCGGGTCGGATAGCGCCTGCGATGGCTGTGCGCCAGGAAACGCTCGATCGTGCCCGCGTCCAGCGCCAGAGAAGGGGTAGCGTTACGTACCGTCGTAGTCACAACCGTCGTGTTTCCTGGGCTCATGGTAGTTCCGCGTGTAATTCCTGAAGCTTAACGGCATGAGTCATGCAAGGTAAACCATTCTTAACGTCGGCATTTCGTTGCTGGGATCTTTGGCTCATAATTGTTTCCTTTCCCGCCTTCCATAAGGACAGACCGACGTGGTCAAGCCGTTGCCTCGCCTGAGGCTACAGGGGTTCAACAACCTCACCAAGGCGTTGAGCTTCAACATCTACGACGTCTGTTACGCGCGTACCGAAGAGGAGCGTCAGCGCTACATCGAATATATCGATGAGCAGTACGACGCCGATCGTCTGACGCAGATCCTGACCGATGTTGCCGAGATCATTGGCGCCAACATCCTCAATATCGCACGTCAGGACTACGATCCACAGGGCGCATCGGTCACGATCCTGATCTCGGAAGAGCCCGTCATCGACAAGAAGCAGGCCGGCAAGGAGCTGATCTCCGATGCCGTGGTCGCTCATATGGACAAAAGTCATATCACTGTCCATACATACCCCGAGACGCATCCGCAGGAAGGCATTGCCACGTTCCGCGCCGATATCGACGTCGCTACGTGCGGCGTGATCTCGCCGTTGAAGGCGCTGAACTACCTGATCGAGAGTCTGGAGTCGGACATCGTGATCATGGATTACCGCGTCCGTGGCTTCACCCGCGATGTGAAGGGCAAGAAGCACTACATCGATCACAAGATCAACTCGATCCAGCACTTCCTCGCCAAAAACGTCAAGTCGCGCTACGAGATGTTCGATGTCAACGTCTATCAGGAAAACATCTTCCATACCAAGATGCACCTGAAGGACTTCGACCTGGACCAGTACCTGTTTGAGGAGCGCGCCAAGAACCTCTCGTTCAAGGAGCGCATGAAGATCGAAACGCTGCTCAAGCGTGAGATCGAAGAACTGTTCCACGGGCGCAACCTGAGCGAGTAAGCGCAGCGAGCGAGCTGTTGCGCGACCTGCCTGCAGGCGCGAAAGAACCAAGGCGGGACGGCCCGCCACGCGATGACCTTGCGTTCCACAGCCGACGGCGGCCCAGTGTGCAAACACTGGGTCGCTTTTTTTTTTGTGCGTTTTTCAAGTGAGGAGTGATGCGATGCCCTGGATCTATCTGCTGCTGGCCGGCCTGTTCGAAATCGGTTTTGCCATGGGCCTGAAGTACAGCGACGGCTTCACCCGCCTGTGGCCGACCGTGCTGACGATCGGTCTGGCGGGCATCAGCCTGTGGTTCCTGACCCAGGCACTGAAGACCATTCCGGTCGGCACCGGTTACGCGATCTGGACCGGGATCGGCGCGCTGGGCGTGACCATCGCCGGCATCGCACTGTTCGGCGACAGCGCGTCTTGGTCGCGTCTGGCCTGCATCGGCCTGATCGTGGCCGGGGTGATCGGGCTGAAGCTGGTGGGGTAGTCGTGGTCAGTCCTGCGTGGTCAGCCCCACTGCGTGGGCCTGACCCCCCAAGGTTTGCGTAGCAAACCTTGGGCCCCACTTCGTAGCAGCCTATCCCCCCGCCTTCGGCGCGCCCCCTTAACAGAAGGGGGCTCTACTCCAGTGGGGGTGTTGCGAGGTGTGGGGCATGGTTTGCTGGGCGCCGCCGGCCGCCGGCCGCCGGCCGCCGGCCGCCAATCCCCAATCCCCCCGGCTACAGCCGGTACGCCACCGCTTTCATCAGCTTGGAGGCCAGGGCCATGGCGCTGGGGATCGGGGGCGGGAGGATGCGCGCGCCGGCCTGTTCGGCCTGGTCGGCGTGGCGGGCTTCGTCGATCTTCATCACGCGCAGGATCGCGCGGCTGCGCTGGTCGCCCTCGGGGAGGGTTTCCAGGTGTTCGTCCAGATGGGCTTCGACCTGGCGCTCGGTTTCGACCACGAAGCCCAGGCTCCAGTCGTCGCCGCGCAATCCGGCCAGGGCGCCGAGCGCGTAGCTGCCGGCGTACCAGAGCGGGTTGAACAGGCTGGGGCGGCTGTCCAGCTCGTGCAGGCGGTCGGCACACCAGGCCAGATGGTCGGTTTCTTCCTGCGCCGCCTCCAGCAGATGGTGCTGGGTGTGGGCATCGCGGGCGACCGCGGCCTGGCCGAAATACAGGCCTTGCGCGCAGACTTCGCCGACGTGGTTGATCCGCATCAAGCCGGCGGCGTGGCGACGCTGGTCCGGTTCCAGTGCGACGTCGGGGGTGTCGGCGGCCGGGTTGGGCCGCTCGGCGGGCGGATTGCCGAATACCGTGTCCAGCGCGCGCTGGGCTTCGACCAGCAGCCGGTCGAGCGGGCTATGCAGTCGGAAAGAGGAGATCTGGGTCATGCGCCGATTCTGGCCCCGGACCGAGCCGCTGCCAACCGCCAGCGCTCCGGCCAGCCGGCGACTTGCGTGGCCTTGTATCGTCCCGTACAATCCCGCCTCTTCTGTTTCGCCTTCACAACGCGTGGCAAAGTTCCAGCGGTCATTGCCGCTGCAATCCGCCCGACCACTCAAGAGTTTTCTCATGACTACGTTCACCGCCAAGTCCGAGACCGTCCAGCGCGACTGGTATCTCGTTGACGCCGCCGGCAAGACGCTCGGCCGTCTGTCCACCGAACTGGCCCGCCGTCTGCGCGGCAAGCACAAGCCGGTTTATACCCCGCACGTCGATACCGGCGATTACCTCGTGGTGATCAATGCCGAAAAGATCGTGGTCACGGGCAACAAGCTGAAAGACAAGAAGTATCACCGCTTCACCGGCTACATCGGTAACCTCAAGACCGAGAGCCTGGAGCAGGCGCTGGAGCGCCACCCGGAGCGCGTGATCGAAATCGCCGTCAAGGGCATGCTGCCGAAGGGCCCCCTGGGCCGCACCATGTACCGCAAGCTCAAGGTCTATTCGGGTGCCGAGCATCCGCACGCCGCCCAGCAGCCGCAAGTTCTGGATATCTAATCATGGCTATCACGCAAAACTACGGCACTGGCCGCCGCAAGTCCTCCACCGCTCGCGTGTTCCTGCGCAAGGGTACCGGCAACATCACCGTCAACGACCGTCCGCTGGACGAGTTCTTTGGCCGTGAGACTGCACGCATGATCGTGCGTCAGCCGCTGGAACTCACCAAGAACACCGAAAGCTTCGACATCCTGGTCACCGCCTCCGGCGGCGGCACCACCGGTCAGGCCGGTGCGATCCGTCTGGGCATCGCCCGTGCACTGGTCGAGTACGACGAAACCCTGAAGTCCGAGCTGCGCAAGGCCGGCTTCATGACCCGTGACGCTCGCGAAGTCGAGCGTAAGAAGGTCGGTCTGCACAAGGCCCGTCGCGCGACCCAGTTCTCCAAGCGCTGATCCATCGCGTTTGTTGCGTCCCGGTTCGCCGGGGCGCCTGCTTCAGAAGCCCGGCCATGCCGGGCTTTTGTCGTTTTGGGGCCTGCGCAGTGGGTGCCTGCAGTCGGTGGCCTGCTGTGTCGAGGCAGATTTTTCCTTGCCCAGGTCTGGTGACTTTCGCAAACGCTGGCTGGTCATCTCGTGTGTACCGGCCGCTGCGCCTGCGCACGGCGGCATGGGGTTACGCCGCCGTGGCCGGGCTCTGTGCCTGACTGTTGGGTGCCTGTCTGACCCGGTATCCATTTTCGACCAGGGTGGGTGTCGCCTTCGGTGATCGCTGTTCGGCCTTGGGGCGGGAATGCCTGCTGCACGAATGCCGGCAAGCAGTAATCGGGCAACAAAAAAGGCCCGATCGTCAGATCGGACCTTTCGTGTTTGGCTGCCCCGGATGGATTCGAACCACCGAATGCCTGAGTCAGAGTCAGGTGCCTTACCGCTTGGCGACGGGGCAATAAAACGTGTTGAACCAAGAGTATTGCATGCCCAGGTGGGCCTGAAAACCTTGGTGGCTATGGGTGGACTCGAACCACCGACCCCAGCATTATGAGTGCTGTGCTCTAACCGGCTGAGCTACATAGCCTAGGGAGCCGGTAATTCTTACCAAGCGCCCGCGTCTTGTCAAGCATTTCGTTTTCAGCTTGTGAGCCGGCCGTCGCCGTGGCAGAGTCGGTGACAGTAGATTTTCAGGAGTCCGCATCGTGATCGATCCGGACGGTTTCCGGCCAAACGTCGGCATCGTGCTGATGCGAGAGGATGGTCAGGTGTTCTGGGCACGACGTGTGCGCAGAGACGGCTGGCAGTTCCCGCAAGGTGGCATGAATACCGATGAGACACCCGTAGAAGCCATGTACCGCGAGTTGCGCGAAGAAACCGGGTTGTTGCCCGAGCATGTCGAATTGCTCGGTGCCACCCCCGGATGGCTGCGCTATCGCCTGCCGAGCCGGGCAGTGCGGCGCAATGAGCGCCAGGTCTGCATCGGCCAGAAGCAGGTCTGGTTCCTGCTTCAGTTCACCGGCCACGAATCCCATCTCAAGCTCGACCACACCGACACGCCGGAGTTCGACCACTGGCGCTGGGTGGATTTCTGGTATCCGGTCGAGCATGTGGTGATGTTCAAGCGTGGGGTCTATGCGCGCGCGCTGCGTCATCTGGCTCCGCTGGCGCAGACCATCGCGGGCTCTGCGGCGGTCGGGGTGATGCCCGAGCGCGCGCTGGAGGCCTGGTTGCCGGGCAGCAGCGCGGCGGGGCACGACAGTCCGCGCAAGCGTCCACGCAAGCGGGGCGGGCCTCGTGCGGTACGGATTAATAATGATTAACGTTTGGAATTGACACCTATTCTCGTTTGCGGTGCAATCAGCGCCGGTCCTCTCCGGATCGCCAGCACCCGACCGATACCGTGTACGTCTGCATCTGTAATGGGGTCACCGACCACCAGATCCGCGAAGCGGCCGAGAATGGCTGCGCCAGCGTGGCCGAACTGACCATGCGCACCGGCTGTGGTTCGAACTGTGGGTCGTGCCTGGAAATGGCGGGCGACGTGCTGAGCCAGGCCCATGCGAGCCGTGCGCTGCCGTTACCCATGCTGGGACTTGCCAGCGCTGCCTGAGCGCCTTCCGCTGTGCTCGCGCACTGTCGGTAACGGACTGCCGCGAGCAGGTTGCCGGTCTGGCTCGCTCTACCGTCGTTCTGTCGCGCCGCCAAGGCGCGATCGATAGGTCGCCTTCCTGGCTGACCATCATGCGGTCAGGTCGTAACCCTGCGGTTGCCGTTCGATCGACAGCGCGCGATGTTCGGCAAATGATCGATGCGCACGTTACGTGCAACAGGCCATCTGCCGGCCACCTGCGGGCGGGCAGGCGTCGCGCAACTGATCACGATTCGCGTTCCTTCATGCGCCGCGGCAACGCGCTACAGTGCGGCCGGCTCACTGTCTCGGAGACATCGCATGAAGGGCGATACCAAGGTCATCGAGTACCTCAACAAGGTGCTCTACAACGAACTCACTGCGATCAACCAGTACTTTCTGCACGCCAAGATGCTGAAGAACTGGGGCCTGAAAGAACTGGCCGAGCATGAGTACAAGGAATCCATCGACGAGATGAAGCATGCGGACAAGCTGTCCGACCGCATCCTGTTCCTCGAAGGACTTCCGAATTTCCAGGCGCTGGGCAAGCTGCGCATCGGCGAGAACCCCACCGAGATGTTCCGCTGCGATCTGGCGCTGGAGCGTGAGGCGGTCGCCGTGCTGCGCGAGGCCGTGGCCTATGCGGAGACCGTCAACGACTACGTCAGCCGCCAGCTGCTGGTGGACATCCTGGAATCGGAAGAAGAGCACATCGACTGGCTGGAAACGCAGCTGGATCTGGTGGCGCGCATCGGCGAGCCGAATTACCTGCTGACCAAGCTGGACGACTGAGGGCGCTCAGCGCGGTGCTGGTCGGCGTTGTGTCGGGACCAGCGCAATAGGGTGAGTCAGTAGGCGCTTGCACTGCTGGGGAGCATGCAGGCGCTGCATGGGTGTCGTGCTGTCGCTGTGGCTGGCCGCATTTGGCTGCGCGCGCACCTCAACCCCAGCTCTTTCCGCGCCCCCGGGCCCGCGTCTGCGACGCAGGCGCTCCAGGGCACGCACGCCAGTGGCGCGCAAGCCCTGCCTTTTCGCCGCGGCGGAGCAGGGCGGAATTTTTCTTCGCGGGATGTCTTCGACTGTGTTGCCTGGCGGTCGTTGTCATCGGCTGCAGGCTTGCGCGGTTCAGCCGGCTGTGCGGGCCTTGGCCTGCAGGCGGGCGACCTGGCCGAGCAGCGCCAGACGGGCGCGTGCGTATTCGGCAATGACCAGCGCCACCATCACCGAGGGGCGTTCGATGGTGCCGGTGCGCGCGGCCAGTTCGATCCGGCGCGCGGCATTGGCCAGCGCCTGGGCGCCGACATTGGCGCTGGAGGATTTGAGCGTATGCGCCAGATCGCGCAGCTGCATGCTGTCGCGGTTGGTGGCTGCGGTTTCCAGGCGCTCGATGATGCCGGGTGCGTCTTCCAGGAACAGCTGCAGGATGGTGATGGTGTCCGCGCCCGCCACCTCGTACAGCTCATCGATCACGCTGTTGTCCAGGATCGGCAGGGCGCGCGCCTGCGCGGCGCTGACGCTTTCGGGATCGCCCGCTGCCTGGCTGCCGATGGCCGGGCCAGGCAGCAGCGGTTGGCGCGGCAGCCAGCGCTGCAGGCAGGCGTCGAGCTGCTCGCGGGCGACCGGTTTGGACAGATAGTCGTCCATGCCGGCGGCCAGGCAGCGTTCGCGATCGCCGGCCATGGCGTTGGCGGTCATCGCCACGATCGGGATCGGGCGGCCGCCGCTCTCGGTTTCCATCGCGCGCCAGCGGCGGGTGGCGGCATAGCCGTCCAGCACCGGCATCTGGCAATCCATGAAGACCATGTCGTAGCGGGTGGACTCCATGCTGCTCAGCGCGGCTTCGCCATCGGTGGCGGTATCGGCGTCGAAGCCGAGCACGGCCAGCAGTTTCTGCGCGACCAGCAGGTTCACCGGGTTGTCTTCCACCAGCAGGATGCGTACATCGCGCGCGTTGGCCAGCGCCGGCGCCATCGGCTCGGGAATCATCGCCGCGGCCAGCGTGGCCGCGTGGGCCGGCCTCGGCTCGGGCGGCAGCACCAGCGAGCGCAGGGTCTCGTCCGGGCTCTGGCGCGGCACCAGGGTGGCATTGTCCTGCAGCTCGGACGGCACCGGCTCGTCGCCGTACAGCCAGATCAGGCGTGCGCCGCTGAGGTCGTCCGGGCGCGCGAGTGCGCGATGCACGGCGCGCGCGCTGTAGCGCAGCGTGTCGTGGTCGGCGATGACGCAGCGGAAGCCTTCGCTGTCGCTGTGGCGACGCACCCGCTCCAGCGCTTCCTGGGTGGTTTCCATCAGCACGTGCGATACGCCCCAGCTGTCCAGCAGGCGCTTGAGGCGCTGCAACAGGCGGGTGTCGGAGCTGATCACCATCACCCGCGCGGCATCGGCGCCGGCGTTCTGCTGCAGGTCGCCGATGACCTTGAGCAGCGGGATTTCGAACCAGAACGTGGCGCCGCGCCCGGGCTCGGACTCCACGCCGATGCGGCCGCCCATCAGGTCGATGATGCGCTTGCAGATCGCCAGTCCCAGGCCGGTGCCGCCGTACAGGCGCGTGGTGGAGGCGTCGGCCTGGGCGAAGGAGCGGAACAGGCGTGCCTGCTGATCCGGGGCGATGCCGATGCCGGTGTCGCGCACCTGGAAGCGCAGCAGATGCTGGGCGCGGGTTTCGCCCAGGCGACGCAGCTGGATGTCGACGCTGCCGCGCTCGGTGAACTTGATCGCATTGCCGATCAGGTTGCCCAACACCTGGCGCAGGCGGATCGGGTCGCCGCGCACCAGCAGGCGCACCGACGGTTCGATATCCAGCCCCACGCGCAGCTGCTTGCCTTCAGCGGTGCGCTGCAGCAGCTGCACGACGCCGTCGAGCAGCTCGCGCAGGTTGAAGGTGGTGATCTCCAGTTCGAGCTTGTTGGCTTCGAGTTTGGAGTAGTCGAGGATGTCGTCGACGATGCGCAGCAGTTGCAGCGAGCTGCCGGTGGCGGTCTGCAGCATGTCGCGCTGGTCCAGGCTGAGCTGGCCGCTGGAGATCAGTTCCAGCATCGGAATGATGCCGTTGAGCGGGGTGCGGATCTCGTGGCTCATGGTGGCCAGGAATTCGCCCTTGGCCAGCGTGGCGGCCTCGGCGGCCTGCTTGGCGCGCAACAGTTCCTGTTCGAGCGCGCCGTGACGCTGCAGCTCCTGCTGTAGGCGTTCACGGGCAACGTCGGCTTCTTCCAGGCGTTGCAACAGGGCGCGCTGCGCGCGCGCGCTGCGGTAGCCGGCAACCGCAGCGCATAGACCGAATACCACCGCCAGTGCTGCAGAGAGCGCCGTCACTGCGCGCCACGGCCCGTCGATGGCCGACCACTGCAGGCCCGCACCCAGCGCAGCGACCAGCGCGCTCAGCGTGGCCAGGCTGCTCCAGGCGCGGAGGCCTCCTGCCCGCGCTGTCACTCAGAGCACCGCGTTCGTGAAGTCGAAGTCCAGTTCCTTGCCGACCGTCTGCACCAGGTTGCCCTGGATGAAGTCCACGCCGCTCATCCACATCGCCGCGGCCGCCTGCGGATCTTCGATGCGTTGGCCGATGATCAGCAGGCCGCGCTGATGGGCGATATTGATCACGCTGCGCAGTTCGTCGCGGACTGCCGTGTTGCCGTGGGCATCGGCGAAGCGGTTGGCCATGCGCACGAAGCTCAGCGGCAACTGGTCCAGCAGCGCGTTGGCCTCGTCGCCGGGCTCGAACTGGCTCAGGCAGAACTGCACGCCGGCCGGCATCAATTTGGCGCAGAACTGCTGCACGGTGACCGCGTGGATCAGGGCATCGTCCAGGCGCAGGTCGACGATCAACGATTGCCCGGCCACGCCGCGCTCGACCAGCGCCTTGAGCAGCCAGTCGGCAAAGGCATCGCGCGCCAGCGTGCGCGGCGACTGCGACACAAACAGCCGCAGCGGCGGGTGGGCGTGCTGGTACAGATGCAGCAGGCCGAGCGCGTGATCCATGACCTGCTGGTCGAGATCGGCGATGCGTCCGGCCGCTTCGGCGGCGGGAATCACCTGGCCGGCCGACAGCAGCGTGCCGTCGGCCTGGCGTAGCCGCAGCAGCACCTGGTATTGCGCGGTGTCGCCGCCGGCCACCGCCACGATCGGTTGATAGGCCAGTTCGAGCTGGCCTTCCACCAGGCGCAGTTGCTCCTGCTGTTCGGCCTGGCTGGGGGCCAGATAGGCCTGCACGCCGTCGCTGCGCAGGCGTGCCTGCAGCGCGGTGCGCTCGACCGCTTCCAGCGCGCTGCCGGTGTCGTCGAAGCCCAGACCCAGCGGTGCCACGCCGATGGCGCAGCGCACGTGCACCGATTCCTCCTCGCGCACCGGGAAGGCATGCGCCGACAGCCGCTGGCGGATCTCCAGCGCATGCTGTTCCAGGCTGGATTCGGGCATGTCCACGCCCAGCAACAGGAAGCTGTTGTCGTTCAAGCGCGCCAGCGGATACGGGTGCGCGGCACTGGCCAGGCGATGCCCGGCCTGGGTCATCAGACGCTCGTAGGCGGCATAGCCGTAGCGCTCGCGCAGGCCGAGCGCGCTGGCGATTTCGATGAAGAACAGCCCGCCGGCCTGCTTGCGCGCCAGCGCATCGGCCAGCAGTTCCATCACATGGCCGCGCGTCGGCAGGCCGGTTTCCGGATTGCTGCGCACGCTGACCGGTTCGCCGGCCTGCTGCAGCGCCTGTTGGCGGGCGCGGCGGATGCGGTTGGACACCGCGGCGATCAGGTGGCGTGGGCGGATCGGCTTGGTCAGGAAATCGTCGGCGCCGCTGTCGAGCACTTCGAACTGACGCTCCGGATCCGGGTCGCCGGTCAAGAACACGATCGGCAGCAACTGCTGGCCCGGCTGCTGGCGGATCAGGGTGGTCAGGCGGATGCCGTCCAGCTCGGGCATGTGCAGGTCCATCAGGATCAGATCCGGGTGGTAGTCCTGGATCGCCTGCGGCACGCTGGCGGCGGTCATTTCCACCTGTGCATGCATGCCGGCGCCGTGCAGCACGCTCTGCGCAAACAGCGCCTGCGAGCGGTCGTCCTCGACGATCAGCACGCGGTACGGCGCGTCGGCGGCGGCGTTGTCATCGCCCTCGCGCGGGGTTGAGGCGGTCGTTGGCGTCGGCGCTGCGGCCGTCGCGTGCGCGCTGCTGCCTTGTGCAGCGGACTGCGCTGGCGCCATCGGCAGGATCATTGCGGGTGCGGCAGCGAGCGCCGGCGCCGGAATGATGGCCGCGCTCACCGGCTCGGCAACGGTGGACGCCGCCGCGGTCTCGTCGGCCCAGCGGCGCCAATAGTCGGCCGGGGGCGTTTCTGCGCGCAATGGACGATTGCGCGTGGCGGTGTCGTCACGGGTGAAAGGAACCGGATCTCGGGCGGCCATCGATACTCCCTGCAGTCGCGATGATTATGCGATGAACTTCACGATAGCGGGGAGCGACGTGCAGCCGGCGTGGTGGTGGAACGCATCGGCGCGACCAGCCGGCGCATGCCCCGCCACAGCAGGCGCCACACCCACCACACCACCAGCGTGGCCAGCACGCTGGAGCCCACGGCAACACTGAGTGCCAGCCACGGGTGCGCCAGTGCCAGCGCCAGCGCGGTGGTGGTGATGGTGTCTTCGGCCAGCGAGGCGACCCAGTTGCTGGCCGGTTCCGGCGAGGTGTTGAGCAAGGCGCGGGTGCCGGCCTTGAGGGTATGGCTGGTCAGCGCCACGCCCGCGCCGGCGGCCAGCACGCCCGTGCTCAGATCACCGTCCGGCGACAGCGTGGCCGCGGCCAGGAAGGCACCGGCCGGCACGCGTGCCAGGGTCTGCAGCAGGTCCCAGCCCGAATCCACGCCGGGGATCTTGTCGGCGAAGAATTCGGCCACCGCCAGTGCACCGGAGGTGCCCAGCACCCACCACGACTGTGCCGGGTGCAGGGCGGGCGGCAGCTCGATCCAGCCGAGCAGGCCGGCCAGGCCGACACCGAACACGGTGAGATAGGCACGGATGCCGGCCAGCCAGGCCAGCAGGATGCCGATCACGAACAGATGGGCTTCGCTCATGGCGTCGTCGATCCCTGCAAACAATTGCAGAACTATCGCAGAACTTTGGGATAACCGCCGGTCCAGCGCCAGCACGACGGTCAGTGTCGCTCTGGCACACTACGCCGCCCATGACTGCGCCGGCCCGTCCGGACCCGATGCCCATGCGACCAGCCGCACGCGTTCAGATCGTCCAACGTGACTCCGGCGGTGGCCGTCCCCGCGGCCGCTGGTTATGGCTGGTGATTGCGCTGGTGTGGCTGGCATCGCTGGGCGTGACGTGGTGGATGGCCAGCCGCACTGCCGCGCCGCGTCTGGTCCAGGCCGAGGCGGCGCTGCAGCAGGCGCAGCGCAACCAGGCCCAGCAGCGTCGGCAGATCGCGCAGCTGCAGCAGCGCCAGGTCAACCTGGCGATGTCCGACAAGATCAGCCGCGCCGCCAATACCGAGGTGCAGGCCTCGCTGGCCGAGCGCGACGAGCAGATCGCCGCACTGCGCGCGGATGTGGCGTTCTACGAGCGCCTGGTGGGCTCCACCGCGCAGCGCAAGGGGCTGAACGCGCACTCGGTGCAATTCACCGCCGAGGCCGGCGGCACCTGGAACTACAGCGTGGTGCTGACCCAGAACCTCAACCGCGGCGCGATCAGCCAGGGCCAGCTGCGCTTTGCGGTGGAAGGCGTGCGTGCCGGCAAGCTGGTCACGGTGAGCTGGAACGAGCTGCACCAGAAGCCGGATGCGGCCGGGCAGCCGTACTCGTTCCGCTATTTCCAGCAATTGGACGGCAGCGTGATCCTGCCGAAGGATTTCACTCCGCAACGTGTCAAAATCTCCCTGAGCGGCGATGGGGCGCCGGTCAATCAGACATTCGACTGGAAAGTCGCCGGGAATGGCGCGGGGGAGTAGCTGATGTTCGGAAACAAATCCAACCGTGGTGCGCAGACCGTGGTCGACACCTTGATCGGGCCGCAGGTGGTCATCCGCGGCGACCTGATGTTCAGCGGCGGGCTGTATGTGGAAGGCCGCATCCTGGGCAAGGTGATTGCCGAAGACGGCGCCAGCGCCACCTTGACGGTGGCCGAGCAGGGCAGCATCGAGGGCGAGGTGCGCGCGCCGGTGGTGATCATCAATGGCCAGCTGACCGGCGACGTGCATGCCGCCGAGCGGGTCGAACTGGCCGCCAATGCGCGGGTGCAGGGCAATGTGCATTACCAGGTGGTGGAGATGAGCGCCGGCGCGCAGCTCACCGGCCGCCTGATCCATGCCGCGACCGCCGCGTTGCCGGCGCCGGAGGCCGGCCGCGTCGAGCCGGTCAAGGCCTTGCAGGCCGAGACTGCCGACGCCTGAGGGTGTGGCCTGCAGCTGAAGCGGGCGCCAGATTTGGCAAGCAGCGCTTGAAGTGGGGCCGCCTGGCCCCCATGCTGACGCCATGAGCACGCTCGTTTCGCTTCCCACCGCCGCCCCGGCCCCGGACTATCAGTCCATCGACCGGCCGCTGAACTTTTCCGTGGCCGCTGCCAGCAAGGTGCGCGAGCTGATCCAGGAAGAAGGCAACGCCGAGCTGGCGTTGCGTGTCTACATCCAGGGTGGCGGCTGTTCCGGCTTTCAGTACGGCTTCGAGTTCGACGAGAACCGCGCCGAGGACGACCTGGCCGTGGCCACCGACGGGGTGACGCTGCTAGTGGACCCGCTGAGCCTGCAGTATCTGATGGGCGCCGAAGTGGACTACACCGAAAGCCTGACCGGGGCGCAGTTCGTGATCCGCAATCCGAACGCCAAGACCACCTGTGGGTGCGGTAGCAGCTTCAGCGTCTGAATCGACGCGGTTGCTGGTGCCTGGTTGTTCGTGTGTGATGTTGCGGTCGAGTCGCGGGCAACCTGCTGCCTGCGACGTTTTCAGGTCTGACATGGTGCAGTGATAACGGCAGTCGCGTGAGTGTGTCGATACGGCCTCACGCTGTGCGTCGCTTGCACGCGCTGTATGACTCTTGATGCGACGCGTGTTGCGGGTCAACGACACCGCAGCCGGGCGGATTTTCAAACGCCGATCTATGTGATCCATGCACTGCGCAGATGCTCGCCGATGCACTGGCGAAGCGCACCGCGCTATCGATGTACATGTCCAACGCGCTGTGAACATTCGCCTGCTGCGGGGTTCGCCATGCGCGCGCAAGCTTCGTGCGCGCGAGCTGGGCCGCGTGCGGCGATGGCGATACTGCACGCATGCCCAGCGCTGGTGCCAGCACATGCCGATTTTGATTCATGCATCGCGTCTTGCCTTGCGTGACGCGCGCGGGCGGTCGCCACTGCGCTGACCGAGCGTACCGCGCACCGCGCCGATCCCACCCCATGGCGCAGTCACCGCGCCGCCCAGCCCGCGGACGTTGATCGCGCAACGGATCTCGATCCTTCGACACGCCAGTCCCCTGCCCATTGCAGTCATCCACGAGAGAAGCCTCACCATGTTGCAGATCAGATCCCGTTCGACGCTGGGCCTGCTGGCCATGCTTGGTATCGCCAGCGCAGTGCTTGCACCCAGCGCGCAGGCATCGCCCGCACGCGGCAGCTTGCTCAGCAGCAACTTCCTGACCAGCTACACCCGTGATGCGATTGCCGCGTTGCTCACCTCCGAGCCGAAGGCCGAACAGCCCAGATGCAACGTGCGCGTGGCCGAGTTCACCTATGCCACCGTCGGTGTCGATGGCGAGCCGGCCACTGCGTCGGGCGTGGTGCTGATTCCAGGCGGCGAGCGTTGCAGCGGGCCGTATCCGTTGCTGGGCTGGGGGCGGTCGACAGCGACGATCCGCAACGAGGAACAGGCCAAGGACATCCGTGATGCCAAGGGCGACGACCCGCTGGTCACACGTCTGGCCAGTCAGGGCTATGTGGTGGTCAGCAGCGATTATCTGGGGCTCGGTCAATCCAGCTATGGCTTCCATCCCTACCTGCATAGCGCGACCGAGGCCAGTGCGACGATCGATGCCTTGCGCGCGGCACGCAGCGTGTTGCAGCGTTTGAAGACGCCGTTATCCGGCAAGGTCATGCTGTCGGGGTATTCGCAAGGCGGCCATGCCGCACTGGCAACCCAGCGGGAAATCGAAGCGCATCTGTCCAGCGAGTTTCATCTGGTTGCCAGCGCGCCGATCTCCGGGCCCTACGCGCTGGAGCAGACCTTCGTGGACAGCTGGAGCGGGAGCAACGCGGTTGGCGAAAGCAGCTTCGGCATCATCCTGGGCAGCTACGCGATCGTCGCGATGCAGCACACGTATCGCAATATCTATCTGGCGGCCGGGCAGGTGTTTCAGGATCCGTGGGCGGCCCGGGTCGAGGCGCTGTTCCCCGGCAAGCTGGGCCTGACCGATCTGGTCCTGGGCGATACGCTGCCCGGGATCGACCAGCTCAAGGCGTATTTCCAGCCAGGGTTCTATCGCGACTTTGCCAGCAACCCCGGCAATCCGTTCCGCAAGGATCTGGCACGCAACGACCTGCTGGACTGGGCGCCGCAGACGCCGACGCTGCTATGCGGTTCGTCCAACGACGCCACCATTCCGCTGAAGAATGCGGTGACCGCAATTGCCGCTTTCAAGCATCGCGGCAGCACCCAGGCAGCATTGGTCGATATCGGCAGTGGCGACCCCAACGACAACTCGGCGTTCGTGCATCTGACCACCAACGAACCGTGCATCGTCGCCGTGCGGCATCAGCTGCTGGACAAGCAGCGCTGAGGCCGGAATGGGGTGTCGCTGACAGCGCTGGATGATCAGCGCGTCCAGGATCGGCGCTGGACGCCTCGCCCTGCGATGGAGCCTTGTCGCTGTCACCGGCGACAGGGCTGAAGATGCCGGGATTCGGACTCGGCTGGCTGCAGCACATGTCGATCGCACGTGGCCTGCTCTGCGATGTGGCGCGCAATGTGACGCGCTCATGACTGCCCGGCGGGCGCCAGGTGGTGTCGACGTCTGAACGCGCGCCGCCGGCCGGGCCTGCATCGATGGTGCGCTGCTTGCGGGCGATGCCGATTATCGGCAGGCTTGCGCCGATGTCAGAGTCTTCTTTTTCAACCTCCGGTTTTGCCTTCACCCATGCGCCGCTGGATCGTGGCGATCTGTTGCGTGACGATCCCGCGGCGCTGGCGCGTCTGTGGCCGCAAGGCCGCGTGCTGCTGCTCGATGCCAAGGGCACTGCGCTGGCCGATGCGGATGGCCAGCCGCTGCTGATGGACGGTGCCGCGCTTGGCGACGGGCCGGACGGGGCGATCTTTCTTGGGCTGCGCGATGACGTCGGCTGGTTCTGCCTGCCATCCGATGTGCTCGGTGTGGAAGCGCCGCAGCGCATCGACCTGCGCCAGGCCGCCGCCGACTGGCCGGCAGACATATCCACTGCTTTTGCCTATGCGCGTGCGATGTTGCACTGGCAGTCGCGCACGCGCTTCTGCGGCGTCTGCGGCGGGGCGATCGCGTTCCGCCGGGCCGGCTTCATCGCCCATTGCACGCAATGTCAGACCGAGCATTACCCACGCGTGGACCCGGCGATCATCGTGGCGGTCAGCGATGGCGCGCGCTTGCTGTTGGGGCGGCAGGCAAGCTGGGCGCCGGGGCGTTATTCGGTGATTGCCGGCTTTGTCGAACCCGGCGAGTCGCTGGAGCAGACCGTGGCGCGCGAGGTGTTCGAGGAAACCCGCGTGCAGGTGCAGGACTGCCGCTATCTGGGCGCGCAACCGTGGCCGTTCCCGGGTGCGCTGATGCTGGGCTTCACCGCGCGCGCTGCGGCAAGCGAGGTGCCGCAGGTCACCGGTGAACTGGAAGACGCGCGCTGGGTCAGCCATGCCGAGGTCACCGCGGCATTGGCCGGCGAAGGCCAGGTCGGGCTGCCGCCGCGCATTTCCATCGCGCGGGCGCTGATCGAGCATTGGCATCGCGCGCATGGCTGAGCCGGGGCGGGCGCTGCAGCGCAGGCGGATCGGGTGCGCCTGCATCGGCTCGGCTAGACTCGGCTGAGGAGGCCCACCCATGTTCACCACCCTGGTTGCTGTCGTCGTCGCACTTGCGCTGGGCCACCTGGCGCCCGCCCAGGTGGCGCGGCTGCGGCGTTTCGAATGGTTCGGCCAGTGGCTGCGCCGGCTGGACAGCCATGCCGCCGGGCGCGGTGCGTGGCAGGGGCGCTATGGCGTGGTGCTGGCGCTGTTGCCGGCCTTGCTGGTGGTCGTGCTGCTGCAATGGCTGCTGGACGATGTCTGGCGCGGGTTCTGGGCCTTGCTGTTCGGCGTGGCGGTGCTGGCCTGGACCTGGGGGCCGCGCGATCTGGACCGCGATGTGGAAGCGGTGATCGATGCCGACGAACCGGGCGCGCGCCGCGATGCGATCGCGCAGCTGCAGGCCGCCGGCGGCAGCGTGCACGAGGACGCGCCGTCGCTGGTGGAAGCGGTGGTGGTCAATGGATTGCGGCGCTGGTTCGCGGTGCTGTGGTGGTTTTTGCTGCTGGGGCCGTTCGGCGCGGTGCTGTATCGGCTGACGGCGCTGGCGGTGGAAAGCCCGCTCTCGGTGCTGCTGCCGCCGCGCAACCTGGCCGGCGCGCGCTGGTTGCTGGCCGCGCTGGAATGGCCGGTGGCGCAGTTGATCACGGTGTCGATGGCGCTGGTGGGCAATTTCGACACGGTGTTCCGTGCCTGGCGGCAGGCGCATGGCAACCGCTGGTCGCTGGAGCCGCATTTTCTCGGTGCGGTGGCGCGTGCCAGCGTCAGCGCCGAGCTGCGCGAGGAAGCCCACGACTACACCGATTCGGGCCTGGTGCCGGTCTGGCGCCGGCTGCCGGAGGTGCGCGATGCGATGAGCCTGGTCTGGCGCGTGCTGCTGCTGTGGATGGTGGTGCTGGCGTTGCTGGTGATTGCCGGCTGGGTGCGGTAGGCGCGCAGCCTGATTTCGATCGCGCGGCTGTTCGCGACCTGCTAACCCGGTGCCAGCAAGGTAAACGGGTACCAAGGCAAATTCCTGGCAACCCAATACATCGGCAATGCCCATAACCAGAACTTCGGTTCGGACATCACTGCCACCACCGGTGCGAACCAGCGCGCGCGCCAGCCGGCTTTCCAGGCAATCAGGCCGGGCAGGGTGAACAGGCCGAGCACGGCGGCCGGGTTCATGGCGAAGGCGCCGGGCAGATCGAAGTGCACCAGCGCATATAGCGCGCGGGTCATGCCGCAACCGGGGCAGTAGCAGCCGGTCACGGCACGGAACACGCAGGGCGGGAACGGGCTGTTGCTCGCGTTCGGATCGAAGCGATACAGCAGCGACACGCCGAAGGCGGCCACGCTGGTGGCCGCCCCGAGTCCAAGCCAGTGGCGTGGGCGCAGTTCCATTACTGCATGTGCTGCAACTGCTGCATGTAGTCCATGTAGCCCTGCATGCCGCCGGTGGCGACCATGCCGATGTTGATCAGCAGGCCAATGACGGCCAGCACGCTGGTCACGATGCACCAGGTCTTGGCGGTGTTGGAGGCACGCCGTGCGCCGTCGATGTCGCCCTGGTTGAGCAGGCCGTTGACCTTGCTGGAGAACACGATCGCCACGATGCCGGTGATCAGGGCCGGGCAGCACAGGCAGAAGCCGAGTACGGTGGAGACGATCGCCCAGATCAGGTGATTGGGAATCGGGCCCGGTGCGGCGCTGGGCGAGGGATGGATCGGCGGTGGGATGGCACTCATGGTGAAGCTCCTTGGGTGGTAAACAACAGCGAGATGTTGCAGCGCGTGGGGAAGGCAGCGATGGGCCGCGCAGGCAGCGTCCACCGATCACGGCGAACGCGTCTGACACGGTGATGTGGCGTACGACGACTTCCCCCGGTCCTTCTTGTCGCGCCCGCTAGGCGAGCGCGGCGGCAATGCGTGCAATGGCGCACAGGCTACTCGCGGCACGCGGCGGACGCAAAGCCCGCGCTGGCCGCAGTCACGGTTGATCCTGGCGCAGTGCACGGACCTGCTGTTCGAGCAGCGCGGCGGTCGCCGCGTCGCCGGGAACCGCTGGGCCGGCGGCCACTTCGATATGCGCGCGGATCCGGCGCGGCACGCGCATGCGGCCCAGGCGGGTGTCGCGGCGGCTCCACATGCTCGACCACATGCCACGCAGTGCCATCGGAATCACCGGCACCTGGCGGCGTTGCAGGATCTTCTCCACGCCCGACTTGAACGGTGCAATCTCGCCATCCCTGGTCAATGCGCCTTCGGGGAAGATGCACACCAGCTCGCCGTCGGCCAGCGCCGCATCGATACGGTCGAAGGCCTGCTGCATCAGCGCGGGGTCTTCGCGTGCGCCGGCGATCGGGATCGCCTTGGCGGTGCGGAAGATCCAGCGCATCACCGGGATGCGGAAGATCTTGTAGTACATGACAAAGCGCACCGGGCGCGGAATCACCGCCGACAGGATCAGCGCGTCCATGTAGCTGACGTGGTTGCAGACCAGCAACGCGGCGCCTTCGTCGGGCACGTGGCGGTCGATGTCGCGCGTGCGCAGCCGGTACAGCACGCTCACCAGCACCCAGCTGAGAAAGCGCATCAGGAACTCGGGCACCAGGGTGAAGATCCACAGCGCCACCAGCGTATTGGCCAGCGCCAGGGCCAGGAACACCTGCGGAATGCTCAGGCCCGGCAGCGGAATGCGCACGCCGAACAGCACCAGCTGCGGCAGCTGCAGCGCGATGCCGATGATGGCGGCGGTGACGATGAACAACGAATTCTGGATATTGAGCCCGGCGATCACGCGCGAGAGTTCGGCCTTGGGCGTGCGGCTCTGGATCAGCGCAAACAACGGCACCACGAACAAGCCGGTGAACAGGCCGATGCCGACCAGGTCCACGATCAGGCGCACGCTGCCGGCCTGCTGCACGAACTGGCCGATCGACAGATCGGTGGCCGGTGCAACACCGGGACGCGCGAAGTACAGGTCCAGCAGAAATGCGCTGATGCCGAACGCGCCCAGCGGCACCAGGCCGATTTCCACGGTGCGTCCGGACAGCCGCTCGCACAGCAGCGAGCCGACACCGGTGCCGATCGAAAACAGCGCCAGCGCGAACACGTACAGATCCTGCTGGCCGCCAAGATTGACCTGCGCGTAGGTGGGCAACTGCGCGGTCAGCACGGTGCCGACGAACCAGAACCACGACACCCCGAGCACGGCGTTGCGCACCGCCGGCGTGCGCCGGGTCAGGCGCATGATGGCGCGCGATTCGGGGATGGGGTTCCAGTTGATCTTCAGCTCGGGCGCGCCGGCATCGACCTTGGGCACCAGCCGCGCGACCAGGTTGCCGGTGACGGCAATCGCGATCACCGCGGTGGCCGCGGCGACCGGCCCGTGGCTGCCGGCGATCTGGAAGATCAGCCCGCCGAAGATCATGCCGCACAGGATCGAGATCGAGGTGCCCATCTCGACCAGGCCGTTGCCGCCGGTGAGTTCCTCCGGTTTCAGCACCGAGGGCAGGATCGAATATTTCACCGGCCCGAACAGCGTGGACTGCAGGCCGGTGCAGAACAGCGCGACCAGCAGGATCACCATGTTCTCGGTGACAAACCCCACCGCCGCCAGGGACATGATCGCAATCTCCATCGTGGTGGTGATCACGATGAGTTTCTGCTTTTCCAGCTTTTCGGCGATCTGCCCGGCCAGCGCGGAGAACAGGAAGTACGGCAGGATGAACAGTGCCGGCGCCAGATTGGTGTACAGCGTGCGCTGCGCCGCATCGATGCCCAGGTAGAACAACAGGCCGATGATGGCCTGCCGATAGACGTTGTCGTTGAACGCGCCCAACGCCTGCACGGCGAAGAACGGCAAGAAGCGGCGCTGCCTGAGCAGGGCGAACTGACTGTGACCGGACATGCAGTTTCCTTTGCGAACGCGCGCAGCCTAGCAGGCTTCCACGGCGCGCTGGTGCATGCAGACGCGCTCAGCGTGGCGCGCGTGCCGATGGCGCACGTCGCGCGACCTGGGCGCGCAGCAGCGCCATGAAGGCCCGTGCGGCCGGGGTGGGATCGGGCCGCCACACCGCATAGGTCAGAAAGCCGAAGCGCTCCTTCAGCGCGACCGTCACCACCCCGCGCATGGCCGTGGCCATGGTCTGCGGCACGATGCCCACGCCCAGGTCGGCGGCGACCAGTTCGCGCATCAGGTCGGCATGGGTGACCTCGTATTGCTGGCGCTGCCGCAGGCCGGCCTGCGCGAATGCCGCATCGACGATGCCGCGCACGCCGGCGCCGGCGATCAGCCCGGCCATCGGTTCGTCGTCCAGCTCGGCCAGCGCCACCCGCTTGCGCGTGGCGAAGCGATGGCTGGGCGCCACGATCAAGGCCAGGGCTTCCTCGTGCAGCAGCAGCCGCTGTTCCGGCACCGCGACCTGCGGGCCGACGCCGACCAGGGCCACATCCAGCCGGCCTTCGCCCAGGTCGTGCAGCAGGGCCTCGCTCATGGCGGTGCGCAGGTGCACGTCCACCCGCGCATGCGCGCTGCGAAAGGCGCGCAGCAGCGTCGGCAGCTGCACGGTGGTGAGCGAGGAGATCTGCCCCAGCGTGAGCCGGCCGCGCACCGTGCCCAGGGCCTGGGCCATTTCCTCGTGCAGGCGTTCGGCCGCGCGCAAGGTGGCGCGGGCGTTGTGCAGAAACACCTCGCCGGCTGCGGTGGGCCGCACCCGACGGGTGCCGCGCTCGAACAGGCGCGCACCGAGGGATTCCTCGATCTTGGCGACCTGGTGGCTGAGCGCCGATTGCACGGTGTTGCACCGGCGTGCGGCGGCGGTGAAGCCGCCTTCCTCGGCCACGGCCACGGCGAACTCCAGCTGGCGCAGGGTCAGCATGCGATCTCCAAACGTGATGGACACGGTGAAAACAATACATTGGAAAGATGCCGCGTCGCTGCCCACACTGCGCCCATTCCTACAGCAGGCACCTGCCATGACCGTCGAACCGATTGCCCACCCGCCATTGCCGCGCCGACTGGTGCTGCTGATGGCCGCCGCCACCGGGCTGGCGGTGGCAAGCAACTACTACGCCCAGCCCTTGCTGGAGACGCTGGCGCAGGCGTTCGGGATCCAGGTGCGCAGTGCCGGGGCGGTGGTGACCGCCGCGCAGCTGGCCTACGCGGCGGGGCTGCTGTTGCTGGTGCCGCTGGGCGACCGGCTGGAGCGGCGCGGGTTGATCGTCGGCCTGTTCGTGCTCAGTGCGCTGGGGCTGCTGGTAAGCGCCGCCTCGCATAGTTTCGGCATGTTGCTGGCCGGCACGATCGTCACCGGTGCCAGTTCGGTGGCTGCGCAGATCCTGGTGCCGTTTGCCGCGACCCTGGCCGCCCCGCACGAGCGTGGGCGGGTGATCGGCACGGTGATGAGCGGCCTGTTGCTGGGCATCCTGCTGGCGCGCACCGCGGCTGGGGTGTTGGCCGGCGTTGGCGGCTGGCATACGGTGTACTGGATCGCCTCCGGCCTGTTGCTGGTCACCGCCTGGCTGCTGTGGCGCGGGCTGCCGCGGCACCCGGGCAATGCGCAGCTGTCGTATCCGCAGCTGGTGGGTTCGGTGCTGACGCTGCTGCGCGACGATGCGGTGTTGCGCTCGCGTGCGGTGCTGGGCGGGCTGATCTTTGCCGGCTTCAGCATGTTCTGGACCACGCTGGCGTTCCTGTTGTCCGGGCCTGCGTATGGCTATGGCACGGCGGTGATCGGGCTCTTCGGCCTGATCGGTGCGGCCGGCGCGCTGGCGGCCAACCGTTCCGGTCACTGGTCCGATCACGGCCATGGCGACCGCGTCAGCTGGGGCGGGCTGGTGATGCTGCTGCTGTCGTGGGGATTGCTGGCGTTTGCGCCGCAGTCAATCGCGCTGCTGATCGTCGGCGTGCTGCTGCTGGATATCGCGGTGCAAGGCGTGCACATCGCCAACCAGAGCGTGATCTACCAGCGTAATCCGAACGCGCGCAATCGCATCACCTCGGCCTACATCACCTGCTACTTCATCGGCGGTGCGGTGGGTTCCACGCTGGGCACGGCGGCATATGCGCAGGCCGGCTGGAACGGTGTGGTGATCGGTGGGGCGGTGCTGGCGGTGGCGGCACTGGGCTGGGTGGGACTGAGCGTGGCGCGCAAGCACTGGAAGTAGAGGCGGTTGCCGGAACGGCGCAGCGGCAACCGGATCAAGTGGCCTGCGCGCGCACCACGAGGCGTCGGCATCGCCGCCCACATCGATGCGGCAGTGGCTGCGCGGCGTGCATGCGCACCACCGACGACGCGCTAGGTCTTGCTGGTCGCCAGGCGCGGTGTGCCTTCTGCCGGCGCGGTGGTGACCGCCACGGCAGCGGCACGCAGTTTGGGCAGCAGCCGCAGGGTCAGTGCCAGCTGGTCGCGCACCAGGCGCTGCTTGGGCGGCAGTTGCACGGCATGCTGCTCCAGCGCTTCGGCAGTGGCGATTTCCTGGCTTTCGTCGTGTGCCGGCAGCGGCTGGCGTTCGCGCAAGGCGGTGGCGATTTCGCCCAGCGCGCGCTGCAGGTAGTCGCCGGCCTGCGCGATGGCAGGATCGTGTTCGCCATCGAGCGCGGCGCGGTGCGCGCCGAGCGCAGACAGATAGCCGAGCAAGGTGTTGGACAGCGCCAGGAAGCGGAAGCCGGCATCCAGGTTGCGCCGATAGCGGCCGGGTTCGCGCAGCATGTTGGACAAGGCCACCGACAACGCGGCATCGGCGTTATGCATGTCGCGGCGCGCGATGCGGTAGGGCAGGTCGTCGCGCATGCCGCTGGCGTATTGCTCCAGCACCTGGGCCAGATAGCGCGCGCAGCTGGCCAGCACCGTGGCCATCACCTGGTTGAGGCGGCGGCCCTGCCAGTCCGGCAGGATCAGGAACGAGGCGGCCGCAGCGATTGCGCAACCGATCAGCGTGTCGATCAGGCGTGGCCAGATCAGCACGAAACCATCGCCAAGCAGGTTGAAGCAGAACAGCGCCATCACGGTGATGCCGGCGGTGGCCAGCATGTAGCGATCGGTGCGGGTGATGAAGAAGATCAGCGCGGCGGCCAGCGCCAGCAGCAGCTGCACTTCGGTGCCGGGGAACAGCTGCATCAGCGCCCAGGTAGCGACCAGGCCGATCAGGGTGCCGGCGATGCGCTGTACCAGCCGCAGGCGGGTGGCGCCGTAATTGGGCCGGCACACGAAGGCGGTGGTGAGCAGGATCCAGTAGCCGTTGTCGGCATGGATGGATTGCATGATGGCGTAGCCGACCACCAGCGCGATGGCCATGCGCAGGCCGTGGCGGAACAGCACCGAGCCAGGTGTGAGTTGCTGCATCAGACGCGCAGCCATTTCGCGCAGGGTGTGCGGCGAGGAGTCGCGCAGGCGGGTGTCGAGGTTGTCGCTGGTGGAATCGGATTGCGCCGCTTCCGACAGCTTGCGTTCGATGCTCTGCAGGTTGGTCACCAGCAATTCCAGCGCGCCGAGCAGACGCGCCAGTGCGGGGTCGGCACGCGCGTGCAGATAGTCCAGCGATTGCCGCAGGTCTTCGGTGGCCAGGCGGCTGTTGTCGCCGTAATCGAACGGATGGCGCAGGCGGATCGCCTCGCCCAACGCGGCGCAGGCCTTGCCTTGCAGCGCGAGCAGGCGCTGGCAGCGGTACAGCACGTCGCTGTGGAAGAACGCGTCGGTCAGCGCTTCGTAGGGATAGTGCGAGGAACTGGCGCGCTCATGGAATTCCTGCGCCATGTAGTACAGGCGGAAATACAGGCCCGATTGCACGCCCGGCCGCCCCGAGCGGCCGAAGCGGCTCATGATCGCGGTCTTGGCGGCGTTGAGCGCGCCGACCACCTTGGCGTTCTGCTCGGCCAGCGCCAGCCGGCGTGCGTGCAGGTCGCTCTGCCGCACCGGTTCGAACAGGTCGGCCTTGAGCTTGAGATAACGGCCCAGCTCGAAGAACAGCCGCGACAGCCGTTCGCGCACCGGGCGATTGGCGAACAGCAGGGTCCACAGGATCGACAGCACGCCGTACCAGGTGGCACCGATCAGCAGCAGCATCGCGCCATGCCAGGCGATCGACGGATCGTGGCTGCCGTGCTGGTCCATGCCGATCATGGCGTAGATCGACAAGGCCACGGTGGCCTGCGCGATCGAGGCGTAGCGCTCGCCCAACGCGCCGAGCAGGGTCAACGAGAAGGTCGCCACCGCCATGCCGGTCACGAACGCCAGCGGATACGGGAACAGCAGCACCACCGACGCGGCAGCAGCGGCAAAACACAGCAGCGACAGCAGCACCGATTTGATGCGGCCCAGCCAGTTGTCGTCGGTCTCGGCGATGGCGCTGGCGATCGCGCCCAGGAACAGCGCCGGCACCGCGGTGAGCTGCTGCCAGTGCCAGCACACGCCCATTGCCACCGCCAGCGCGATGAACACACGCAGGCCATAGCTGGCCTTTTCATGGGCCCACAGGCGGCTCAGGCGGGTTTCGAAGGAGGAAGTGGCCACAGTCTCTGCAAGGCAAGGTGCCCGGGCATTATTGCCGCAGGCACGCGCCATCGGGGTGGAGGGCGGCTAGTTCTTTGTCAGTAGCCGCGTTGTCGCAAGTGCCTGGGGCAAGCCGCTCAGGCCTGTGCACCCTGCTCGCGGGCGATCGCACGCCAGCCGATGTCATTGCGCTGGAAGGCGCTGGCCCAGTGGATCGGCTGCAGACCGGCATAGGCATTGCGCTGCGCTTCCAGCACGCTATCGCCCAGCGCGGCCACGCAGAGCACGCGGCCACCGGCACTGACCACCTCACCGGTCGCATTCAATGCGGTGCCGGCATGGAAGACCTTGGCGGTGGCCGGCACCGCGTCCAGCCCGCTGATGACCTCGCCGGTGATCGGGGCTTCGGGATACGGCTTGGCGGCGATGACCACGCCCAGCGATGGACGCGGGTCCCACTGCGCTTGCGTCTTGTCGAGCTTGCCGTCAATGGCGGCGTCCAGCAGATCCACCAGGTCCGACTGCAGGCGCAGCATCACCGGCTGGGTTTCCGGGTCGCCGAAGCGCACGTTGAATTCGATCACCTTGGGCGCGCCGTGCGCATCGATCATCAGCCCGGCGTACAGGAAACCGGTGAACGGCACGCCGTCGGCGATCATGCCTTGCACGGTCGGCTCGACCACCTCGCGCATCACCCGCGCGTGCACCTCGGGCGTGACCACCGGGGCCGGCGAGTACGCGCCCATGCCGCCGGTATTGGGGCCGGTGTCACCATCGCCGACACGCTTGTGGTCCTGGCTGGTGGCCATCGGCAAGGCGTGGCTGCCGTCGACCATCGAGATGAAGCTGGCTTCTTCGCCATCGAGGAATTCCTCGATCACCACGCGCGCGCCGGCATCGCCGAACGCATTGCCCGAGAGCATGTCGCGCACCGCGTCTTCGGCCTCGCTCAGCGTCATCGCCACGATCACGCCCTTGCCGGCGGCCAGGCCATCGGCCTTGACCACGATCGGCGCGCCTTTCTCGCGCACGTAGGCCAGCGCGGCGTCCACCTCGGTGTGCACCGCGTAGTACGCGGTGGGGATGCCATGGCGCGCCAGAAAATCTTTCGCGAAGGCCTTGCTGCCCTCCAGCTGCGCGGCCTTGGCGGTGGGCCCGAAGATACGTAGGCCGGCGGCGTGGAAACGGTCGACCACGCCCAGCACCAGCGGCACTTCCGGGCCGACCACCGTGAGCGCCACGGCTTCGCGCTGCGCCAGCGCCAGCAGGCCATCCAGGTCGTCGACCTTGATCGCCACGTTGCGGCACTTGGCTTCGGTCGCAGTGCCGGCATTGCCGGGTGCCACCAGCACCTCGCTCACGCGCGCGGACTGCGCGATCTTCCAGGCCAGGGCATGTTCACGGCCGCCGGAGCCGATGACGAGGATTTTCATGTAAGTGCCGAGATTGGGGAGTCGTGATTGGGGATTGGTTGAAGCAAGGCAGAGACCGGAAACAGGAGAGACCAGAGCGACGTTGCCACTCCCGAATCCCCACTCCCGAATCCCGGCACGTCAGTGCCTGAAATGCCGCACGCCGGTGAACACCATCGCGATGCCGTGTTCGTCGGCGGCGGCGATCACTTCGCCATCGCGCATCGAGCCGCCCGGCTGGATCACCGCCTTGATGCCGGCCGCAGCGGCGGCATCGATGCCGTCGCGGAACGGGAAGAACGCATCCGACGCCATCACCGAGCCGGCCACCGTGAGCTTGGCTTCTTCGGCCTTGAGCGCGGCGATCTTGGCGCTGACCACGCGGCTCATCTGCCCGGCGCCCACACCGATGGTGCGGTGGTCCTTGGCGTAGACAATCGCGTTGGATTTGACGTACTTGGCCACGCGCCAGGCGAACAGCAGATCGCCCAGTTCGGCTTCGCTGGGCGCGCGCTGGGTGACCACGCTCAGTTCACCCAGCGACATGCCGCGGTTGTCGGACGACTGCATCAGCAGGCCCGAGCCGATCCGCTTGGTGTCGTAGTTGTTGAGGCCGTTGCCGTGCGGGATCTTGAGCACGCGCACGTTGGCTTTCTTGGTCGCATAGTCGAGCGCGCCGGGCTCGTAGTCCGGGGCGATCAGCACCTCGACGAACTGGCGATCCAGGATGGCCTTGGCGGTCGCCGCGTCGAGGGTCTTGTTGAAGGCCAGGATGCCGCCGAAGGCGCTGGTCGGGTCGGTGGCGTAGGCCAGCTCGTAGGCATCGCCGCAGCCTGCGCCCACCGCCACACCGCAGGGGTTGGCGTGCTTGACGATCACGCAGGCCGGCGCATCGAACTGGCGCACGCATTCCCATGCCGCATCGGCATCGGCCAGGTTGTTGTAGCTCAGTTCCTTGCCCTGCAACTGCTGGAAGGTGGCCAGCGTGCCCGGCACCGGGTACAGGTCGCGGTAGAACGCACCGGCCTGGTGCGGGTTCTCGCCGTAGCGCAGGTCCATCACCTTGACGAAGTTGGAATTGATCTGCGCCGGGAACGGGCTGCGCGTGGGCACGTTTTCGGTGCTGTCGGCCACCGCCGACAGGTAGTTGCTGATCGCCGCGTCGTACTGCGCCACGCGGTTGAACGCGGCCACCGACAGCGCAAAGCGCCTGGCCGCCGACAGCTGGCCGTCGTTGGCGTCGAGTTCGGCCAGCAGCTCGGCGTACTGCGCCGGGTCGGTGGCCACCGCCACGCGGGCGAAGTTCTTCGCCGCGCTGCGCAGCATCGCCGGGCCGCCGATATCGATGTTTTCCACCGCATCGGCCAGCGTGCAGTCGGCCTTGGCGGTCACCGATTCGAACGGATACAGGTTCAGCACCAGCAGGTCGATCGGCACGATGCCGTGTTCGGCCATCACCGCTTCGTCTATGCCGGCGCGGCCGAGCAGGCCGCCGTGCACCAGCGGGTGCAGGGTCTTGACGCGGCCGTCCATCATCTCCGGGAAACCGGTCAGCTCGGCGACGTCGGTGACCGGCAGGCCCGCCTCGCGGATCGCCTTGGCGGTGCCGCCGGTGGACAGCAGCGCGACATTGCGCGCTGCCAGCGCGCGGGCCAGATCGATCAGGCCGGTCTTGTCGGAAACGGAGAGCAGGGCCCGGCGCACGGGCAGGAGATCAGAGGCCATCGGTGGGGGATATCAAAGCGGAGCAGCCCATATTGTAGGCCGCGCCGGCGCTTGAATGGACCCGAGCGCCCGCAATGGCGTCGATCCATGCGCCGAAAAGGCGCTGCCAGGCACTGCTGCGGCCGATGGCGGGCGCGCGGTCACGCGGCGGCATCAGCGCCGACCGGGCGTTCGCGGCAGCGGTGGCGTTGCTGGTGGCCGCCGCGGCATGCGCTGTGGCCGGGCATGCACGTGTGCCACCGCGACGGGATTCGATGATTGCGCAAAACTCTTCTTGGTTCCGGTCGTGCACTGACGAACACAATCCGGAGCCGGTCGCAGATTGATCAAAAAGACCTGTCTTCGGGCGTGGAATGCATGCCTGTTCTTCGGTAATGCGCACCTGTCTTCTGCTACGGCGACAGTTGCCAGCGACGGGCTGACCGACGATCTGTGCTCGCTGATCGATTCACTCAACCGGTTCACCAGCAACGACGCTTTCGGCGAGGCGTCCCGTCGCTACTTGCTGCAACGGCTGTCGCGCAGGAGCCAGCCTTGCCATCACTCCCCGCTGCGTCTTGCCGTCACGGCCGTCCATGACCCTGCGATTCAAGCAAGACACCGCAGCGCGCGTGCGCCTTGTGGCGTTCGTCGATGACCAACCGTCGCAGTGCCGGTACTGCCCTTGCCAATGGGCCGATCCGTCTCGCCCTCACGGCGGGACGCTCCGCACCCGTTCGTCGGCCAGGGCATGCATGCCGGTTTGCGCAGCTGCTCGGAACATTCCTATGAGATCACCCTTATGAATCGCGAAAAAGTCCTGGCATTACGCACCTGCACCAACAACATGTCCGATCACTGCGGGCTGATCTGGCCGCAGTCAGGCAGTGTCGAATGCCGGCATTGGCAACCCACCATCAAGCAGGAAAACGGCCTGACCGGCCTGTTGTGGGGACAGGGAACCAATGCGCATCTGAACATGCATGCTGATGCGCACTGGGTGGTCTGCATGGTCGATACCGCCGACATCATCTGGCTGGGCGAGGAGGGCATGATCAAGTTTCCCCGGGCCGAGGTGGTCTACGCCGGCAGCCGTGCCGGTGCCATGCAGTGCATTGCCGCGGGCATTGCGCAGCACGCGCCGCCCCAGCCGGAGCCGCCGGTAACGCCGGTCATTGCCGCGGATTTCATTCCCAAGGCAGCGCAGGCGCAATTCACCGCACCGCTCGTCGAAAGCGCTGCGCATTCCACCGCGCCAATGCCGGTTGCGACCCACGGCATCGATCCACAAACCGCACAGGCTTCAGCTGCGATCCTGCGCACACGCGAAATCGCCACCTACGGCAGCACGCTCACCGGCGCCGATCAGAGCCAGCTGATCGCAGGCTATGGAAGTACCGAAACCGCGGGTAACGGCAGCGAGTTGATCGCCGGCTATGGCAGCACCGGCGTGGCCGGATCCGACAGCACCATCGTCGCAGGCTACGGCAGTTCCCAGACCGCAGGCGGTGGCAGCACACTGACGGCCGGCTATGGCAGCACCCAGACCGCGCGCCATGGCAGCGATCTGACTGCAGGCTACGGCAGCACGGAAACCGCGGGTGCAGACAGCTCGCTGATCGCCGGCTATGGCAGCACGCAAACTTCCGGCGGCGACAGCTCGTTGACTGCCGGTTACGGCAGCACCCAGACCGCACAGAACGGCAGCGACCTCACCGCAGGCTACGGCAGCACCAGCACCGCGGGCACCGACAGCTCGTTGATTGCCGGCTATGGCAGCACCCAGACCTCGGGCGGAGAAAGCTCGCTGACCGCCGGCTATGGCAGCACGCAGACTGCGCAGGACGGCAGTGACCTCACTGCCGGCTACGGCAGCACCGGCACCGCAGGTGCCGACAGCTCCCTGATTGCCGGTTATGGCAGCACGCAGACCTCGGGCAACGACAGCTCGCTGACGGCAGGCTACGGCAGCACGCAAACCGCCCGCACCGGCAGCGACCTCACCGCGGGCTACGGCAGTACCTCTACGGCCGGTGCGGACAGCACGCTGATCGCCGGCTATGGCAGCACCCAGACCTCCGGTGGCGAGAGCTCACTCACTGCCGGGTACGGCAGTACGCAGACTGCACGCAAGGGCAGCGACCTGACCACCGGCTATGGCAGTACCTCCACGGCCGGCGCCGACAGCACCTTGATCGCCGGCTATGGCAGTACGCAGACCTCCGGCGGCGACAGCTCGCTGACCGCCGGCTACGGCAGCACGCAGACCGCACGCAGCGGCAGCGACCTGACCACCGGCTATGGCAGTACCTCCACGGCCGGCGCCGACAGCACGCTGATCGCCGGCTATGGCAGCACGCAGACGTCCGGTGGTGATAGCTCGCTCACCGCCGGTTACGGCAGCACGCAAACGGCGCGCAGCGGCAGCGACCTGACCACCGGCTACGGTAGTACCTCCACCGCTGGCGCCGATAGCACGCTGATCGCCGGTTACGGCAGCACCCAGACATCCGGCGGTGACAGTTCGCTCACTGCGGGCTACGGCAGTACGCAGACCGCACGCAGCGGCAGCGACCTGACCACCGGTTACGGTAGTACCTCCACCGCCGGCGCCGACAGCACCTTGATCGCCGGCTATGGCAGTACGCAGACGTCGGGCGGCGACAGCTCGCTGACCGCGGGCTACGGCAGCACGCAAACCGCCCGCAAGGGCAGCGACCTGACCACCGGCTACGGCAGTACGTCCACGGCCGGTGCCGACAGCACGCTGATCGCCGGCTATGGCAGTACGCAGACCTCGGGCGGTGACAGTTCGCTCACTGCGGGCTACGGCAGCACGCAAACGGCGCGCAAGGGCAGCGACCTGACCACCGGTTACGGCAGTACGTCCACGGCCGGTGCCGACAGCACCTTGATTGCCGGTTACGGCAGCACCCAGACCTCGGGCGGGGAAAGCTCGCTCACCGCCGGCTACGGCAGCACGCAGACCGCGCGCAAGGGCAGCGACCTCACCACCGGCTATGGAAGTACCTCGACAGCTGGTGCCGACAGCACGCTGATTGCCGGTTATGGCAGTACGCAAACCTCCGGTGGCGACAGTTCCCTGACGGCGGGATACGGCAGCACGCAGACCGCGCGCAAAGGCAGCGATCTGACCGCCGGCTACGGCAGCACCTCCACCGCCGGTTCGGACAGTTCATTGATCGCCGGCTACGGCAGCACGCAGACGGCCGGCTTCAAGAGCATCCTGACCACCGGCTATGGCAGCACCCAGACCGCGCAAGAGGGCAGCATGCTCACTGCCGGCTATGGCAGTTCTTCCACCGCGGGCTCGGACAGCTCGCTGATCGCCGGCTACGGCAGCACCCAGACGGCCGGCTTCAAGAGCATCCTCACCGCCGGCTACGGCAGCACGCAGACCGCGCAGGAGCGCAGCACGCTCACCACCGGTTACGGCAGCACCTCGACGGCAGGGCATGACAGTACGCTGATTGCCGGCTACGGCAGTACGCAGACGGCCGGCTACAAGAGCATTCTTACCACCGGCTATGGCAGTACCCAGACCGCGCAGGAAAGCAGTTCGCTGATCGCCGGCTACGGCAGTTCCTCCATGGCCGGCCCGGACAGCTCGCTGATCGCAGGGTATGGCAGTACCCAGACCGCCGGTTACGACAGCACCCTGACTGCCGGTTACGGCAGCACCCAGACCGCGCAGAGCAGCAGCTGGCTGATCACCGGTTATGGCAGTACCTCCACCGCCAGCTTCCAAAGCTCGTTGATTGCCGGCTATGGCAGCACGCAGACGGCCGGTTACGAAAGCACGCTGACCGCCGGATACGGCAGCACCCAGACCGCGCAGGAAATCAGCTGGCTCACCACCGGTTACGGCAGTACGCAAACCGCCGGCCATGGCAGCATCCTGACTGCCGGTTACGGCAGCAATTCCACCGCCGGCTACGAAAGTACCCTGATTTCCGGCTATGGCAGCACGCAGACGGCTGGTTACGAAAGCACCCTGACCGCCGGTTACGGCAGCACGCTGACCGCGCTGGAAAACAGCTCGCTCACCGCCGGCTATGGCAGTACCGAAATCGCCGGGTTTTCCAGCACCCTGATCGCCGGTTACGGCAGCAGCCAGACCGCCGGTGGCGACAGCACGCTGACTGCCGGCTATGGCAGCACCCTGACCGCGCAGGACAACAGCTCGTTGACCGCAGGCTACGGCAGCACCGAAATCGCCGGGCAGGACAGCTCGCTGATTGCCGGTTATGGCAGCAGCTTGACCAGTGGCGTGCGCAGCTATCTGACCGCCGGCTACGGCAGCAACCAGATCGCCAGCTATGGCAGCTCGCTGATCGCAGGACACGAAAGTACCCAGATTGCCGGTCACCGCAGCATGCTGATTGCCGGCAAGCTGAGTTCGCAGACGGCCGGCTCGCGCAGCACGTTGATCGCCGGCATGGGCAGCGTGCAGACCGCGGGTGACCGCAGCAAGCTGATCGCCGGCGCCGACAGCACCCAGATCGCTGGCGATCGCAGCAAGTTGCTGGCCGGCAGCAATAGCTTCCTCACCGCCGGGGACCGCAGCAGGCTCACCGCCGGCGATGACTGCACGCTGATGGCGGGCGACCGCAGCAAGTTGACCGCTGGCAAGAACAGCATCCTGACGGCGGGCGCCAACAGCAGATTGATCGGCAGCCTGGGCTCCACCCTGACCGGTGGCGAAGACTCGGTGCTGATCTTTCGCTGCTGGGACGGCAAGCGCTACACCAACATCATCGCCAAGACCGGGGAAGAGGGCGTCGAGGCCGACACCGCCTATCAGATCGATGACGACAAGAACGTGGTGGAGAAGTTCGACGATCCCTTCGACACGCTCGCCACCATCGTGCCGGACCATGGCAGCGGCCCGGCCCCGGCAGCGGATCATGCAGCGGTGACGCAATTGCCGAACTGAGCAGGCAACTCGCCCAGGCGATCGGCATCGCCGATTGAGCACTGCAGCCAACCGCCGGATTCCGGCGGTTGACTCGATCAGATGAAGAGGGCGCGCGAGGCAGGGCACGTTGGGCGCGACAGAAGTATTGCGCCGACGCGTGGGATCAAGAGCGAATACTTTGGGCAGCCCGACCGGGCATCAACACGCAGAACATCCATAACACGCAATAAGGATCGGCATCGGCCGCGTCATCACCAAGCGTGCCAGCGCAGTGCACTGCCAGCCCGCAGCACACCCCAACGCTCTAACGATTCCCCAATCCCGATTCCCCAATCCCGGCTTACGTCAGCCCGTACTCTTTCAGCTTCTTGCGCAGCGTGGCGCGGTGAATGCCCAGCATCGCCGCCGCGCGGCTCTGGTTGCCTTCGCAGTGGTTGAGCACTTCCACGAACAACGGGATCTCCATCTCGCGCAGCACGATTTCGTACACGTCGTCGGCGTCGCTGCCGTCCAGGTCGCGCAGGTAACGGCGGACGGACTGGGCCACGTGTTCGCGCAGCGGCGACTTCGGGGCGCCACGACTGGTGTCAGGACGAGAGGGGGCTGCGTTCAAAGGAGGTTTCCCAGTGTCACGAAGCCGGGACGCGTGGCCGGCGAGGGGGAGTGAGTCTAGCGCGTGACCTCCCCGCTCGCCACGCCCGTGTGGCCATGGGTGCAGGTCGGGTCCGCTCAGCGGAAGTCGAAACTGAAGGCCGCCGTGCTTGCGGCCGGTTCGCGCACGCGAAAGGCCACCTGCACCGCCTGGCCCGGCGCGAGCGTGTCCTGTGCGGCCGGCGGCTGGCCCAGATACTCCTGCGGCGCCAGCACACGCGTGCCGATCACCCGCCCGTCGGCGTCGGACAGCGACAGCTGCAGCCACGGCCAGGCCTGCGCCCAGCGTGCCTCGTTGCGGAAGCTGGCCTGGATCTGCAGCACGCCCGGCACCCCGGGCAGCGGGCGCACCTCGCGATTGAGCAAGGTCAGCGCGGCCGGCTCGCGCCAGGCCGGCAGGGTGCAGCGCGCCACGGCACAGGCGGCGCTGACCAGCGGGCGCCAGCGCGCATCGGCCGCCAGCTGCGCGCGGTCGGCGATGACGATCTGCAAGGCCAGCAGGCCGACCAGCCCGACCAGTAACGCCCACTGGCGGCCGCTGGCGCGCAGCCGTGGCCGGCTCAGCCCGCGCCGTGCGAATGCAGGCGCGGCCTCGGCCGGCAGTGGCTGGAACTGGGCGGGCGCTGCTGCGTCGGCAGCGCCCGCGTCGTTGTCGCTGGGCTCGGCGTCCGTGTCCGGATCGGTGCCGGGTGCCGGCGGGGCGGCCAGGTCGGAGGCGGGAGCGGATGCGTTGCCGTGCTCACGCTGCCGGGCTGTGCCTGGCACGCCGGCGGCTGCTACGTCGCGCGGCTGTGCAGTGGTCGGCTGTGCAGGGGCAGTGCCGGCGAGCGCGCTGCGGGTGTCGCTGCGGCCGGCCGCCGTGTCTTCGGCAGGATCGCCGGGTAGCTGGCGCGTGGTCGCCGTGGTCCACGCCAGCCGGTCCGGCTCGGCGGTATCTGCCGCGGTCTGGCCGGCATCGCCGGGTGGCGGCAGGATGTCCACCGGCACCGAATCGCTGCGCGGCGCAGTCGCCGGTGGCGCAGACGGTGGCGCAGACGGTGGCGGAACGAGCGGCGCCGCCGGGGCGGCCACCGCCTCGGCCAATGGTGCCGGCACCAGTGCGCCGGCCGGCACCGGCGGCGCGTGCAGCGGCGCGTCGGCCGCAGGCACCACCGGGGTCGGGATCAGCGACGGGGCAGCCGGCGTCGCACGCAGGAACGTGGCCAGGGGGCGGCGCGGTGGCGGAGTCTCGGACATCGGCAGGCGTGCAGCGGGAAGAACCCTATTCAACCACGCGCACGCCACTGGGCGAACCCGGGCGCGTCATGCGTGCGGCACGCAGCCGCAAGCGCAGATGCCGCTTCCATCGACTGCGGGGTACGCATCCCGTTGGCTGGCCAACCGTCGCGCCGCTGTGACCACCCTGCCGCAGCCCGAGGCCGCATTCCAGCAGAGACGCATTCCAGCCAACAAGCAAACGCAACGACCGGCACCACGTCATCCACATCCGACTGAGCCAGCTACCAACACCGAGCTTGCCTCACAAACGAAGCCCCAAGCAGCCTGCCCCCGATTCCCGATTCCCGATTCCCGATTCCCGATTCCCGAATCCCGAATCCCGAATCCCGAATCCCCAACTCAACGCCGACGCCGCGTCTTGCTCTCGGCCAGCAACAGATCGAGCAGGCCGCTGCGCTGGCGCGGCGCCAGCGTGTCGAAGCGGTTCAGCAGCACGCGTTGCTGCTCGTCCAGATGGCGATACTGCGCGGGCTCTTCGGCGATCGTCGGCACCGGTGGGCCGAAGGTGCGCTCGCCGCGGCCGGTGGCCAGGTATTCGAACGCCATGCCGCTGCGCCTGGCCAGGCCGATCAGGTTGTCCACCGAGGGCGCGGTGCCTTCGGCCATTTCCCATTGCGCCACCGCGCTACGGGTCACGCCCAGCTCGCCGGCCAGGCCTTCCTGGGTCAGCTTGGTCAGGGCGCGGGCTTCGCGGACGCGTTCGTACAACTTGCTCACACGGCACCGTGAGTGGGGAACGGGCCGGGAGATATAGCCCTAGCAGCAATCAGGGATAGTTCGTATACCTTTCATATGCCGATATGTTTGCGATACTGTCAGGGCGTCAATGATGACGGGATCACAGCGAACTCAAGGAGGACATCCATGGTCGAGCCAGCCGCTCCCAAATCCGCCCGTTCCACCACGCCTTCAACGCCGCCCGCCGCGCCATGGCCGGCACATTCGCCGCTGGATCCGGCGATCACCCGCTTTCGGGGCGCGCCGTGTTACCAGGTCTGGCAGCGCCAGGACGCGTGGACCGCGGTGGCCGACGGCACGCAGTGGTCGGCCGGGCTGGCGCCGCGGTGGTGGGCGCTGCGCCAGCGGCACTGGTGGCTGCTGGCGCTCAGTGTGGGTTTGCTGGCGCTGGCCGGCGGCCTGGCCAGCCTGGGCCCGCGCACGTGGTCGCTGCCGGCCTGGGCGGCCTTGCTGCTGGCCGAGCTGGGCCTGCGCGTGCAGCTGGCCCGGCAGGCCGGGCCGTGGCGCAACGCGGCGCTGCGGCGTGCCGGCTGGCAGGCGGTGACCCGCCTGCGCGCCATCAGCGTGGCCGATGCGGTGACCACCGCGCAGATCCGCGCCGGCCGGCCACACCGCTGAGCCGACGCGGTGTCAGTGGCGGCGTACGCCGTCGATGCGCATCCAGTCTTCGTCGCGTTCGCAACGCAGTTGCTCGAACCAGGGCGCGTAGCGCTGCAGCAGTTCCTCTTCCTGACCATGCAGGATGCCCGACAGCGCAATCCGTCCGCCCGGTGCCACGCGCGCGGACAAGGTGTCGGCCAGCGCATCCAGCGCCGAGGCCAGGATGTTGGCGACCACCACCGGATAGGTCTGCACCGGCTCGTCCTGCGGCAGGTACACCGCCAGCTGCGCCTGCAAGGCGTTGCGCTCGGCATTGTCGGCAGTGGCCAGCAGCGCCTGCGGATCGTTGTCCACGCCCACCGCGCTGGCGGCGCCCAGCTTCAGCGCGGCGACGGCGAGAATGCCCGAACCGCAGCCGAAATCCAGCACGCTGCGGCCCTGCAGCTCGCCGCTGCCGGCCAGGCTGTCCAGCCAGCGCAGGCATAGCGCGGTGGTCTGGTGCGTGCCCGAGCCGAACGCCAGGCCCGGATCCAGACGGATCACCGCGGCGTCGGGCGCCTGCGCGGCCTCGGGCAGCGCGTGATTCCACGGCACGATGAAGGTGCGCGCGCCGAACTGCATCGGCTTGAACTGATCCATCCAGGCGCGTTCCCAGTCGCTGTCGTCGACCGTGCGGAACGCCACCTGGCTCCAGTCCAGCCCGGGGTCGAACGCTTCCAGCGCGGCGAGCAGCACCAGTGCATCGCTGTCGCCGTCGAACAGCGCGTTCAGCACCATGGTGTTCCACAGCGGCGTTTCGCCGACGCCGGGCTCGAGAATGGCGCGCTCGTTGCTGGTGTCGGCATTGGCGTCGAGCAACGTCACCGCCAGCGCGCCGATGTCGTCCAGCGCATTCTGGTAACGGGGCTGGGTGGCGTCGGAGCAGGGCAGGGTCAGTTCAAGAAACGGCATCGTGGCGGTCGGGCAATTCGAAAGCGTGCATCGTAGACCATTCATGCCGGCGGACTCCTGCGCGACGGGGGCCGGATAGGCAGGCGCACCGCGTGCGCGATACCGCGGATGCCGTCGCCTGATCGGTGCACTCAGCACATGCAGCGCGGTAGTGCCGGCCGCTGCCGGCGCAGCACGCGGGCGTGCCGGCAACCAGACGCCCGCTGCGCGCCACCCACGCCACACCCGCGCAGATCACCGTCCTCATGCAATGCACCGTCCGCCGTTCGCATCGGCAGCGTCCGCTTGCGCGCCAGCGTGCGCGGGCGCGGGTGCTAGACTCCGCGCCGTCGCTGCGGGGCTTTCCGCAGCAGGGTCGCCGCTGTCCATGCCGCTTGCTCGTGCCCGCCATCTCTGGCTGTTGCTGGCTCCCGTCGCGCTCGCGGCGGCGGCCTGGTGGCATGTGCGCGCGCAACCGGGCGATTCGCCCACCGCCGTGCTGCCGGCGGTGGCAAGCAGTGACCGTGCCGGCGCGCCGGCAGCGGTGGCGCACGCGCCCGCCGAACGCGGCACTGCCCTGCAGCTGCCCCACCGCGATGCGGTTGACGCGCAGCCTGACCTGTACCGCTATGCGCAGCAATTGCAGCAGCAGGTGCGCGCCGGCAATGCGCAGGCGGGGTGGCGCCTGAGCCGCGTCTACGATTACTGCGCGCCGTATGCGTCCAGCCCGGCCGGTTACGCCGCCGACAGCGCCTGGATCGCCGCGCAACACACGCCCGGCGTGGCGGCGATGCACGCGGCGCGCACGCGCGTGGCGCAACGCTGCGCCGGCTTTGCGCCCGGCGACGGCCTGGGCCCGCGGCTGGTGGCGCAGCAACGGCAGGCGGCCGCGCGTGCGGGCAATCTGGCTGCCGAGGCGGCGTTGCTGGCACTGGGCGAGCCGCTGCAGCGCTCGCCCAGCTACAAGCGCGCGCTGGTGCAACGCGTGCTGGCCTCGCGCGACCCGGAGGCCTACCTGGCGCTGGCGCCGGCGATGGGCGCGCGCGCCAGTGGCGATGACAGCCTCGACGGCTACGTGGCCGGCGATCAGTTCGCCGAGCTGGCCTGGCAGGTGGCTGCATGCCGGCTGGGGCTGGATTGCAGCGCAGACAGCACCCTGGTCACCAGTTATTGCGCCAATGCGGGCATCTGCTCGCGCAACAGCGCACAGGATTTCGTGTCGTTCGTATTCGATGCCGCGGTGCCGCGGCAGGGAGCAGACAGAGTGGATGAGATGGTCGATAGCTTGGTCTCCGAGCCGGGAGCGCAGTCATGAATTACCGTCGCCTGGCGCATGGCGCCAAGTTCTGGTTCTGGGTCGCGTTGTTCGTGGCGTATTCGGCCGCGGCCGTGGGCATCGTGATGATCGACACCGCCGATCACCGCTACCAGCCGCTGTCGGTCAAGTCGACCACGGTCGCCGCTGACGAACAGCAGCGACGGCATGGCGCCAGCCAGGTGGCCGCGGTGTACCGCGCCAGCAGCGCGATGCCGTTTTCGACACTGCCGGCCGGCTCCACCTTCCAGGTGGTGTGGCCGGATGGCTCCACCGAAACCATGACCGTGGTCGACCCGGCCTCCTCCAGCGGCATCGTGCCGGTGCCGGGCAGCCAGCAGCCGGCGCCGCGGATCCGCTAGCACCCAGGATCCCGTAGGAGCGCACCTGGGCGCGACGAGGTTCCACCGATAAAGCGCGGTCGCGCCCGGGTGCGCTCCTACGCACAGGTCGGCTGGCCTGCGCAATGCACCGGGCAACAACGCAACAAGCCCGGTTTCCCGGGCTTGTTGCGCGGTGCACTGGCCGGTGCGATCAGACCAGCGCGATCGACTTGTTCTTGCGCTCGGCCAGGCGCTTTTCCAGATAGTGGATGTTCTGCCCACCGGCCTGGAAGCCCTTGTCGCGCATGATGCGCTGCTGCAGCGGGATGTTGGTCTTGATGCCGTCCACCACCATCTCGCTCAGCGCCACGCGCATGCGCGCGATCGCGGTCTCGCGATCGGGGCCATGCACGATCAGCTTGCCGATCATCGAGTCGTAGTTCGGCGGCACCTTGTAGCCGGCGTAGATGTGCGTATCCACACGCACGCCCGGGCCGCCGGGCGGATGGAACGCGGTGATCAGGCCCGGATTGGGCATGAAGGTCTCCGGGTCCTCGGCATTGATGCGGCACTCGATCGCATGCCCGCGCAGCACGATGTCGCTCTGCTTGATGGTCAGCTTGCGGCCGGCGGCAATGCGCAACTGCTCGCAGACCAGGTCGATGCCGGTGATGCGCTCGGTGACCGGATGCTCCACCTGGATGCGCGTGTTCATTTCGATGAAGTAGAAACGCCCGTCTTCGAACAGGAACTCGAAGGTACCCGCGCCGCGATAGCCGATGCGGATGCAGGCATCCACGCAGACCTTACCGATCTCGTTGCGCAGTTCTTCGGTGATGCCCGGGGCCGGCGCTTCTTCCACCACCTTCTGGTGGCGGCGCTGCATCGAGCAATCGCGTTCGCCCAGATGGATCGCGCCGCCCTGGCCGTCGGCCAGCACCTGGATTTCCACGTGACGCGGATTTTCCAGGAACTTCTCCATGTAGACCTGATCGTTGCTGAAGGCGGCCTTGGCTTCGGACTTGGTGGTTTCGATGGCGGCCTTCAACGCGGCCTCCGAATGCACCACGCGCATGCCGCGCCCGCCGCCGCCGCCGGCGGCCTTGATGATCACCGGGTAGCCGATTTCGCGCGCCACCTTGGTGTTGGCGACGATGTCGTCGCCCAGCGGACCGCCCGAACCGGGCACGCACGGCACGCCGGCGGCCTTCATCGCGCGGATCGCCTCCACCTTGTCGCCCATCAGGCGGATGGTGTCGGCCTTGGGGCCGATGAAGATGAAGCCGGATTCTTCCACGCGCTCGGCAAAGTCGGCGTTTTCCGACAGGAAGCCGTAGCCGGGATGGATGGCCTGCGCATCGGTCACCTCGGCCGCGGCGATCAACGCCGGGATGTTGAGGTAACTGTCGCTGGAGGCAGCCGGGCCGATACACACCGACTCGTCGGCCATGGCCACGTGCTTGAGGTTGCGGTCGACCGTGGAATGCACCGCGACCGTGCGGATGCCGAGCGTGTGGCACGCGCGCAGGATGCGCAGCGCGATTTCACCTCGGTTGGCGATGACGACTTTATCTAGCATGGGATTGGGGATTCGAGAGTGGTGATTCGTAGAGGGCGCCGGGCTCGCGCAGATGGCGCGATTCGTCCAGCGTGCGGATCAATGCATTGAGCCTGGCAAACGTGCGATTCAAAAGATCCAGGGTTGCCGTATCGGGCGAACCGAACTGCAGCCGTGCGGCAATCTGCAGTTGCGTATCCAGTTCCGCCAGCGAACCCCGCGCCATCGACAGATAACGCAGGTACTCGGCAGTGGAACGCCGCGCGGCGCCTTCGGCGATATTGGAAGGCACGCTGATCGCAGCGCGCCGCATCTGTGCCGTCAGTCCGAAACGTTCGGAATCAGGAAAGTCGTGGCTCAGGCGGTAGATCGCTTCGACAAGCGACATCGCATCGCGCCAGGCCATCAGGCGCTCATGCGGCCGCTCTTGCGAATCCCGGCTTTTCCACAGCCGTATGGCTGTCATCACGACTCTCCCATCCCCGCCGCTCAGCCAATCACAAACAACGGCTGATCGAATTCCACTGGCTGGCCGGTTTCGCCGAGGATGGCCACGATGGTGCCGGAGACGTCGGCTTCGATCGGGTTGAACATCTTCATCGCCTCGATGATCGCCAGCGTTTCGCCGGCCTTGACCTGCTGGCCGACGGTGACGAAGGCCGGCTTGTCCGGCGAGGGCGAGGTGTAGAAGGTGCCGACCATCGGCGCGCGCAGCACGTGGCCTTCCGGCAGGGCGGCAGCCTGCTTGGCGCCGCCGGTGGAGGCCTCGGTGGGCGACTGCATCGGCATGCTGGGGGCGGCCGGGGCCTGCGCGGGCGGGGCAGGTGCGTACTGCTGCACCGGCGCGCTCATCACGGTGGTGCCCTTGGGCACGCGTGCCAGGCGCACGCTTTCTTCGCCTTCCTTGATCTCGATTTCGGCGAGATTGGATTCTTCGAGCAGGTCGATCAGTTTCTTGATTTTGCGGAGATCCATACGGGCCTCATGAGGTGAATCGGTGGAGGTTGCCGGCGGCTGCCGGCGGAAGGGGGTCAGGCCGTCGGCGCGGGCGCCGGCGTGGGTGAGCGGGATGTCATGCGTCGCGTTCCAGCCGCGCGATCACCGCTTCCAGCGCCAGCCGGTAGCTGTCGGCGCCAAAGCCGCAGATCACGCCGTCGGCCTTGTCGCTGAGATAGCTGTGGTGACGGAACGGCTCGCGCGCATGCGGGTTGGACAGATGGATTTCCACGAACGGCAATCCCACTCCCAGCAGCGCGTCGCGCAGCGCCACCGAGGTGTGGGTGAAGGCGGCCGGGTTGATCAGGATGTAGGCGGTGCCGTCCTCGCGCGCGGCGTGGATGCGCTCCACCAGCACGTGCTCGGCATTGGACTGCAGGCAGGCCAGCGCATGCCCGGCGGCCTGCGCCCGGTCCACCAGGGCCGCATCGATCTGCGCCAGCGTGGTGCGCCCGTAGACATCCGGCTCGCGGGTGCCAAGCAGGTTGAGGTTGGGGCCGTGCAACAGCAGCAGGTGGGCCATGACATCCGGGAGAGCGGAAAGGCCGGAAGTCTGCGCGATGTCGCCGATGCTGTCCAGATAGGCGAAGTTAGGTCTGTTTTAAACGGTTGTTTTAATTTCGTGGTGGCACGCTGCTGCGTTGGTGTGCCAAGCCCTGTGGGGCTGCGGTTTCGCGGCAGGCGCCCAGCCTTGCCGGTCTGTCGATCGCATGCCGACCATCTGCTGAATCGCCATGGTGCGTAGTGCAGCGCGTCCATTCGCGGAAGCGGTGCGTTCGCTGCCGTGCGTCCCGGCCCCTGCTATCTGTCGTGCTGTCGAGCGGCGTGCTCGGCAACGCCGGCTGGTGTTCGCCGGCATCCAGCCACTTCAGCGCCGATCGGCGCTCGTTCCCTTCATCATCGACCCATGCCGTCCATGCATCGGGCCGCCGTTCGAGCCGGCGTGCCGGCCCGCGGGTCTGACCGACCGGCTCACCTAGCCGCGCGCAGCAACGCATCCTCGGTGATCGCGTTGGTCAGCACGGTCGGCAGCACCGCAGGCGGCGCGCCGGGGCCGTAGACCACGTACAGCGGCACGCCGACGGCCTGGTGCTGGTCGAGGAAGGCGCTGATCCTGGGGTCGACATTGGTCCAGTCGCCTTTCATGTAGACCGCGTCGACGCGGCGCAGTGCGTCGCGGAAGTCGGCGCTGCTCAGCACGTTCTTCTCGTTGGCCTTGCAGGTCACGCACCAGTCGGCGGTCATGTTGACGAACACCACGCGGTTGTCGGCGCGCAGGCGGTCCAGCAACTGCGGCGAGAACGCCACTACGCCTTCGGCGGCAGTGGCGGCCGGCAGGCGCAGGCGGGTGACCCCGACCACCGGCACGATCGCCAGCACCAGCATCACCGCGGCCAGGCCCATGCCGATGCGATGGCTCTTCCAGCGGCTGCGCTCGAAGCAGAACAGGCCCAGCGCCAGCAGCGTGGCGCCAACCAGCATCAGCGCCAGCGCGTCCACGCCGCGCTGCTTGCCCAGCACCCACAGCAGCCAGATCGCAGTGAGATACATCGGGAACGCCAGCACCTGCTTGAGCGTTTCCATCCACGCGCCGGGCGTGGGCAGGCGCCGCGCCAGCGAGGGAATGAAGCCGATCAGCAGGAACGGCAGCGCCAGGCCCAGGCCCAGCGCCAGGAACACCAGCATCGCCAGCAGCGCCGGGGCGGTGAAGGCATACGCCAGTGCGGTGCCCATGAACGGGGCGATGCAGGGGCTGGCCACCACGCAGGCCAGCACGCCGGTGAAGAAATCACCCAGCGGGCCATTGCGCGCTGCCAGCGACTGGCCGATGCCGCCCAGATTGCTGCCCAGCGTGAACACGCCCGACAGGCTCAGGCCCACCGCAAACATCAGATAGGCCAGCGCCGCGACGAACCACGGCTGCTGCAGCTGGAAGCCCCAGCCGGCCGCCTGCCCGGCCGCGCGCAGGCCGATCACCAGCGCGCCGATCGCCGCAAACGACACCAGCACGCCCAGCGAATACCAGATCGCGTGGCTGCGCGCGTGGCTGCGGCTCTCGCCGCTGTGGGCCAGGCCCAGCACCTTCAGCGACAGGATCGGCAGCACGCAGGGCATCAGGTTCAGCACCAGCCCGCCGAGCAGGGCCAGCACCAGCATGGCCAGCAAGCCCTTGTCGGCGTGCGGCGGCTGGGTGCGCTGCGGATTGTCGGCCGAGGCATCTGCGGCCGGCGCTGCAGTCGCTGCGGGCGTCGGTGCCGGCGCCGGTTCCGCAGGCAGCTGCCCGGCCGGCAGCGGCGAGATCATCAGCGGCGCTGCCTGCGCCTGGTTCTGCGGCGACACCGTGCCGGCAGGCAACTCCAGCGCTACCCGGCGGGTCATCGGCGGGTAGCAGATACCGTCGGTCTGGCAGCCCTGGAAGGTCGCCACCAGGGTCGCCTTGACCGGTTCGGCGTGCTCGCGCAGCAGCGGCAAGGTGACTTCGGCCTGGTCGAAATACACCACCACATCGCCGAAGTGCTCATCGCGGTGCGCCTTGCCCTGCGGCCAGCGCGGCAGCCCGGGACGCACGCCGCCGGCGCCTTCCAGCGCCAGCGAGGTGCGGTCGCGGTAGATGTAATAGCCGGGCGCGGGGGTGAAGCGCAGCAGCAGGCTGTTGCCGTCGCCGACGATGGCTTCGAAGGTGAAGGCCTGCTCGGCCGGCAGCGGCAGTGCGTCCACGCCGGCGGCCTGGCCGGTGCTGCCGAACAGCCGCGGGCCTGCCGGTGCGCGCGGCACCAGTGCGCCCAGGTTTTCGCGCGGGGTGGCGGGTGTCGCGGCGGGAGCCGAGGCATCGGGCAGGCGCACGCGCAGCTCGCGGCGTTGCGGCGGGTAGCACACGCCGGCGTCGGCGCAGCCCTGGTATTGCACCTGCAGCACGGCGGTCTGCAACCCGGCATCGGCCTTGCCGGCCAGCCTGGCCTGCAGCTGCTTGCGGTAGGTCTGCACCTGGCCGAAGAACTCGTCGTGCTTGCTCTCGCCTTCCGGCAGCGCCAGCTCGCCGGCGGCAAAGCCTTGCCCGGATTTGACGCTGATGCGGTGGCGATACAGGTAATAGCCCGGCGCGATCTTCCAGTGCAGCGCGATGCTGTCGCGGCTATCGGCGGTGGCGCTCAGGGTGAAGGCCTGATCCACCGGCAGCAGGTCGGCCTCGGTGACCGCAGCTTGCGCGGGCAGGGGCGCCACCAGCGCCAGCGGCGCGGCGAGCAAGGGTACGGCCAGCAATGCGCAGCGGGCGATCCAGCGGGACAGAGACTTCATGGACGTCAGGATTCCTTGCGGGTTTCGGCCCGGACCCAATCGAGATACGCCGGCAGCCCGGCGCTGGCTTGGACCGCGATCGCCTCCGGCAGTTCATACGGATGCAGCGCCTGCAGCCGCGCGATGGCGTCCGGCAGGCGGTCTTCCCAGGTCTTGATCAACAGCTGCACTTCCTGGCTGCGCTCGATCGCCCCGTTCCAGCGGTACAGCGACTGCACGCCGGGCAACTGGGTGACGCAGGCGGCCAGACGCTCGTCCAGCAGCACGCGCGCAATGCGCTCGGCGCTGTCGGCATCCGGGCAGGTGCTGAACAACAGATGGAGGGAAGAGGCGCTCATGTGACCGCGCAGTGTAATCCCCTGTTTGCGGGGGATCGACCGCAGATTCCGGAACAGGGCGTCAAGTTCGCTGGGCCTGGCGGCTGGCCGGCGATACCGGTCCTGCGCCTGCCCGCTGATGTTGAATGACGCAGGCCGACGGCTCGCGCGCCTGCTGCGCGGTCGGGCATGTGGATTGCCGCTGCAGGCCGTCTCCCGGCCCGGCGCCTGGGGCGCCGGGCCGGGCCGGATCAATTGGCCAGCTGGCAGCTGGCCGGCTTGGCCGAGGTGAACAGGCTCGAGGTCGCCCATTCGGGGTGATCCACGAACGGGTTGCGGTTGCCCTGGAAGCTGAAGATCACCTGGTTGCGCGCCCGCTCGGCATCGTCCGGCGGGTCGGCCTGGTGCCAGGCCAGCAGCGTGGACAACAGGCCCATGTAGGCCGGCGAAGCCGAGGTCTGCACGATCTTGCTGCGGTCGTCGGTGAGTTCCAGGTCCGGCTCGGACTGCCCGGTGGCCGCGTCGGTGCCGCCTTCATAGCGGATCGCCATGTACATCACCGCACGCGCCATGTCGCCCTTGCGCTTGCCCCACACCTCGAAGGTACCGCCGTTGCCATCCGGGGTGCGCACCCAGTTGGAATTGCCCGGATAGCGCCCGCTGCCGCCGCCACTGCCGTCATTGACCTCGGTGACCCGCTCGCCGCAGCTGCTGGTGCAGGCCGCGTACGGCTTGTTGCCGCGGTCGGCGTTGAAGGCGGTGTCGGTGAGATACAGCATGTGGGTGTCGGTGTAGGGCGCATACGGCAGCCCCTTGTCGCCGCTGGCGCTGCCGAAGCCCAGCGAGTTGGGCCAGGTGTGCTCGCGGTTGTAGGTCAGCCCGCTCCCGGTGCCGGCACGGTCGCTGCCCTTGGCGTAGCTGCGGTTGCGGTAGGCGTCCAGGATCCGGCCGCTGTTGTTGGGATCTTCGTCGGCCATCTCCAGGATGGTCCAGGTGCTGGTGCCCGAGCCGCTGTACGGATAGACCGTGTGGCCCTTGATCACGGTGTGCAGCGAACAGCGCAACTGGCTGGCATTGGCGGTGTTGACCCGCGAGTAGTAACCGGTGCCGCCGCCGCTGGCGGTGGCCACGGTGAAGGCGATCGACTGGTTGGCGGCCGGGCTCAGCCCGCTGGCATCGCGGATGGCGCTGGCGGTGATCGCCAGAGTGCAGCGCTCGCCACCGACCAAGGCGGTGTTGGTGGACAGGCTGAAGCGGGTGCCGCTGGTCGGGTAGCTCAGCGCCACCGTGCCGGAGCTGGCGCAGCTCAGTGCGAAGGCGCCGCTGCTCAGCGTCACCGCCTCGCTGAAGCCCACGCTCAGGTCGCCGGCGGCGGGAAAGCCGGTCGCGCCCTGGGTCGGGGTGGTGCTGGTGATCGTCGGTGCCGCGCCGGTCTCGCCGCCACCGCCGCTGCCGTTGAAGCTCTGGCCGCGGTTGCACGCGCCAAAGGTCTGCGCCGACGAGCCGGCCCAGCTGAAGTTGGCCGCGCTGCTGCCGGTGCCGGTCAGTTGCAGCGAGCTGCCGACCGCGCTGCTGTTGCTCTCGCTGACCGGCAGGTTCTGGCTGGTGATGCCGGCGGCAGGGCCGCCGCTGGCGGTGATGGCGCCTTCGTAACTGAGGAACTGCACCAGCTGCCCGTTGGGGTCGACCAGCGCCACCCCGTCGTTGGGCCCGTTCTGCACGCCATTGCTGGCGTAGCCGACCGTGGCCACGCGCACCTGGCTGCCGCAGCTGACCAGGCTGCCGGCCGGCACCGCCGTATTGGCGTAAACCGTGGCCGCGCCCGGTGTGCTGCCGTTGTACAGATAGATGCGGTAGCCGCTCAGCGATTCGCCGGCGGTGGCCACCACTTCCACGCCTTCGCCGCTGTCGCCGGAGGCGCCTGCGTCGTCGTAATGCAGTTCGTTGATGAACACCGCCGCGTGGGCGGTGGGGACGGCCAGTACGAGCGCACAGGCCAGGGGAAGCGTGCAGCTGGGGGACCAGCGCAAGGGGAAAGCACGGGCAGGGGAAGGCAACCTCATCGACAGCTCCTTGTGATCGGGGAATGCGTGGCCGACTGTAAAACGTGCGCATGACAATCGGTGGAACCTGGTTCCATTTTTAGAGCGGCTGCTCCGGCGACTGCTCGGTGCGCACCGTCCGGCGTGCCAGTGGCTCGGTAGCCGGTCTCAGGCGCAGCTGGCGATCGCGCAGCCCGGTTCCCACCACGGTTCCCACCCGGCTGACCGTCGCCAGCGGGCAATGCGCGCCAGGTCGTGTCGGCCGCTTCGCGGTCCTGGCACGGAACTGCCCGGCGAAAATTTTTTGCCCCCAGCCCTTGAAAGCTGGCCACACAGCACAATCTCTGGCCCGCACCCGCTCTGTCGGGTTTTTTCCGCGCGCTGTGCTGGCAGTCGTCACATACGAGTGCTAACATCGCCGATAATTTCCAGACCAATCAATCACTTAAGAGGGTCTTTCTCTATGAGCATCAAGCCGCTTCACGACCGCGTTGTAGTCAAGCCGATCGAAGCCGACGAAGTTTCCGCCGGCGGCATCGTGATCCCGGACTCCGCCAAGGAAAAGTCCACCAAGGGTGAAGTCGTCGCCATCGGCGCCGGCAAGCCCCTGGACAACGGCAGCCTGCGCGCGCCGGTGGTCAAGGTTGGCGACAAGGTCATCTACGGCCAGTACGCCGGCAGCAGCTACAAGTCCGAAGGCGTCGAGTACAAGGTGCTGCGCGAAGACGACATCCTGGCGGTCATCGGCTGATAGCCGTTGACGGCGGGATTCGGGAGTGGGGATTCGGGATTGGCCACTGCGCTTGGCGCAGCTGATCCCGCATCTCCCCCGAACCCCGCTTTAGCCAATCCCCAATCCCCAATCTCAAATTCCGGAGTTACAACAAATGGCTGCTAAAGACATTCGTTTCGGTGAAGACGCACGTACCCGTATGGTTCGTGGCGTCAACGTGCTTGCCAATGCCGTCAAGGCCACCCTGGGCCCGAAGGGCCGCAACGTCGTGCTCGAGAAGAGCTTCGGCGCGCCGACCATCACCAAGGACGGCGTTTCCGTCGCCAAGGAAATCGAACTGGCTGACAAGTTCGAGAACATGGGCGCGCAGATGGTCAAGGAAGTCGCTTCCAAGACCAACGACAACGCTGGCGACGGCACCACCACTGCCACCGTGCTGGCCCAGGCCCTGATCCGCGAAGGCGCCAAGGCTGTGGCCGCCGGCATGAACCCGATGGACCTCAAGCGCGGTATCGACCAGGCCGTCAAGGCCGCCGTCATCGAGCTGAAGAACATCTCCAAGCCCACCACCGACGACAAGGCAATTGCCCAGGTCGGCACCATCTCGGCCAACTCGGACGAATCGATCGGCAACATCATTGCCGAAGCGATGCAGAAGGTCGGCAAGGAAGGCGTGATCACCGTTGAAGAAGGCTCGGGCCTGGAAAACGAGCTGGACGTGGTCGAGGGCATGCAGTTCGATCGCGGCTACCTCTCCCCGTACTTCATCAACAACCAGCAGAGCCAGTCGGCCGACCTGGACGACCCGTTCATCCTGCTGCACGACAAGAAGATCTCCAACGTGCGCGACCTGCTGCCCGTGCTGGAAGGCGTGGCCAAGGCCGGCAAGCCGTTGCTGATCGTCGCTGAAGAAGTCGAAGGCGAAGCGCTGGCCACCCTGGTGGTCAACACCATCCGTGGCATCGTCAAGGTCGTGGCCGTCAAGGCACCGGGCTTCGGCGACCGTCGCAAGGCGATGCTGGAAGACATGGCCGTGCTGACCGGCGGCACCGTGATCTCCGAGGAAGTGGGTCTGGCGCTGGAGAAGGCCACGATCAAGGACCTGGGCCGCGCGAAGAAGGTGCAGGTCTCCAAGGAGAACACCACCATCATCGACGGCGCCGGCGACTCGGCCACGATCGAAGCCCGCGTTGGCCAGATCAAGACCCAGATCGAAGACACCTCGTCCGATTACGACCGCGAGAAGCTGCAGGAGCGCGTGGCCAAGCTGGCCGGTGGCGTTGCAGTGATCAAGGTCGGCGCGTCGACCGAAATCGAAATGAAGGAAAAGAAGGCCCGCGTCGAAGACGCCCTGCACGCCACCCGTGCAGCCGTCGAAGAAGGCGTGGTCCCGGGCGGCGGTGTGGCCCTGGTGCGTGCGCTGGTGGCCGTCGGTAACCTGACCGGTGCCAACGAAGACCAGACCCACGGCATCCAGATCGCCCTGCGCGCGATGGAAGCCCCGCTGCGCGAAATCGTGGCCAATGCCGGCGAAGAGCCGTCCGTGATCCTGAACAAGGTCAAGGAAGGCACCGGCAACTACGGCTACAACGCGGCCAACGGCGAGTTCGGCGACATGGTCGAGTTCGGCATCCTGGATCCGACCAAGGTCACCCGCTCGGCGCTGCAGAACGCAGCCTCGATCGCCGGCCTGATGATCACCACCGAAGCCATGGTGGCCGATGCACCGAAGAAGGACGAGCCGGCGATGCCGGCCGGCGGTGGCATGGGCGGCATGGGCGGCATGGATTTCTGATCCACGCCACTCGGCTGTTGCAGCACAAAGGACCCCGCCGAAAGGCGGGGTTTTTTTGTGGGCGATGAGATGGATGCCGCAAGAGGTCGTGCGTGGCCACGCAGACCCCATCATGACCCGTAGGAGCGCCCCTGGGCGCGAAGAGGCTTTATCGGGAACGCCCCAATCGCGCCCGGGTGCGCTCCTACGCGGCGCAGATGCCACCGGTTCGCGCAATCGGTTCGCGGCCCCAACCGTGTCGAACCCGGCGCTTGCATGGCCACGCAAACCCCATGACCCCGTAGGAGCGCCCCAGGGCGCGAAGGGGCTTCACCGGGAATGCCCCAGTCGCGCCCGGGTGCGCTCCTACGCAGGGGCGATGCCATTGGCTTGCGCAATCGGTTCGCGGCCTCGACCGTGTCGAACCCGGCGCTTGCATGGCCACGCAAACCCCATGACCCCGTAGGAGCGCCCCAGGGCGCGAAGGGGCT